>NZ_JARVTG010000002.1:1513142-1845963 GCF_029846635.1 Pokkaliibacter sp. MBI-7 | reverse complement strand
TTCCTTGCCGCTTGGGCCGGTGGCAATGTTGTTGTGAAGGACTGCATACGTTGCGAACAGGGTCGCAAAGATAATGCAGTCAGTCATTATGTAGATCCAGAAACCGAAGACCTTTGTTGCTCCGGCATCGTGGTGCCCATGATCATCATGGGCGTGATGTAGTGCTTCAGTGGACATGGGTTACACCTGGGTTACGAAGGGGTGGCTAGATGCGTTTTTCTCAAGCACGTCGTGATGCGCGTTTTCAATGCGTGCCACTTCGTCTACCTGAACGTAATAGTCAACATCTTCGTTGAACGCACGAACAATCATGGTGGCCAGAATGCCGGCGGCACTGAGGATTACCATCCACCAGATGTACCAGATCAAGCCAAAGCCAAGGCCTACAGAGAACAGGCCGATGATGACACCAGCAGCTGCGTTCTTCGGCATGTGGATCTTCTCAAAAGAAGCAGGGCGCTTGTAGGCAATACCTTTCTCTTTGTTGTCCCAGTGGGCATCCAGGTCTTCTACGTTCGGCATATGCGCGAAGTTGTAGAAGGGGGGTGGAGAGGAGATGGACCATTCCAGTGTGCGTGCATTCCAGGGGTCACCAGTAACATCCATGTTGTCCTTGCGGTCACGGATACTGACGTACAGCTGGATGAACTGGCACAGGATGCCGCCCAGAATGATGAACGCACCGATAGCCGCGACTACCAGATATGGGTGCCAGGCTGGGTTGTCATAGTGGTTCAGGCGACGGGTCATGCCCATGAAGCCCAGGATGTACAGAGGTACGAAGGCTACATAGAAACCTACCAGCCAGCCCCAGAATGCACGGCGGCCCCATTTGTCGTTCAGGGTGAAGCCGAATACTTTCGGGAACCAGTAGCCAAAACCAGCCAGGTAACCGAACACCACGCCACCGATAATTACGTTGTGGAAGTGAGCGATCAGGAACAGGCTGTTATGCAGCAGGAAGTCTGCACCAGGGACGGCCAGCAGTACGCCGGTCATACCACCGATAGAGAAGGTGATCATGAAGCCAATGGTCCAGAGAATGGGAGCATTGAACTGCACGCGGCCACGGTACATGGTAAATAGCCAGTTGAAAATCTTCACCCCGGTCGGGATGGCAATGATCATGGTGGCAATACCGAAGAAGGCGTTGACGTTAGCGCCAGAGCCCATGGTAAAGAAGTGGTGCAGCCAGACGACGAAGGACAGTACGGCAATGGCCGCAGTTGCGTATACCATTGAGCTATAGGCAAACAGACGCTTGGTCGAGAAAGTGGCTGTTACTTCTGAGAACACGCCGAAAGCCGGCAGAATCAGGATGTATACCTCGGGGTGACCCCAGGCCCAGATCAGGTTGACGTACAGCATGGGGTCTCCACCAGCGGTGTTGGTGAAGAAGTGCATGCCCAGGTAGCGGTCAAAAGTCAGCAGAGCCAGAGCAACAGTCAGCATGGGGAAAGCGCCCATGATGATGATGTTGGAGCACAGTGCAGTCCAAGTGAAGACAGGCATCTGCATCAGGCGCATGCCAGGAGCGCGCATCTTCATGATGGTCACGAAGAAGTTAACACCTGTCAGGGTAGTACCGATACCGGATATCTGTAGTGCCCAGATGTAGTAGTCAACACCTACGCCAGGGCTGTACGTCGCCTCCGATAGTGGCGGGTAAGCCAGCCAGCCGGTGCGTGCGAACTCGCCGATACCCAGAGACAGGTTGATCAGCACCACACCTACTACGAACAGCCAGAAGCTGACAGAGTTCAGGAAAGGGAAGGCAACGTCACGAGCACCGATCTGCAGGGGAACGACAATGTTGAACAGACCGATCATGAATGGCATGGCCATAAAGATGATCATGATCACACCGTGAGCGGTGAAGATCTGGTCATAGTGCTCAGGAGGTAAGTAGCCCGCGCTACCTGCATCGGCAAGGGCGAGCTGGGTACGCATCATGATGGCATCGGCAAAGCCGCGCACCAGCATCAGCATGGCAACGAAGATGTACATGACACCGATTTTTTTGTGGTCGACAGAAGTCAGCCACTCGGACCACAGGTAGCCCCATTTCTGGAAGTAGGTCAGACCGGCAACGACGGCAAGGCCGGCGAGCAGAATGATACTTACAGTAACGACGATAATCGGCTCATGGAAGGGAAACGAGTCTAGCGTTAATTTTCCAAACATTGTTATTCCTCAGAAGCCACGTTCATGCTGACTTGCTGAGCTTCATCACCGGCCTTGCTGTTCAGGGCTTCGTGAGAGTTCAGTGCAGTCGCAGAAGGAGATTGGCAGTAAGAGCCATAACTGTTCAGGATGGACTGATACAGATTGGATTCTACGGATGAGAAGTGTGCAACAGGGTTGGCTTCGCTGGGCTTGACCAGCTCGGTGTACTGTTCTTTCTCAAGAGGCTGAGGTGCGGCTTTGACCTTCTCTACCCAGGCATTGAAGTCCGTAGTGGACATGGCCAGAGTGTCGAATTTCATGCCAGAGAAACCGCTGCCGCTGTAGTTGGCAGACATACCCATGTAAGTACCGGGTTCGTCAGCCAGCAGGTGCAGTTTGGTGTTCATGCCCGCCATGGCATAAATCTGGCTACCCAGCTGTGGAATGAAGAAAGCGTTCATTACCGAGGCAGAAGTGATGTCAAACGCAATTGGTGTTCCGGTGGGGATAGCCAGTTCGTTGACTGAGGCAATGTTCTGCTCGGGGTAGATGAACAACCATTTCCAGTCCAGAGCGACTACCTGAACGTGAAGTGGCTTCACTTCAGATTCAAGAGGCTTGTAGGGGTCCAGTTCGTGGGTGGTTTTCCAGGTGATCAACGCCAGAACGCCGATGATGACGCAAGGAATGAACCAGACTACCACTTCAATGGCGTGGGAGTGTGCCCATTTGGGAGCGTAAGTGGCGTTCTTGTTGGAAGCGCGATATTTCCAGGCAAAAACGAGGGTCATGATAATGACCGGGACAACCACGATTAGCATCAGCCATGTGGCAGTAAGAATCAGCGATTTACCGCTTTGGCCTATCGGCCCCTTGGGATCCATCAGCACCCAGTCGTCGCAGCCACTTAGGAACAGTGCAGCGAGCAGGCCAGACGCCTTCATCAAACTTAGACAGGTTTTTTTTTTCATCTCACAGCCTCATTACCTCACAAATGTAATGTCAGAAAGGGAAAGGGGATCACAGATTCTTGATAGCTACAGGCGTACTGCCGCGGGGTCACATACCTTAACTGAACACTTCGCGATTAGCAGAGGTGTCTGTTCTGAAAAGTATGATGTATTGATCTGAATCATTGATAAATCATGGACGAATGCAGCGTTTGGACTTCTTCCACAAAGGTCAGTGCTCAGCCGAGCGCTGACCCTGTCACAGGGGGCGCCATGTTACTGCATGTGCTGGCCGTGGTGGGAGAGTTACCTCCGTATCTGCAACTTCTATCCTTAAGTTATCCTGATTCCGCGGTTCACGTACTAACTCTGTGCTTCATTTGTTCTTCGGCCACTACACTGTCGTGCTAACAGGGCGGTAACCTGAATTCTTTTTGATGCTGTGACATGAATCAGGTCGATTCATACCAGCGTCGAGCGGGCCGCAGTATAGCAGCCATGCGACATTTTGTCGCTGTTAATGTGCCATTTATTGATGATCACTTCTGCTCGTTTCAACCGGTATCCAGAAGCGACCAGACTATGCTCCAGTACGACGGGGTCGAGTGTTTTCGCGGCTTGTAAGCTTACTGGGTGGACGGACAGAGCTCGATAATTAGTTGTAGAACAGTCCGTTTGTTCTGTCTTTCAGCTTTGCTTTCAACTGAGGCAGGTCGCACCTGAAACGGAGCCTGACTGGTCACGGTATTGTCTGGTCGTCAGGTCCTGAAGTTACCAGTTTGTATGCCATGAGTGAGTTAGTATAGGCATAAGCGCTGCGGTACTTTAGATCAATTCCTAAATTCAGCAGGTCATATCTGCCGTAATGGCATCGTTCGTATTATGTGTTCTGCCATTGGGAGTAGTCGCTGCGCTGCTAAAAGCTTCAGGCGTCTGATTGCTGTTTCGCCGGTTTGAGCAGCGTTGCCGCTGGCCGGCAGAATGTCTGTTTGCCACTCTTGAATCCCATCAGAGGGGGACGTATTTCCGCTATAGTCTGCGGCCCATCTGTACTGTCCATCACGATAAAGTCTGCTCTACAGCCAGGGTGTAAACCATAGTTTTCCAGTCGCAGGAGTTGCGCCGAGTGTTTGGTGATCCAGTGCAGGCATTGCTCCAGCTGTTTATCTGTTCCCAGCTGAGCAATGTTGGCATAGAGATTAGCGATACGGAGTAGCGAAGCATCGCCCAAAGGGGTAAACGGATTACGGACATTGTTGGTTGAGAGTGAGCAGCACATTCCCTGTTGCTGAAGAATATGGATCGGGCTTACTCCCCGTGGTATCAGGTGATCGTATTGCCTGCCCATCAGGAACAGATCCGTTGCGGGAAGGCAGGTAAGCTGAATACCTGCCGTAGCCAGCTTCTTCGCTGTACCAAGCAAGTCTGTATGGGAGACTGCCGACAACCGGGTGACATGGCCTAAGGTCACTCTTCCGTGCCAGCCATAGTGATGCGTTTGCTCTATGACCTTTTCCAGATTCGTCAGATCATCCATCAGGTCAAAGTCGAGATGAAAGTCCAGATCGCGATCGTATTGATGGGCTAACGCAAACAGCCGCTCAATCTGGCCCGTTGGGTCGCTATCTGTGTAGGGGCAGCCGCCAAGTACCTCCGCGCCCTGTTGCAGGCATTCTATGAGCAGCGTTTCCGTTCCCGGCTTGTTGAGCATTCCTTCCTGCGGAAAGACACAAATTTGCAGGGTCACTGCCCATGCGTAATCGGCTTGCAGCCGTCGAATGGCCTCGAAGCCTTTGAGGCCGATACCTGGATCTATTTCAACATGGGTTCGCATGTGGGTGGTGCCCTGTGTGATGGCACGCTCAATGACGTGTGCACCACGTTGATAAATATCTACCTCACTGAAGCCTTGTTTGGCCTTACTGGTCAGAGCAATGGCTTCTTCGAGCGTACCGTGCTGCAAATGGCAGCGATCCATGATGCAGGCTTTGTCCAGATGGATATGGGTTTCGATCAAGCCGGGCAGAATCAGCGCATTATCCATGTCCCTGTGCTCAATCTCTGTATCTGATCTCAGGGCGTCGGTCGGAGGCTCAACAAAATAGCCATCTTCTATCCACAGTTCAGAGGTGATGTCTGGATGATCCAGAAGGCGCAAGTTGCTCAAGTGTGTCAATGACATCGGGTGTGACCTCTGTTGTGAATCGGTAAAGCGAGACTGTCGCTGAGGTAAGTTGTTAGCAAAACGGTATTTTTTGCTAACAATGGCTTCCAAATTGCTAGCAATTTCTCTGCCTGATTTCTCAGTGAACCTTACAGCAGGAGAAAATGCTTATGCCGTCTGCGCAAACAGCCATAGACATAGTTAGAGATTTTTTGGCGGCTTCCATGGCGCCAGACCCGGTCAAGGCGGCCAGCTATATGGCGGACGGGGTTGTAATTACGTTCACCGGTGGCAGGGCAATGGCAAGTGCAACTGAAATAACCACTTTCAATGCCAGCCGTTACCGGTGGGTGAAGAAACTGCTGGGGGATTTTGACTGCATGGAAAAAGAGAGCGTGGTCGTTGTATATGCGACAGGCACGCTTTATGGCGAGTGGCCGGACGGGCGCAGCTTTTCTGGTAACCGTTACGTGGATCGTTATGAGGTGGCTGGCGGCAAGATTGTGCGCATGGACGTCTGGAATGACAGTGCCGAGTGGATTCTGGCACCGGCTATAGCGAAAAGTTGATCTACACCTTTTGATTTGACGACTGCCACACAGGCAGTCGTCAGTGTGCCCTTAACAGGCTGTTGAAAAACGTTATCGAGGCAGCCGAGACAAGGAAATACCCCGAGGGCACAAGAAACAGGCGAAAAAGCGGAGTTTAGTGAACTAAATGAGCATTTTGAGCCTGTTTTTGACGCGGTATTCGGCAACGCAGATAGCTTTTCAACGACCTGTTAATGCTCGATGCAGGCGATGACCTGTTGCTCGATGCTATCCCAGTCCAGTGGCTGCTGGCTGATGATTTCCAGTCTTGAGTCGCGACGCCAGGCCAGACGGTGGTAGTCAAACTCCCCCAGTACCTGATTGAACAGCAGCCAGGCGTCGCCAATGCGAAATACGCCTTTTACTCTGATGGCCGACGTAATGGCTGTCAGCACAGGCTCCAGTTTTGTGTAATCGAATACGTCATCGCGATGAAACTGCCAGCCGACGCTGCTGAAGTCCCCATTGCTGCCGCTGCGGCGAATTGGCTTGCCGGGATGAGGATGCTCCACAACGGGGGTGAGCTTTGAGCCTGCGAGTGGCTCCGTTACGGCAGTAAAGAGACCTTCGGAAGCGCTGGTAAATGCTGTGTTACTGTTTTCAGTAGTAGTGCCTTCCAGTATTTCCTGAAGTTCAGGAGCGCCGCTGGGAGTAAAGGGACGCTGTGGAGTACCAGCGCGCACAACATCGAGCAGGTTCGGGTCGATATGGCCTGCATGTGCCTGCACCACGGCTTGTTTGGGAGGGTACATGTTCAGGCTGCTGGCTTCGGCCAGCTTGATCAGGTCAGTTGCAGCGATATCACATTTACTGACGACGATCACGTCAGCAAGGCTCAGCTGGTCCTGAAAGGTTGGGTTGGCCAGCACGTCGGGCCGCTGCAGGTTGCGTGGGTCCAGCAGGCAAATCGTGGCCCGCACATCCAGCGCCTGGCGGAATGCTTCTGACTGCAGGGTGTCAATGATGCCTTCAGGATGACCCAGGCCGGTTGGCTCAATCAGCAGGCGGTCGGGCCTGGACTGACGCAATAGTGCAGCTAAGCCGACCTGCAAGCTGGGGCCGAGGGCGCAGCACATGCACCCCCCGGCCATCTCTTTGATGAAAATGCCATTCTCTGCAGCAAATGCCGCCTGATCGACCCCAATCTGTCCGAACTCGTTGACCAGAATGGCCCAGCGTTCATTTTCCGGCTTGCTTGCCAGTAGCTGGTTGATCAGTGTCGTCTTGCCGGAGCCAAGAAAGCCTGTAATGACATTGGTCGGTATCTGTCGCAACACGATGTGATCCTTTGTCTTCCTGAGGATTGGTCAATCGCCTGAAGGTGGGGTCAATAGAGGCGAGTTTCGAGTAGGGCGCGCAGTTTTCTTTCTTCAACCTTCAGCGTTGTGCCATGTATAAGGCGTTGTTTGAAGCGCAAGGAAGCATTTGGAAACCCAAATCGGCTGGAACGTCTCCATCTAAAGAAGGTCTATTTTGGTCAGTTATCATGGCCAATACCTGATTGAGCCCGGAAGAGGTGATCGCAGTATGAATAACGACGAACGTCAATTGATCGATGGCTTGTTTTCACGTCTTAAACAGGCGGCGCAGCAATCACCCGTGCGCGATGAGGAGGCCGAGAAGGTCATCAGTAGTCACCTGAGTGAGCAGGGGAATGCGGGTTATTACATGGCTCAGGTGCTGCTCGTGCAGGAAGAAGCACTCAAGCGTATGGAGCAACAGGTCAAAGGCCTGGAAGAGCAGAATCGCCAGTTAAATCAGCAGCTGGCGCAGGCTTCTGCTCGAAGCCAGAGCGCTGGCAGCCAGGGCGGATTTCTGTCCAGTTTGTTTGGACTGGGGGGCGGGCAGTCTCAGTCACGGCCGAACGATACCAGCTGGGGACAGCAGAATAATGCTTCACCTCAGGCAAGCCAGTGGGGGCGCCCTGTAGGGGCTGCTCCTGCGCAGGCCAACGCCTACCCGCCTCAGGCAGGTCAGGGCTATGCTCCTAATCCTGCCTTCCAGCAGGCGCAGACAGCGCCCGCGGCAAACGCTGGTCGAGGCTTTCTTGGAGGGGCATTGCAGACGGCGGCGGGTGTCGCGGGCGGTGTCTTGCTGGCAGAGAGCATCAGCAGCCTGTTCAGTCATCACAGTGGTCTCGGTGGGCTGGCAGGTGGTGCGGCACCAACGGAAGAGATCGTCAATATCTATAATGAGGCGCCCGGTACGACAACCACGGGTCTGGATAGTGGGGGCGAGTATCAGAATGGCTGGACTGACACGTCCTACAATCAGGGTGGGAATGATTGGGGGAGTGGGTTAAGTGACAATCAGGCTGATTTCGGTGGCTATGATGACGGCGATATGGGCGGTTTTGACGACGATGATTTCGTTTAAACTGCCATTCTGCGCTTGCTGGTAGAGTGGCAGCGCTGCAGGTCATCCAGACTATGACGGTCAGATACAACAAGGGGCACATGATGTGCCCCTTGTTGTATCTGAGTGCTTTATTGTATCTGTGGCCCTGATCAGGCACCGATAACAGCGTCGACAAAATAGGTATCGACACCATTGATCTTCTCGCGCACCAAGCCGTGGCAGTCAGTCTCAAAGCCCGGGAAGCGGGAGTTGAAATCACGGACAAACTGCAGATAACGGACGATAGTGCGGTTGAAACGCTCACCAGGAATCAGCAGCGGGATGCCGGGTGGGTAAGGTGTTACCAGCATGGCGGTAACCCGACCTTCAAGCTCGTCAATAGCGACGCGCTCGATCTGACGGTGTGCCATTTTTGCCCAGGCATCGGCAGGCGTCATTGCCGGTTCGATGTTGGACAGGTACATCTCAGTGGTGATCTTGGCCAGATCGTACTGTTTGTATACGTTGTGGATGTCGGTACACAGATCGCGCAGGCCGACTTTCTCGTATTGCGGGTTCTGTGCGGCAAACTCCGGCATGATGCGCCACAGCGGCAGGTTCTGGTCGTAATCGTCCTTGAACTGCTGAAGCTCGGTGACCATGGAGTTCCAGCGGCCTTTGGTGATACCGATGGTAAACATGATGAAGAAGGAGTACAGCCCCGTCTTCTCGATGATGATGCCGTGTTCGGCCAGGTACTTGCTGACGATGGCAGCAGGAATACCGATCTCATCGAAGTTACCGTCCATATCCAGGCCGGGGTTGATGATGGTTGCCTTGATCGGATCAAGCATGTTGAAGCCCGAATCGATCTGGCCGAAACCATGCCAGGTATCATTGGTATGAATAACCCAGTCATCCCGGTCACCAATGCCTTCATCGGCCAGAGTTTCCGGTCCCCAGACCCTGAACCACCAGTCATCACCGTACTCGGCGTCCACCTTGCGCATGGCGCGGCGGAAATCCAGTGCTTCCAGAATGGACTCTTCAACCAGTGCGGTACCGCCGGGCGGCTCCATCATGGCGGCAGCCACGTCGCAGGACGCAATAATGGCGTACTGCGGGCTGGTAGAGGAGTGCATCAGGTAGGATTCGTTGAAGCGGTGGGTGTCCAGCTTCCGTGACTTGCTGTCCTGCACCAGAATCTGTGAGGCCTGAGACAGACCGGCCAGCAGCTTGTGAGTGGACTGGGTAGCGAACACCAGGGTTTCTTCCGAGCGTGGGCGACCACTGCCGATGGCATGCATGTTGCGGTAAAAATCATGGAACGCCGCATGGGGCAGCCAGGCTTCATCAAAGTGCAGGGTGTCGATGGTCGAGCCCAGCATGTCCTTGATTTCTTCAACGTTATACAGAATGCCGTCGTAGGTACTCTGAGTAATGGTCAGAATACGTGGCTTCTTGTTGGTAGCGTTGCGCGCAAAAGGATTGGCTTCAATCTTCTTACGGATGGTTTCCGGGTCAAACTCGCTCTTCGGAATCGGACCGATGATGCCGTAGTGGTTGCGGGTCGGCATCAGAAACACCGGAATCGCGCCGGTCATGATGATCGAGTGCAGGATGGACTTATGGCAGTTGCGGTCAACGACCACGATGTCGCCCGGCGCAACGGTAGAGTGCCATACCACCTTGTTGGAGGTGGAGGTACCGTTGGTGACAAAGAACAGGTGGTCACAGCCGAAAATGCGCGCAGCGTTGTTTTCGCTCTTGTTAACCGGGCCGGTGTGGTCCAGCAGCTGGCCCAGCTCTTCTACAGCGTTACAGACGTCAGCACGCAGCATGTTTTCACCAAAGAACTGGTGGAACATCTGGCCGACCGGGCTTTTCAGGAATGCCACACCGCCTGAGTGACCCGGGCAGTGCCAGGAATAGGAACTGTCGCTGGCGTAATGCATCAGGGCACGGAAGAAGGGCGGTGCCAGTGATTCCAGATACTTGTTGGCTTCACGGATGATGTGGCGGGCGACGAACTCGGCGGTGTCTTCAAACATATGAATGAAGCCGTGCAGTTCGCGCAGAATTTCATTGGGGATATGACGTGACGTGCGGGTTTCACCGTACAGGAATACCGGAATATCGGTATTGCGGCGACGTACCGCTGTAATGAACTCACGTACGGATGCCAGTGCAGTATCAACCGCTTCGACACTGCCATCGCCAAATTCTTCGTCATCAATTGAGAGAATGAAACAGGATGCCCGGCTCGCCTGTTGGGCGAAGGCGGTGAGATCCCCATAACTGGTCAGTCCTACGACTTCCAGGCCTTCCTTACTGATGGCATCGGCCAGATCGCGAATGCCGGAGCCGGAAATGTTTTCAGAACGAAAATCTTCGTCGATGATGACGACAGGAAAGCGAAATTTCATGTGCAGCGCCATTTGCATGAGAGGTGAATGTACGGTTTCCGGAGGGAAGGCAGGACCATAGTCCGGAACCTTGAAAACGATCAGCAGGGAGGCGTGCTTTGACTCATGTCTCGGTCAGGTCCGCGATCGAATTCGGGGTGCATTGTGAGGCCAAAACCTCCAGAAACCTAGTGTTTATTTGCTATGGCCCTTGGTGGTAGATAATCCAACCCAAATGCGGACGGTTTTGTTACAGAGTCCTGCTGAGCGCAGGTATTTTTATCGACAGTGAGTACACTGCGGCCGTCACAAAGGCGACTTTGCCGGGCTTGGGCGGGTGGGGCAAGATGGGTGAGCGTATCTATCGCTGGGCGATTGTCCTTTGAGTATGCAGTAGCAGATGGTCTGTTGGTAATACAGGAGCAGTATAAGTGACAGGGCAACAGGTAAAGGCAGTGACCATTGAGTCGGTTTCTTCCATGGCCGATGTTGATGCCGGGGAATGGAATGCCCTGTTGGGGAATCACTACCCCTTTCTGCGTCATGAGTTTCTGCACGCCCTTGAAGTCAGCGGCGCGGTCAGCGATCAGACGGGCTGGATACCGGCTCACCTTGTGGCACGCAGTGAGGGGCAACTGGTGGCGGCAATGCCCCTCTATGAGAAGCATCATTCCCGTGGCGAATACGTATTTGACTATCAGTGGGCCGATGCCTGGGAACGGGCAGGGGGACGCTACTACCCCAAGTTGTTGTCAGCGGTCCCTTTCAGCCCGGTCACAGGGCCTCGTATTCTTGCGCGTGAGGCGGCCCATGCCCAGCGCCTGATTGAGGTGGTGACGGCCAGTGTGTTGCAGCATGGCCTGTCGGGTGCTCATTTATTATTCCCGCATCCCACCTTTGACCGGCAGCTGGAAGAGTCGGGCTGGTTACTACGACTCGGGTGTCAGTATCACTGGCATAATCGCAGCTATAGCAGCTTCGACGACTTTCTGGCGGTGTGTACCTCACGCAAGCGTAAAAACTTCCGTAAGGAACGTGCCCAGGTGACCGCGCAGGGCATCAGCTTCAGGGCCTTTCATGGCGATGAGGTCGATGAGCGTTTGTGGCGGCAGTTCTTTACGTTTTACGCGGCGACCTACCTCAAGCGCGGTCAGCGACCTTATCTCAGTCTGGCATTTTTTCTACAGTTGGCTGAACACATGGCTGAATCCATCCGGCTGGTAGTGGCTTATGCCGGAGAGCAGGAAGTGGCGGCTGCGTTCTTTCTTACCGGAGGCAATACGCTGTACGGGCGTTATTGGGGATGCCTGGATGAGTATGACAAGCTGCATTTCGAGACCTGCTTCTATCAGGGTATCGATCTCTGTATTGCGGAAGGTCTTGCGCACTTTGATGCGGGCGCTCAGGGGGAGCACAAGCTGATTCGTGGTTTCGAGCCTCAGCTCACTTCATCCTGGCACTTGTTACAACCGGGCCTGCATGAGGCAGTGGAAGAATTTCTGCTGCAGGAACGAGCTGCTATTCATCGCTACTATGCCGATGCACTGAGCTATCTCCCTTATCGAAATGAGGACAGCAGTGAATAACGGCTGGCGCTAGCAGCACTGTACAATTTCCCTTCCTTTAACCTTCTGACAAGACATCACTGATGACTGATTTAGCTTCGACATCATGCCCCTGTGGATCAGGCCGTCTATATCACCAATGCTGCCAGCCTCTACATAGGGGAGGGCAGGTCGCAACCACCCCTGAGGCGCTGATGCGTTCACGTTATGCTGCGTTCGCGCTGGGGAATCTGGGTCAGTATTTGCTGGATACCTGGCATGTCAGTAAACGGCAGGGTCTGAGTGCCAGTGAGCTGTCGCGTCGGGATACCGACTGGCAACGTCTGCAGGTGCTGAACAGCTCCGCTCATGCGGATTCAGGCGAAGTCGAGTTTCGTGCGTTCTTCAGTGAGAACAATGTTCTCAAGGTGTTGCATGAGCGTTCCAGATTTGTTCGTGAGCAGGGATGCTGGTTTTATGTCGATGGTGTCATCAATCCTCCCGCCGTGAGTCGTCAGGCCGGGCGCAATGACCCATGCCCGTGCGGTAGTGGCAAGAAATTCAAAAAGTGCTGCGGCCAATGACAGGCAAGAGCAGCAATGTAAATCGCGCCCGCTGGCATATCGTCGCCTATCAGGCGTCCATGGCCAGTACGCTGGCGGATCTTTTTACCCTGGCTGTCCAGCATATTGACGACGCTGTTTACTCCGCCGCCGAGAAAGCTGCATGGGCGCCGCAGCCTCCTGATTATGAGCGCTGGCAGCAGCGACTGGCCGGGAAACGCCCATGGGTGGCCGTCTGCCAGGAGATGCCCATCGGATTTATCGAGCTGGATGCTGACGGTCACATCGATTGCGCCTATGTCCATCCTGACTGGCAACGTTGTGGTGTGATGACGGCGTTATACCGTTTTCTTGAGACTGCCGCTTTGGTGCAGGGACTGGGCAGGCTGTACGTTGACGCCTCGGAAGTGGCGCTGTCCTTCTTTGCCGGGCAGGGTTTTACCCTGCTAAGCAAAAATCACCTGCGGCGTGGCGAGCAAACACTGGTTAACTACCGAATGGAAAAATGTTTGACCGCAAAGCCTTAACGGGTGGAGCGTTTGTGCAGATTTCAGAGTTGGGATGCCGATGGGGAATCAGGCTGCTGCCACCGTTGCCGCTCGCCACAACATCAGAAACCAGATCAGATGGCAGGCCAGTACCACAAAGCTCAGTCGCTTGCGCACATCACGATACCAGCGTTCACGAATCAACGGACTTTCGTACGCCCACCAGCCAATAAAGGCCAGACCCAACAGCGGCACTGCCCACAGTGACGGTACCAGCAATGCCGCCCAGGCCAGCAGGCTTGGCAGCATCGCCAGCTTCAGCCGGACATGAGCAGCAGGCAAAGCACCCTGCATTATCCACCCCCAGTGAATGCCACCCAGAAAAGACAGAATGACGACGCTGTAGCCTATAAACAGCGTAAAGGCGAAGTGCATGTTGACTCCGACCAGCGTGATCAGAATCGTGCCGAGAAAGGGAATCAGGCCGAAGTAGCCCAGGCGGGTAGCCAGCTCACTGATGTCCTGGCTGTGGTCTGGCTGGGTCGTAGAAGGGCGCGGTGACTGCTGCATGGGGTCTCGATTCTGGCTGAGTTATAAACCGTGGCTGCCATATACGTGGCTGCAGGTGTCGTCAGGATGAAGGTCATCGGTACTGACATCCAGGCGCTCAAGGCCCTCGATAATACCGCAACGGCTGACCGGGCCGTGATTGTCACACTGGCTGCGCAGCAGGCGCAACTGTTCCTGCAGATGCTGTAACTGGGTAATGCGGGCTTCAACATGCTGCAGGTGGTTGTCCAGCAGAACGTCCACCTGCTCACAGGGGCTGTCGGGTTTGTCCTGCAAGGTGACCAGCAGGCGGATTTCTTCCTGTGTCATATCCAGTGCGCGACAGTGCAGAATGAACTGCAAGCGTTTGAGATGCCCCTCCTGATAGACCCGGTAGTTTGCCTGATTGCGGCTGGCGGCAGGCAGCAATCCTTGCTTCTCGTAGTAACGGATGGTCTCTACCGGGCAGCTGGTCAGGCTGGCCAGCTCTCCTATCTTGTATTCCAGCACTGGCTTGTATTCCTCCACTGACCGCGAAGTGGTTGGTTGTCTTCCCATGGTGACGTTCTCTGGTTGTTCCCTTTCGTCTGACGTGATGAAAATCCATTCTGATTTCATCGCTTGACCCTGTAGCAGCTACAGGGTTTTTAATTCCTCCCAGTTGATAATTTCAGATATGCCGACTTTCAAGGAGGGAGCATGGATTTACATCGCCACGATCACGATCACGATCACGATCACGATCACGATCACGATCACGATCACAGCCATTCCCATGGTGCTCATCGTCATCAGGGTGGTGGCTGCGGTTGCCATCATACCGGACAGGATGCTACCGCCGTTGTTGACGAACAGAGTGCGCAGATTCAGGGGCGTTACCAGTATCTGCTGCATATACCTGCACTGGATTGTGCCAATGAAGAAGCACAGATCCGTCACAGCCTGACTGACATGGCGGGCGTGCAGCGGCTGCAATTCGATACTCCGGCAGGCCGGTTGCGCGTACATGCCAGTGAGGACGTGCTTGCCCGGGTGCTGGAGCAGTTGAAGCGCATGGGGTTGCCGGGCAAACCCTTGGCTGATTCAACGGAACAGCCTGCTGCTGCCGCACGCTCAACCTGGGCCGGGCTGCCCAAACTGCTGCTGGCACTGACAGCCGCTGCTACTTCGGAGCTGGTGCACTGGTTTGAATGGGGGCCTTCATGGCTGGCCGCGGGCTTTGCACTGGTTGCTATTGTGCTGTCGGGTCTGTCGACCTACCAAAAGGGCTGGCAGGCCCTGCGTTACGGCAATCTCAGTATCAATGGTCTGATGAGTATTGCTGTGACCGGCGCGGTGTTGATCGGGCAGTGGCCTGAGGCCGCCATGGTCATGACGCTCTATGTTCTCGGGGAATGGATCGAAGCCCGTACTCTGGCCAGCGCCCGTTCTGCTATCGGCAAACTGGTCGCGCTGGTGCCTGAGATGGCGGAGTGTCAGGACGCTTTGGGACAATGGCGGACGGTGCCGGTAAAAAGTGTAGAAGCAGGGCAGACGTTACGGGTGAAGCCGGGTCAGCGCATACCGCTGGATGGCGACATCAGTAAAGGTCAGGGGTCGGTCAATCAGGCCGCCATTACCGGAGAAAGTGAGCCGGTCGCTGTTGCCGAGGGGGATCCGGTGCTGGCCGGTGCGCTTAATGGCGAGTCGACATTGCAGATCCGGGTTTCGCGAACCGCTGACGAGACCCTGCTGGCGAAGATTCTGCGCCGGGTGGAAGAGGCGCAGCACAGTCAGGCGCCAACGCAGACGCTGATTGAGCGCTTCTCACGTATCTATACGCCTGCCGTTGCGGCACTGGCGGTTGTTATGGCGGTGTTGCCACCTTTGCTGGGATGGGGAGGCTGGCTGGAGTGGTGCTATCGGGCACTGGTGTTGCTGGTGATTGCCTGCCCCTGCGCACTGGTTATTTCCACCCCCGTCACCCTGATGAGCGGTATTACCCGCGCCGCCAGAATGGGAGTGATGGTCAAAGGGGGACGCTATCTGGAGGACGCCCGTCATCTGCAACAGCTGGCTCTGGATAAAACCGGCACCATTACGGCCGGGCAGCCTGAAGTGCAGCAGCTTGAAGTCCTTTCCGAGCGTTATCCGCAGGCGCAGATTCATCGCTGGGCCTGGCAGATGGCATCGGCCTCCAGTCACCCGGTCTCTCAGGCTATCACCACCGCATTGTCACCCGCTGGCAGCAGGGCACACGCCGAGGTTACGCAGCTGCCGGGGCAAGGGTTACAGAGCCAGCTGGAAGACGAACAGGGACAGTCTGTCAGCCTGTATCTGGTCAAGCCGCAGTTTGCGCAACAGCGTGGCTTGCTGTCAGCACAACAACAGCAACAGGTAGAGCAGTACTACACAGATGGATGCAGTGTGACGTTGCTGATCACCGACCATGAGGCGTTGCTGCTGTGCAGTGTGCGAGATCCGCTGAAGCCTGGCAGTGCCGATGCCATTCGTCAGTTGCATGAGCTGGGCATCACGACGCTGATGCTGACCGGCGACAATGCGCGCGTGGCCGCGGCCATTGCTGAACAGGCTGGCGTCCAGCGGGTTGAGGCTGACTGTCTGCCTGATGATAAATGGCTGCGTATCAGGGAGTTAGCTCAGCAGGCCCCGGTCGGTATGGTTGGTGATGGCATTAATGATGCGCCGGCTCTGGCCGAAGCCCAGGTGGGGTTCGCGATGGGGAAAGGAGGAACCGACATTGCTGTCGAAACCGCTGATGTCGCACTGATGGACGATGACCTGCGCAAATTGCCTCGTTTTATCAGGCTGTCGCGGTTTACCTTCAGGGTGTTGCAGCAGAATCTTGTACTGGCGATCGGCATCAAGCTGCTGTTTGTGGTGCTGGCGGCACTGGGGATGACATCACTATGGATGGCGGTATTTGCCGATGTCGGCGCCAGTCTGCTGGTGATCGCCAATGGCCTGCGGGTGCTGCGTTATCCGTCCTGATCCAGACAATAATCAGGATATGCAACGGCTGCAATTGCGCCCCATGCGACCATCTGGTAGCGTTCGTCACCTTGTTTGTTTGGCGCCTGATCGCTAGTTGTTATAAGCGTGGCCGATGTTTGTCAGCGTAAACCGACAGACAGCGACAGGTGGACAGTGTTGTGAAGTAGAGGTGTGGATGCAAGGTTCAGATAAAGTGGTGAAAGGGCTCTCCGCTCAGCAGCTGGAAGACTGGCTGGACCAGGCTGGGATTCGCCACGAGCGTTGCGGTGATTGCGATGGCTACCACTTTGCCGAGTTGGAAGCCATGGTGGAGGGAATGGAGTGCCGCCTGTTCTTCGAGCAGGACGTGATTCTGATCTCTACCGAAATGGAGATTCGTCCGGCAGCCATCTTGCCTGCAGTGGCGGAAACGGCGAGGTTGAATATGGAATTTACCAACCTCAAGATCTTCGTGGATCTCAATGATCAGACCATGCCGCATCTGGTAATGGGCGATACCCTGTCGTTGCGGGCGGGCCTGACCTTTGAGCAGTTGCTCAATTTCATTCAGGAAACCCTGAATACTACCCAGCTGGTGATCGAAGACTGCCAGCGCATGGGCTATCTCTACAACGATGAGCAGGAACCTGACACCCTGCACTAGCGTGTTGGAGATCGCCTGATCTCATTGGCAGACATACTGAAAAAGAGCGAGCCCGTGGGTTCGCTCTTTTGCTTTCTGGCCAATTACGCACCCGGAGCGTGAGCATCGTCTTACACGGTGCGCAGAGGCTTGTTGCTGCGTGATCTGATCTGGCTGATCAGCAGGAACAACGCCAGAATGCCGAGCGCGTAGAACATCTGCATTCCCAGTACGCTGAGGGTGATGACACACAGCAGCGTGCTGATGCCCGCCAGCCAGCGCCACACCCCCTGCAGCAGCACCCAGCCTGCCGCCATGCTGAGCAGATAGACCAGAATGAAGTTACCGTTGGCATAGCGAATCAGCTCGGCAATAGAGACACCCTGCCACCACGCCAGCGTGGCAAAACTGCTACAGGTCACAATTACTACCAGTAACGCACGTGCAGGTACGCCATGCTGGTTACGTTGTGCCAGCCCGGCGGGCAGTTTGCCTTCGTCGGCCAGGCTCCAGATCAGGCGGGCAAAGCCTTGTACATAGATGTTGATCGAAGCGAAGCAGGCCAGATAACCAATGACGGCAGCCAGCCACTGCGCTTTGCCTCCCATCAGCCGATCAATCAGATGAGGTAGTGAGGCGCCGTTGGCCTGTTCGTCACCGTAAGTACCGAAGGTCAGTACTGCGACGGAGCAGGCCCAGTACACCAGACCGGCCAGCAGCACACCGATCAGCAGTGCCAGAGGAAAGTCGCGCTGCGGATTTTTAAATTCCTCGCCCATGTGGGCAAAGGCCTCAATACCGACGAAACACCAGAACATTACGGCCAGCGCTGCAGGAATGCTGTGCCAGTCGACTCCGGCGGTCGGTAGCAGTGGCTGCTGCTGGGCGGGGAGATCACCAGCCCACCACAATGACGCGACCGTGGCCACAATCAATACGGCTATGGCAGTCTGAATCAACCCGGATGCTTTGGCAGGGCGCTGCCCGAGCAACCCCATCAGGCCCAGCGTCCCCAGTTGAATCAGCAGCACCATGGCGGGTGACAGGTCGAACAGGGCATGCCAGAAACCCGTGGCAATGTTTAGTGCCGCAGGCAGGCCGACCGGGACGACGGCCAGAAAGAGAAAAGCCACACTCTGCTCCATCCGTGCGCCAAAGGCCCGGCCGATCAGATGTGGTGCGCCGCCCGCATGGGGGAAACGCTTACCCAGCTGCGCAAAGGTGAAGGCGATGGGCAGCACCAGTGCGATCAGCAATAACCAGGCCCACAGTGAAGCCTGTCCGGCGACCGCAGCAGCAACCGCAGGGACAATGAAAATGCCCGTTCCCAGCAGGGAGGTCGTCAGCAGACCTACTCCCTGCAATAGACTCAGTTCTTTATTAAGGCGACTCATGATCAGCACTCACAGGCAGATAGGGCAGAGCTGCAGGGCAAGGTTCCGACCGCAGGGCACAAGGTGGCGAGCCATCGGAAAGATGCGTCTGAGGCGAGTGCTGCTATAGTATTCGCCTCCCTTGATTCTTGCTGCTGACAGACTGTCGGCATTCACCGTCACAATGACGGAAAGTGCCGGCAGACTGACTGCAGCGCGTTTTCAACACCGATCAGCGAAGGAATACCGTGGACAAGTTTGACCAGCACATCATCAGCCTGTTGCGTAACGATGCCCGCATGCCGGTGGCGCAGATCGCCAGAGAGGTCAGTTTGTCCCGCAGTGCCGTCAGTGAGCGTATTCGCCAGCTGGAAGAGCAGGGCATCATCGTCGGCTATCACGCCAAAGTGGCATCTGCTGACAGGGCACAGGTCTGTGCTTATCTGGAGCTGTTCTATGTCGACAGCAAATGTGAGAAGTACGTGACGCTGATGCGTGCCTACCCCGAGATCAAGCGCTGCTGCGCCATCAGTGGAGAAACCGACATGATGGTCTATGTGGAAACCGCCTCCATGGAGCGACTTATCGAGATTCGCAGTGCGGTAGAAAGCTTTCCCAATATGCAGCGGGTCAAGACTCACATGATCATGAAAGAGTGGGAGATGTAGTGGCTCGGCAGATGTGCGGAAGCAGGCAGCAAACGTCTATAAGTCCCTGAAAAGAAAAAATTACTTTCAGGGCTTGCGTGGCAAAACTGGCTGCGTATAATGCGGCCCATCGTCACGCGACAGGATGCGTTTCTGCAGCGGGATGGTGAAATAGGACTATAGCTCAGTTGGTTAGAGCACCACCTTGACATGGTGGGGGTCGCTGGTTCGAGTCCAGTTAGTCCTACCAAATTCTGAAGACAGCCACTACGGGTCAAGCCGGGTGGCTGTTTTTCTTTGTGCGTTTTCTTCTCTCAGCCCATCGCTTTATGGTCAGCCTGCGCTGAACTCGTTAAAGACTTCCATCGCAATTCTCTCGAATGCCACAAACTCCGGCTGGTGCTGAATCTCATCCTTGAACCACAAATACAACGGTCGTGAAATGACGGTTTCAGACAGTGGCTTCAGCTCCACGGTGCGCACAAAATCCCGTGCAGCCACCAATGGCAGGTTGGGCAACACCGCCAGATGCATTCCCTGCGACAACGTTTTCAGCAGCATGACGCCGTCATTCTTGAACACCACCTTGGTGCGCACATTTTTGATGCCACCTGCTGTCAGTAACTCTACTGCCTCCCGAACGAAGGGGGCCGACATGCCTAAACTCAGCCAGTCCGCTGCCTCATAGTCGCGAATACTGATGTCGCTGCGGCCAGCCAGCGGGTGCTGCTCACCACAGTAAATACCAATGTAGTCGTCAGCCAGCAGGCGGCGCTGGATGCCTGCCGGTCGCTGATTGTTCGGTGCCGGCATGATGGCAATATCGTAGCGATCATCCAGCAGCCCATCCCAGGCGGCGGCGGGGGATTCACTGGTGATATTCAGCACGGTGCGTGGCTTTTCAATGCTGACCCGGCGAATGATTTCCGGCGTCAGACCGATGCCAATCAACGGTCCGGTCGCGATGCGTAACTGCTCTCTCAGCCCCAGCTGAAAGCGGGATACCTGCTCGCGGGCTATTTCCATATTGCGCTGAATGGCCCGCCCTTCACGCGCCAGCACTTCACCCATGGAGGTACTCTGCACACCGAAGCGACTGCGGGTAAACAGCTGGGTGCCGGCCTGCATTTCCAGTGTGGCAATAATGCGTGTCAGGGTTGGCTGGGCCACATGCAGATGCTTTGAAGCGGCAGTGATGGAGCCTTTGTCCAGAATCACCGCCAGATACATCAAGTGTTTAGGATCCATACATTTTTGATCGATTGGTGGCTCAAAGCCGTATTTTACATAGCAAAGCCGTCACCGCTACAGTCATAGGCGTCCCACAACAAATACAAGAAGTAGCGGAGGCACTATGAATCGATCTGTGCAATGGCTGAGCCGGGGGCTGGTCAGCCTGACACTGGGCGCCCTGTCTTTTGGTGCGCATGCTGAACACATCAGTATGGAAACCACATCGGCCAGCAGCATCATTGGCATCATTCCGCAAAGTATGGCGGGCTACTGGGCCAAAGCGGGGGTTGATGTACAACTGGCGATGGACCAGACGCTGACCAAGTCACTGCTGAAAATCAGTCGTGGCTCTCTCGACTCTGCAGTCGCTCCCACTCTGGCTTACGAACAGCTGAAGGAGGCCAAAGGCCCTTATGCCAGCATGGGTGAGAAAGCCAGAGAATCTGCAACCAGTGTACGGGCGCTGTTTGGAATGCCCGGCAGCGTCTATCACCCTATCGTCTGGGCCGACTCCGGTATCACATCCTGGCAGGATGCCAAAGGAAAACGCATTTTCATTGGCCCGCCTGCAGGCTCTGCCAATGCCCAGATTACTGCTTTGCTGCAGGCGGCCGGGCTGAAGGAAGGGGAATATGAGGCCATCAAGGCACCCTGGGGAGCGGCCAGTCAGAGTTTTCAGGATGGCCAGAGTGACGTTTACGTCGCCGCCTTGCCACTGGGCTCGCAAACCCTGTCGGAGCTGAGCCTGGCGCGCAAGGTGCACTTTCTCTCGCTGGATGAGGCCCAGGCCAATGCACCCGCTGGCTTTGGCATGACCAGAGCAGTGATTCCTGCCCATACCTACCCCGGTCAGGACAACGATCAAAGTGCCATTACCTGGCAAACGCAGATGATGCTGGTGGTGCGCAAGGATCTTTCCGATGAGGTGGCCTATCAGCTGACCAAAAGCTACTTCGAACACCGACAGGATCTGGCCAGCACCAATGCGCTGCTGGGCCAGCTGGCCGGCATGCAGCCGCTGGAGGGTGTCAGCGCCCCCCTGCATCCCGGAGCCGTGCGTTACTACCGCGAAGCCGGTATCAGCATCCCCGCCGAACTCTTGCCGCAATGACCGGGGGCAGTCAGGTGATGGGTACTTTCCTCAACGAATTCACGCGTAATGCAGGAGGGCTGTGATGCCTTTGCTCGCTTACCGAAATGTTTCTGCCATCCGGGCGGTTGAGTGGCTGACCTCCCTGCTGGGGCTGGTTGTCAGTCTCTATGGTCTGGCCAATGTGATGCCTGCCGTGGGTGATTTCCGTCTGGGGCCGTTTCCCATGGTGTTTTTTCGGGCGACTTTCTTTGCCCTCTGCGCGCTGGTGGTCACGCTGGCGCTGCTGACCCGTCATCGTGACAAGGCGCCGTTTGCCGCCCTGCTCAACATCGCTGGTCTGGTGCTGATGATGGGCCTGCTCTGGTGCTGCTGGTCGTTCTATCAGGTCAGCATTACGCTGGATGATGCCATGTTCCTGTTTGGTTCCGAGCAGATGTGGACTGCACTTGTCGCGGCATCGGCGGCGCTGTTTTTCTGCTGGCGCACCTGGGGAGCGCCGGTCGCACTGCTGGGCGTGTTCGGCATTCTCTATATGGCGACCGGCCCTTACTGGCCGGGCATGCTGCGCACGATCAGCAGCGGGATGGAAGAAACCCTGTCACAGAACCTGCTGTACAGTCTGGATACCGGCATCCTCGGCAGTACCTTTTCCATCGTCATCACCACCGTGTTCCCCTTCATTATCCTCGGTGCTGTGCTGGAAGGGGTGGGAGCGGGGGACTCGATGATCCGGATCGCCTTTAACTGGATGAAGCACACGGCGGGTGGGCCTGCCCATGCCGCGGTGCTGTCTTCGGCACTGTTTGGCACCGTATCGGGCAGTGCCGTCGGCAATGTGGTGGGCACCGGTGTGGTTACCATTCCGATGATCAAGCGTCGCGGCTTCTCCGCCAATTTTGCCGGAGCGGTGGAAGCGGCGGCTTCAACCGGCGGGCAGATTATGCCGCCGATCATGGGGGCAGCAGCGCTGGTTATGGCCGATTTTGCCGGGGTGAACTACCTGACCGTGATGACGGCCATACTGGTCCCTGCCATTGCCTACTATCTCAGTCTGTTTGCCATGATTGTGTATGAAACACGACGCATGGGGATCCGCGTCGATGACCAGCTCAATGCGGGTATTCCTGCACCTGATCGACAGGACTACCTCAATCTCACCCTGATCTTCCTGCCTCTGGCGATCATTGTCGCGCTGCTGGTCATGGGCAATTCACCCTCAGGTGCCTCTATCTCAGCGCTGGCCCTGCTGTTGCCACTGAGTTTTATCAACCCGGCGGTACGCAAAGCGCCACTCCTTCTGCTGCGTTGTCTGTGTGAGGGTGGTAAGACCTTTGCCCAGCTGGTGATGGCTATTGCAGCAGTCAGTATTGTGATTTCGGCGCTTTCGGCGACGGGTGTCCCGGTCAAGTTCGGCATCCTGCTGACCAATGTGATCTCCGACTCGTTACTCGTGTCGCTCGCTATCGCTGCTCTGTGCTGCATCGTCCTGGGCATGGGCATGCCCACTCTGCCTGCCTATGTCACGGTGGCGACCATTGCCATTCCGGCAATGCAGCACCTGGGTCTGGCGCCTCTGACCGCCCATATGTTTGTGTTCTTTATCGCGGTCGGCTCCGCTATCACGCCCCCGGTGGCCATTGCGGCCTTTGCTGCGGCCAGTATTTCCGGTGGTGGGCCCATTGGTACCTCGGTGCAGGCTTCGCGCGTTGGCATCATGATGTTCATCATTCCTTTCGCTTTTGCCTACAACCCGCTGCTGCTGAGCGTTGATCAGGCGGGTGTGGCGTTCGCCTTGCTGCCCTGGCTGTGGCTGCTGGTGAAAGTGCTGGTCGGCATGGTGCTGGTGGCATCGGCCCTGAGCGGTTTTGACCGTCGTCCTCTGAGTGTGGCGGAAATCGGCCTGCGTCTGCTGGCGGCCATCCTGCTGTTTGCGCCCGGATTGCTCTGGGATCAGCTGGGCGTCGCACTGACCCTGCTGGTGCTGTGCTGGCATCACCGTGTTGACTTCAAATTACGTTCGCTGAAAGCGGCTCTGCAAAAATAGAGGCTCCCATCTTATGACCAATATCATCTATATCGTGGCTGACGATCTGGGCTATGCCGATCTGGGCTGCTACGGCGGTCGTCAGGCTCAGTTCGGCAGGGTGTCACCCAATATCGACCGACTGGCCGACGAGGGCATGCTGTTTCTGGAGGGCTATTCCAATTCGCCAGTATGCTCGCCAACGCGCTTTGCCCTGATGACAATGGCCTATCAGTACCGCCTGCGTGGTGCCATGGAGGAGCCCATCAACAGCCGCAGCAAAGGCAGCAGCACACTCGGACTGCCTCCGCATATTGCCACGTTGCCTTCGCAGTTGAAGAAGGCAGGGTACTACACCAGCCTGATTGGCAAATGGCATCTGGGTTATCCACCTCATTTTGGCCCCCGTGCCTCAGGCTACGATGAGTTCTACGGCATCATGGCGGGCGGCGTGGACTACTTCACTCATGTTAGTGGTCGCGGTGATCACGATCTGTGGATCAATGAGGAAGAACACCACGAGATCGGCTATCTCACTGATCTGCTGTCGCAGCGTGCGGTGGCGTTCGTGCAGCGGCGGGCGGCAGCTGCACGCAGCGGTACGCCTTTCTTCCTCAGCCTGCATTACACCGCCCCTCACTGGCCATGGGAAACCCGCGAGGATGGCGACAAAGCTGAGGCTATTTCGACCTCCTTGCCCCATCTGGACGGCGGCAATATCCATACCTACCGCAAGATGATTCACCACATGGATGAAGGCATCGGCCAGCTGATGGCCATGCTCGAGCAGCAGGGGCTGGCAGAAGACACCCTGATTGTCTTTACCAGTGATAACGGTGGAGAGCGCTTCTCTGACAACTGGCCGCTGGTGGGCGGCAAGATGGATCTGACCGAAGGCGGCATCCGGGTACCCTGGATTGCCCGCTGGCCCGCCGTGATCAAAGCGGGCGCGGTCAGCCGGCAGCACTGCATGACCATGGACTGGTCACGTACTCTGCTGGAAGCGGGCGGCGGGCAGATCAACCCCGAATACCCGGTGGATGGTGTCTCACTGCTGCCCGTACTAAAGGGGGACGTAACGCAGTTCGAGCGGCCACTGTTCTGGCGAATGAACCACCGGGATCAGCGGGCGCTGCGGCTGGGAGACTGGAAATACCTGAAAGTGGATGAGCACGAGTATCTGTTCAATATCACCGAAGATGCGCGCGAGCGTGCCAATCAGGCGGCTAATCAGCCAGACAGGCTGCAACAGATGCGTCAGCAGTGGCTGGCCTGGAATAAAACCATGCCGCCTATTCCCACAGATGCAACCGTCAGTCTGGTGTACAACGCCAGCAATATGCCTCAGCGCTAAGCAGGACAGCCGATGCAGACACCTGAACTCAAACCTTTTGCCCGGCTGCGTGTGCTGGTTGAATCACCACAGGAAGTCGGGCCGACTCAGCACGGCGGACGACGGCTGATTCCGATCACCGGCGGTACCGTTGAGGGTAACGGCTGGCGTGCCCGGGTGTTGCCCGGTGGTGCCGACCATCAGCTGATCCTGACGCCGCGTCTGGTCGAGCTGGAAGCGCGCTATATGCTGGAAACCGACAGCGGCGAGCTGATTTATGTGCATAACCGGGCCATCCGGGTAGCCTCGCCGGAGGTGACGGCCAGGCTGGTACGCGACGAACCCGTGGACCCGGCACTGATCTACTTCCGCTGTACCCCGAGTTTTGAAACGGCCTCGCCAGCATTGCAGTGGATCACTGAGCGGCTGTTTATCGGTACCGGCATTCGCAGGCCCGATGCGGTCGAACTGGCCATCTTTGAGGTGAGTTAATGAAGGCGCTCACCACCATAAGCCGTTGCTATGGTGGTGAGCTGTCTGAATGCGGGTTGCCGCCTGTCAGCTGGCGAAGGTCAGGCTGCCTTCCTGCACCCCGGCATTAGCCAGAGCGAAGGTCTTGGCCTCGTCGGCGCTGCTGACATTACGCTGGTAATCGCCACCGCGCCAGCTGGTTGCGCCAGAGGTCTGGCCCTGCACACTGATATTGCTGCCAACATCGGTAAAGTGAGCGTTGCCCTTGTCATCCAGCATGCCGGACAGACTGGCCTGACCACCACCGTTGCGACCGTTCTCGAAGTAGTTCGACTCGGAGAAGATGGTGGCGTTGCTGGCTGCGGTGAAGCCCAGATTAAAGTCGCTGATATGGTTGTTATAGACATCGAACTGGCCGTAGCGCATTAGCCCGGGAGCGCGGACATCGAGATTCTCGAAGTCGTTGTGGGCGATGGTCATGCGCGGATAGCCGGTGTATTTGTCTGCCGCCGCCTGAGTATCTTCAGGGTAGCCGAGGATCAGCCCGTACTCGTTATTTTCAAACTTGGAGTTGGTCAGGCTGACCATATCAGCAGTGCCGCCGACGTAGAGCAGCTTATCCTTGCCGCCCTGATAGTTATCGCCCTTGCTGCCAGTGAAGGTGCTGTGGTCGATCCAGTAGCCCTTGCCCTTGTCGATGTATAACGGAATATCGCCGTTGGCGGTGTACTTGCTGTCGTGAGTGAAATGCAGGTTCTGGAAGATATCGTTGCTGGCCGAGTCACCGCTCTTCAGATAGATGTTATGCAGCTGGTTGTTTTTACCATCGCCCACTATCGTCTTGTTGGCGCCAAACTCCAGATCGGTTTTCTCTGCCGCCGAGATATTACTGCCCAGCTTGATGATTCTGGGCTCATCACCGGCCAGCGCACTTTTCAGCTCACTGACGCTATTGACGGTGACGGTCTCACCGCCCGTGCCGCCGGTGGTTCCCGCCACCTTGGCAAATCCTTCCATACCTGCGGTTGAGCCCACCGCCTGCGTCGAGCTGCTGACTGATGAGGTCTTGGTGGATGACACCTCTTTGCTGCTATCCACCGTGCTGCTGGGGGTGACACTGCTGGGTGCAGCGCTGGCCGTCACGCTGCTGGATTTGTTATCAGTACCCGCGACGCTGGGCGAGCTGGGTGTTGGCGTAGTGCTGGGCGTTGAAGTGGTGTTGGGTGCTGCAGCCAGCGAAGTGGGGGCTGCCGGAGCGGGGGTATCCGATGTCGGGCTGGTGGAGGTCCTGGCTGGCGCATTGCCTGTCTCGGCTGTTTTGGTGACAGGGCTGGTCATGGTTGGGCCAGCATCGCTCTGCTGCTGAGAACGGGGCGCTGAGCCACCACCACTGCCGCCGCCGACAGGGGCTGTGCTCTTGCTGTTGTCGCTGCTGCTGTTGGATGGCTGACCCTGGTTATTGCCCATCAGCATCTTGATCAGATCCTGCAGGATTTGTCGGATCATCTCGCCCAGCGGCTGCATCTCGAACTGATTCTGCTGACCTGCTCCATGGCTGCTTAACGGGTTGCGATTGAACTGCGGCTGGGCCTGACTGCCGCCGCCATAGTCGATAAAGCGTTGCCCGGCCACAGAGCGGTTGGCCGCAGACTGTACTGATGAGCCGCCAGACTGATCAAGCGGCATCCGGTCCTGAAAGGAAATGGAGATATCGACTCTGGCGTTATTGATCGGGTTCATGGTTTTGCCTGCGTATCCGTAGGGGGGCGCCATAGCGGCTGGACTATGCCCTATTGGTGAGACGGCAGGCGGTGGGAGTTCCGTAGGGAAGGGGGCGCTGGGTAAAACTTAAATGAAGAGAAACAACATTATGTGAGCCAGCATAGCTGGCTCATGCACTCCCACTATTTTCTGAAGCGTAATTTTATCCAGCTAAAAATAGTCAGACCGATCAGGCTGATAAGAAAACTAACTACGAGCCAGCTTATAAAAACACCCATTAATGGGCCTGCGTTCATTGTGCAGTCAGCGCTTGAAGATGGGTCACTTACATAGGTGCAGTACTCTCCCATAGGGTTGTGCTGCAAGGCTGCGTAGGTCATATACAGCGATACCGTGGTACTAAAAAAAAGCGAAGCAGTTAGTTTGGTTCTCCATTTCATTTTGTTTTCTTCCATAGCTTCTGCTTGTAGATGGTGGCAGCGCGTGCCCCGTAGTCACTCACCACTTCCTTGCCCAAAAAATTGTATATCGAGGCTATTTTTGCCACTGAAGGGTCAGAAACACGGTCCTGAATTCTTCGTAAAATCAGTGCGCCAATGTCGATATTATTTGCTGTCTGCTCAAGACTGGCTTCGCTTACACCTAAATCCTTCCAATAGGTGTAACTGACGTTCATAGGGAGAATCGTATTGCGCCAGGGATTAATTTTGTCGTAATAGCCGTGAGTCGTTTCCAGATACATGATTGCGCTGATCAGGTCAGGGTCCACATCATGTTTAAGGCATGCCGATTGAATATGGGAAATGTTCGCTTTGGTGACATCGAAATAGCTGAGTTCGATTGCGGGCTCAGAGCCATCAGCTCCGAAATTGTCCGATATGTTAAAAAACGCGGGTGTATTTTCGATAAGGCTTCTATGCCGCTCAGGAGAGTTTTGATAGACGGGTCTGCAGCTATTTTGTGCTCCGTTAGAGTTCTGGCCAAGGCGAGTTTGAGATTTGGGGCTCTTGGGGTAAATAATCGGATACATGGCTGTCCCTATTGATGCCTGTAATGACTGGTGAATTCAAACATTAAGTTCAGCGTCAGGAGAGCGGTGCAATCACACTGCGGATATCCATTCCTGTACATCTCTCGCTGGTGGGTCAGCTTAGGTGACGCAAAAGTCATCTGCAACCCATAGAGCCTAAGCAGACTAGACGTATCATCCCGATTCCCAATCCTGTCTATCCCTGACAAACTACCCCCTTGTTCTTCAAAGGCTTGCGACAGAAGGGTAGTTCGATGAGCGAGACGCCGTTATCCCCCGGACTGATGGTCATCCATGGCAATCATCCCGAAGCCCTGCGTGACGTGCTGGTGGCGTGGATGCAGCGTTACCCTCTGGCGCCACTGGAAAACGAAGTGGTACTGGTGCAGAGCAATGGCATTGCCCAGTGGCTGAAGCTGGCGCTGGCCGAACACCCGGATAACGGTGGCTGTGGTATTGCCGCAGCGATGGATGCCCAGCTGCCTTCGCGCTTTCTCTGGCAGGCCTACCGCGCCGTGCTGGGTGAGGAGCGGGTGCCGAAGACCTCCCCCTTTGATAAAGCTTTTCTGATCTGGCGGCTGATGCGTCTGTTGCCTGCCCTGCTGCAGGAGCCAGTCTTTGCGCCGCTGGAGCGCTTCTTAAATGGCGACCACGACCTGCGCAAGCGCCATCAGCTGGCAGTGCGTCTGGCTGACCTGTTTGACCAGTATCAGGTATACCGTGCCGACTGGCTGGCGGACTGGGCGCGCGGCGCTGACGTGCTGCTGACCAGTCGCGACGGCCACAAACCCGTGCCGGACAACGCCCTGTGGCAGCCACGTTTGTGGCGAGCACTGCTGGATGATGTCGGTGCAGAGCAACACACCAGCCGCGCCGAAATACACCGACGTTTTCTCGCTGCTGTGCCGGCTATGGCCAGTCAGCAGCGTCCCGACGGTTTGCCCCGGCGTCTGCTGGTGTTTGGTATTTCCTCCCTGCCGCAGCAGGCGCTGGAGGTGCTGGCGGCCATCGCCAGCTGGACACAGGTGCTGATGTGCGTGCACAACCCCTGTGAGCACTTCTGGGCCGATATTATTGCCGACAAAGACCTGCTGCGTGCCGAGCGCCGTCGTCAGTCACGCAAGTCCGGTATGCCGGAGCTGATCCCGGACGACCAGCTGCACCTGCACGCACATCCGCTGCTGGCGGCCTGGGGCAAGCAGGGCAGGGACTTTATCGGCCTGCTCGATGTGCATGACGAGCGGGAAAGCTACGAGCAGCGCTTCCTCGATATGCAGCAGCGGGTGGATCTGTTCAGCAGTAACGGTGAAGACACCCTGTTGCAGCAGTTGCAGGAGGATATCCGTGACCTGCGCCCGGTAGCGGAAAGCCGGGAGCGCTGGTCGGCGGTCGACACTGCACGCGATCATTCTCTGCGATTCCATGTGGTGCACAGTGCGCAGCGTGAAGTAGAGGTGCTGCACGACCAGATTCTGGCTGCCCGTGCCGCCAACCCCCGTTTGCAGCCGCGCGACATCATCGTCATGGTGCCGGACATCAACAATTACGCACACCATATTCAGGCGGTATTTGGCCAGTTCGGCTGGGAAGACCCGCGTTACATTCCCTACTCACTGGCTGATCGCGGGCAGCGCAGCTTTGACCCGCTGCTGAATGCGGTGGAGAAGCTGCTTGGCCTGCCTCTGTCCCGCTTTGCCGTCAGCGATTTGCTGGACTTACTGGAAGTCCCTGCGCTGCGCCGCCGCTTTGCCATTGATGAACAGCAGCTGCCGCTGTTACACCGCTGGATTGCCGCCGCCCGCATCCGCTGGGGTTTGCATGCTGAACAGCGGCAAAGTCTGGCGTTGCCGCAGGCACCGGAGCAGAACACCTGGCTGTTTGGCCTGCGCCGCATGCTGCTGGGCTATGCCGTAGGCAGTGGCGAGGCCTGGGGTGAGATTGAGCCGATGGATGAAATTGGCGGGCTGGATGCCGCACTGCTGGGGCCGCTGTCGCAGTTGCTGGACCGTCTGGATCAGCACTGGCAGCTACTCTGCAGTGAGGCCAGTGTGCAGCAGTGGGTCGGCCGGGTACGGGCGCTGATGGATGATTTCTTTGCTGCCGATGAGGCCGAAGACGGCTACACCCTGCTGCAGCTGGAAAACGTGCTGCAGGCCTGGGGAGAAGAGGCCGACAGTGCCGCCATGAACGATGATCTGCCGCTGGCCGTGGTGCGCGAGCATCTGCTCGGCCAGCTGGATCAGTCATCTCTCAGCCAGCCGTTCTTTGCCGGTGCAGTGACCTTTGCCACCCTGATGCCGATGCGCGCCATCCCGTTCCGTCATGTCTATCTGCTGGGTATGAATGACGGTGACTATCCGCGCACCCGCATCCCCATGGATTTCGATCTGATGAGCCACGACTACCGGCCGGGAGACCGCTCCCGCCGGGAGGATGACCGCTATCTGTTTCTGGAGGCCATGCTGTCGGCACGGGAACACCTGCATATCAGCTGGATCGGGCGCAGCATCAACGACAATTCGGAACGGCCGCCGTCGGTGCTGGTGGCTCAGTTACGTGACCATCTGGCAGCGGTCTGGCGGCTGCAGGGGCAGGAGCAGGATGATGCGGCGCTGCTGCATGCACTGACGGTCGAGCACCGTCTGCAACCTTTCAGCCGCGACTACTTCTCTGCACAGGGGCCGCTGTTCAGTTATGCCAGCGAATGGCGTGAAGGCTTGCCGGCGGAGCAGCAAAGTCAGGCCACCCTGGCCGACACGGCGGTACTGGAGGCATTCCCCTGGGAAGAGCCTCTCAGCCTTAAGCAACTGGCTGACTTCCTGCGTGATCCGCTGCGTTATTTCCTGCGCGTACGGCTGGGCGTGCATTTTGAGCTGGAGGACCCGGCCAGTGAGGATCAGGAACCGTTCGCGCTGGATGGGCTGGGTAACTGGCAGATTCAGGATGAGCTGATTCAGGCCCAGCTGCTGGCCGTGCAGCAGGGTGATGACCGCCTGCAGGCGCTGGATACCCAGCTGCAGCGGGTGGTGCGCCGTGGCGATCTGGCCCCCGGCAACTTCGCCGTGTTGCAGCAGGAACAGCTGATCGAGCCGATGGATACCCTGTTTGAGCAGTACGAGCAGGTGCAGGCACAGTGGCCATACGAACAGCCGGACGAGCCGCTGGAGTGCGATCTTGGCGCACAGCCGGTCAGTGACTGGCTGACCCATATGCGCAGCAACGCGGCAGGGCAGCGTGGCCGGGTGGTACTGACCAGCAGTGGCATGATCAAGAACCGCGCCTATCGCCACGACAAACTGCTGCCGTACTGGCTGGCCCATGTGGCCGGGCATCTGGGCGGGCAGCCGCTGACCACAGTGGTCATCAGCAAGAACGGCACCGTTCATCTGCCACCGCTGGCGAGCCACCAGCAGGCAACCGATTACTGGGAAGTGCTGATTACCAGCTGGCGCCAGGCCCTGCGGCAGCCACTGGCGCTGGATATTCCCACGGCGCTGGCCTGGCAGCTCAAGGGCGGGCGCCCCGATTGCGATGACGATACCCGTGCTGCCGCCAGTGACGCCGCCGCCACCGCCTTTGCCCAGCAGCAGGAGCGTAACCCCTACCTCAACCGGGTATGGCAGAACGTCGAACAGCTGCTGGACAGTGACGACTTTGCCCGCCTCAGCCAGCAACTGTTACAGCCACTGATCGATGCACTGGGCAAGCCCGCCAAAGGAGACAAGTAATGACGACCCCCATGGCAGTGGCTCCCGGCCTTCCATCGCCCCTTGCGCCGTTACGCTTCCCGCTGCATGGCAGTCGCCTGATCGAGGCCAGCGCCGGTACCGGCAAGACCTTCACCATTGCGGCGCTCTATGTGCGGCTGGTGCTGGGGCACGGTGGCGATGAGGCGTTTGCGCGGCCGCTGACGCCGCCCGAAATACTGGTGGTAACCTTTACCGACGCGGCGACCAAGGAGCTGCGTGACCGTATTCGCGCCCGTCTGGCCGAGGCGGCAGGCTACTTTCTGCAGTCACCAGACGACCTTGCCGAGCAGCCCGCAGGCGTCGATCTGCTCCATGAACTGCGCGCGGAATATGCCCCTGAGCAGTGGCCCGGCTGTGCCCGCAAGCTGCAGCTGGCGGCGGAATGGATGGACGAGGCGGCGGTATCGACCATCCATGGCTGGTGTAACCGCATGCTCGGTGAGCACGCCTTTGATAGTGGCAGCCTGTTCAGCCTCAGTCTGGAGACCGATCAGAGTGAACTGCTGAATGAGGTGGTGCGCGACTACTGGCGGACTTTCTTCTTCTCTCTCGATGAACAACAGACCAAGGTGGTGCACGGCTGGTGGCAAACGCCGGATGCCTTGTATGCAGGCATCCGCCTGTTGCTGGAGCACAGTACCGAGCTGGGCAATGCCGACGAGCCTGCTACCAGCATTGGCGCCTCTTTACAGCAACGTCGTGCTGCACTGGCGACGCTGAAGGCCCCCTGGATGCAGTGGGTGGGCGAATTGCAGGCGCTGCTGGATAAGGCCGTCGCTGATAAGGCGGTGGACGGGCGCAAGATTCAGGTACGCTATTATCAGCCCTGGCTGGACGCCCTGCTGGCCTGGGCCAGTGACCCTACGCAGGTCATGCCGCTGGATGACAGCTCCACCGGCTGGACCCGTCTGACCACTGCAGGGCTGGCAGAAGCCTGGAAAAAAGACCCTGCCCCTGCGCATCCGGCGCTGGATGCCATGAGCAGCCTGCGGCAGCAACTGCTGCAATTGCCCGAAGCGCGCAGCGATATATTGCGTCACGCGGCACGCTGGGTCTGCGAACGTTTTGCTCTGGAGAAACAACGCCGGGCGGAAATGGGCTTCAATGATCTGCTGACCCAGCTGGATGCCGCACTGCAGGGCGACAACGGTGAGCGACTGGCCGAGGTGATCCGTAACCAGTTCCCGGTGGCGCTGATTGATGAGTTTCAGGACACCGACCCGCTGCAGTACCGCATTTTTGATGCCATCTATCAGGTCAGCAGCAATGCCGCCGAACGGGCGCTGATCCTGATCGGCGATCCCAAACAGGCCATCTATGCCTTCCGTGGCGCCGATATTTTTACTTATCTGCAGGCTCGGCGGGATACCGAAGGCAGGCACTACACTCTGGGCACTAACTTCCGTTCCACCCGCGCCATGGTCAATGCCGTCAATCACGTATTCGGTTATGCCGAGGCACATCCACAGGGGCAGGGCGCCTTCCTGTTCCGTGCAGAAGACAGCAATCCGGTGCCGTTTCTGCCGGTTGAGGCCAAAGGGCGGGCCGAGCACTTCATGCTCGACGGGCAGATTGTCAGTGCCCTGACCTGCTGGACGCTTGAGGACGAGAAACCCATCAGGAAAGGCGCCTATGGCGAGCAGATGGCCGCCGCCACGGCCGCCCAGATCATTCATCTGCTGCGGCAAGGGCAGGCGGGCAAAGCGGGTTTTAGCGATAACAGTGGCGTGCTGCGGCCGGTACAGCCGGGTGATATTGCCGTGCTGGTCAACACCGGCACGGAAGCCGCGCTGGTGCGCCAGGCACTGTCGGCCGGCGGCGTGCGCAGTGTCTATCTGTCAGACAAGGAGTCGGTGTTCCAGAGCGCCGCAGCGGCTGAAGTGCAGTTCTGGCTCAGCGCCTGTGCCGAGCCGGATGATGACCGCCGCCTGCGGGCTGCACTGGGGACGCCGACGCTCGGCCTGAGCTGGGCCATGCTGGATGAGCTGAACCATAACGAAGCCGCGTGGGAAGCCCGGGTGCAGCAGTTTCGTGAGTACCGTGAGCTGTGGCGACGGCAGGGGGTCTTACCGATGCTGCGCCGGCTGCTCAACGCCTTTCAGGTGCCCCGTCGTCTGCTGGCAAGCGTGAACGAGCGCGCCCTGACCGACATTCTTCATCTGGCCGAACTGCTGCAACAGCAAAGCCTGATTGTTGATGGTGAGCATGCCCTGATTCGTTATCTGGCCGAGCAGCGGGTGCAGGCCGATGGCGATGCGGATGCCCGTAAACTGCGGCTCGAAAGCGATGATGCGCTGGTCAAGGTGGTAACCGTTCACAAATCCAAGGGGCTGGAGTATCCGCTGGTGTTTCTGCCCTATGCCTGCGCTTTCCGCCAGACCAAGGCCACCGATCTGCCGCTGAAATGGCACGATGACGACGGCAAATTGCTGCTGTCGCTGGAAGCGGATGAAGAACGGGTGCAGCAGGTGGACCGCGAGCGGCTGGGTGAGGATCTGCGTAAGTATTACGTGGCGCTGACCCGGGCCCGCTACGTCACCTGGGTGGGCATGGCCAGTCTCGATAACCTGCACCAGAGTGCTCCCGGTTATCTGTTAAATGGGGGTGAAACCATCGCCAGTGGCGAGCTGTTCGGTGCCCTGACGGCACTGGCCAGCGAGTGCGCTGATATGGCGGTCGAGCTACTACCTGACTTGCTGGTCTCCTCCTATCAGCCGCTGACAGATCAGATCCGGCTGGCCGAGCCGTTACCGCTGCCAGCACGGCCGGAACAATGGTGGATTGCCAGCTATTCCGGCCTCGAATACTCGACCGCTCACGGCATGATGGAAGCCTTGCCAGTGCTGGATGAAAGTGTCAGCAGTGGCCCGGAAACTGCCCGTCAGGATACCTTTACCGAAGCGGTGCGGGTGGAGGCGCAGGAGGAGCCTGCGTTGCCAGTGGCGCAGGGCAGTCTGCATGCCTTCCCGCGAGGGCCGAAGCCGGGCAGTTTTCTCCATGCCCTGCTGGAATGGGCCGCCGATGAAGGGTTTGCACAGGCGGTCAGCAACCCGCAGGAGTTACGCGACATGCTGGCGCGGCGCTGCCAGCTGCGCGGCTGGGAGGCGTGGATTGAGCCTCTCTGCCAGTGGCTGCCTCAGCTGCTGCAAACCTCTTTCCGTCTGAGTGACAGCCCACCGCAGGCGCACGATGGCGTGGTCAGCGCTATGCCTGCGCAGCAGGGCAGCGGCCAGCTGGGGCTGTTTGATGAGCCTGTGACGCCGGTGGTGGGAAGCGCTGCTGCCGTGCAGTTCAGTCTGGACGGTTTAAAGCAGTACCAGAAAGAGCTGGAGTTCTGGTTTGCCATCGATCACACCCGTACCGCGCAGCTGGACCGGCTGGTCTGTCAGCATACGCTGGGCGGGGTGGCCCGCCCGGCCCTGAGCCACAAGGAGCTGAACGGCATGCTCAAGGGCTTTATCGATCTGGTATTTGAACATAAGGGCCGCTATTACGTGGCCGACTACAAATCCAACTGGCTGGGGGCCGACGATAGTGCCTACAGCAAAGCGGCAATGGAGGCGGCCATTCTTGAGCACCGTTATGACCTGCAGTACGCCCTGTACCTGTTTGCCCTGCATCGTCTGCTGAAAGCCCGTTTACCGGAGTACGACTATGACCAGCATGTGGGCGGCGCGGTGTATCTGTTCCTGCGTGGCAGTCAGGCGCCGTCACAGGGGCTGCATTTTGAGCGCCCCGGTCGCGAGTTGATTGACGGGCTGGAAGCCCTGTTTTCTCCCCCGTCTGCACGCTCATCCACAGCAGCTGAAGAGGTGATGGTATGACGACGCTGACCTCGATGGGGCGTACCCCGCATTATTCCTCTGCGGTTGAACAGCATCTGCAATTGCTGCGGCAATGGACGGATCGTGGCTGGCTGCGAGAGCTGGATTACGCTTTTGTCCGTTTTCTGGCTGACCATGCCGGTGATACTGATCCGCTGGTGCTGCTGGCGGCAGCACTGGCCAGCCATCAGCTGGGCCGGGGCCATGTCTGTCTTGATCTGGGGGACACCCTGAAAGACAGCCGTTTTGCATTATCGCTGCCACCCGAAGGGGAAGAAGGTGAAGTCCAGTTGCCGGAAGAGGTGCTGAACAGTGTCACCCTGCAAAGCTGGCAGCAGGCACTGGCGGGTTCTGAGCTGGTCACGGGCGGGCAGGGCAGTACGCCGCTGGTACTGGTGAGCGGCAGGCTCTATCTGCGTCGCTACTGGCAGTACGAACAGGACGTACGCAGCCTGATTCAGCTGCGCTTGCAACAGGATGGCATGACCGCAGATGCTGAACGACAGCAACAGTTACGTCAGCGTCTGGATGTGCTGTTCCCCGTGCAGGCGGGCCACGCTACCGACTGGCAGAAAGTGGCCTGTGCTCTGGCGGCAGGTAATGCGTTCAGCATCATCACCGGCGGCCCCGGTACCGGCAAGACCACTACGGTGGTGAAGCTGCTGGCATTGCTGCAGAGTCTGTCGTTGCAGCGCAGTCAGCAGGTGCTGCGCATCCGGCTGGCGGCTCCGACCGGTAAAGCAGCAGCCCGCCTCAATGAGTCCATTGCCGGTGCGCTGGCGCGTTTGGATCTGCATGGATTACCACAGGCGGACGAGGTACGGCAGGCCATCAGTGGAGAGGCCACCACCCTGCACCGCCTGCTCGGCAGCCGCCCGGATACCCGGCACTTTGTGCACAATCAGCGTAACCCGTTATCGCTGGATGTGCTGGTGGTGGATGAGGCCTCGATGGTGGATCTGGAAATGATGGCATCGCTGCTCAAGGCGCTGCCTGCCAGAGCTCGGCTGATTCTGCTCGGCGACAAAGATCAGCTGGCCTCGGTGGAGGCCGGGGCGGTGCTGGGAGAGCTGTGCCGTCGTGCCCGTGAGGGGCATTATCTGCCATCTACCAGGCAGTGGCTGCAGGCCGTCACGGGCGAGCAGATTGATGACCAGCTGATTGATGCCAGCGGTGATCTCTACGATCAGGCGGTGGTGATGTTGCGCCACAGTCATCGTTTCACTGCCGACAGTGGTATCGGCCAGCTGGCCGAGGCGGTTAACGACGGACAGGTCGCCGCTGTCAGACAGGTATGGAAGCAGCACTTTGCCGATCTGGCGCGAATGCGGGTCAGTCGTGATGACGACAGCCAGCTGGCAGAGCTGGTGGTCAATGGCGCGGTCAGCGCCTTCGCCCATCAGGGCCAGGGCCGTCTTCGTGGTGATCAGCCGCTGCCGGCGCCGGTGGGGTACAGACACTATCTGAATGTGGTCAGTCAGCAGCGCCCCGCACTGGAGGCCGGTCACGATGCCTTTGATCACTGGGCGCGTCAGGTGCTCAGGGCGCACGGCCAGTTTCAGGTGCTGTGCGCATTGCGCCGCGGACCCTGGGGAATTGAAGGGCTGAACCAGCGTATTGCCGAGCTGCTGCAAAAGCGTGATCTGTTGCGTCTTGGCAAAGACTGGTATCCCGGTCGTCCGGTGCTGGTCACCAAAAACGATTACAGTCTGGGGCTGATGAACGGCGACATCGGCATCACCCTGATGCTGCCCGGTGAGCGTATCAATCAGGACGGTGAACGCTACACCGGCTGGGTGTTGCGGGTGGCCTTTCCGGCGGGAGATGGTCAGGGGGGCATCAAGTGGATACTGCCCAGTCGTCTGAAAGCGGTAGAAACGGTGTTCGCCATGACCGTACACAAGTCACAGGGTTCGGAGTTTACGCATACCGCCCTGATTCTGCCGGAAACCCTCAACCCCATTCTGACCCGGGAACTGGTCTATACCGGCATCACCCGTGCCCGTGACTGGTTTACCCTGGCATCAGCAGGGAGCGATACCGTGCTGCATGAGGCGGTAGAGCGGCAGGTACAACGTGCCAGCGGGTTGCGGGAGTGAAGTGCAGAAGGTCAGTACAAGGACAGATTTTGTGTCGGCGTGCTGTTCGGCTCCAGGGAAGTGACGAATGCAACGTTCGCGGGAATGACCTCCAGAGCAGCAGTGGTGCCGTCGTGTCACTGCTTCCTGGTTAAAAGATTGGGGGCAAGCGCATAGGTGCGGCCATCAGAAGTGAAAGGCAGAAGAGAAACGCACAAACAAAAACAGCCACCCGGCATGATCCGTAGTGGCTGTTTTTTTAATTCTGGTAGGACTAACTGGACTCGAACCAGCGACCCCCACCATGTCAAGGTGGTGCTCTAACCAACTGAGCTATAGTCCTAAAGTGGCTGTGTATATTACTTATAAATCCCTTCTTTGCAAGTACTTTCAACTACTTAGCTGATGCCAGCGAGGTTGGTCTTTACGCTGCCCCAGCATCGGGCCAGTGCCGGTGGTGTACGCGGTTGTCATGGTGATTTTCACTGCTGGAGTGAAAGTGCTGCTGCTTTTTCTGGCTGTTTCCGCTGTGCTGGCCTGCTTACCATGGCTCGCAACTGAACACTTTGCACTGTTAGCGAGGAAATCCCATGAAAGCCATCGTTTATACCCAGCACGGTTTGCCCATTGATGATGCCGAGGCGCTGCAGGACATCGAGCTGCCCGCGCCGCTGCCGGGTGCCCGTGACCTGCTGGTGCGGGTCAAAGCGGTGTCGGTCAATCCGGTGGATACCAAGATTCGTGCTGGTGTAGCGGTGACTGAACCCCGTGTGCTGGGCTGGGATGCGGCCGGTATTGTCGAGGCCGTGGGCGCCGAAGTAACGCTGTTTCAGCCCGGTGATGAGGTGTTTTATGCCGGTGCCATCAATCGCCCGGGGAGTAACAGCGAGCTGCAACTGGTGGATGAGCGGATTGTTGGGCGTAAACCTGCATCGCTCGACTGGGCTCAGTCTGCTGCGGTGCCGCTGACAGCCATTACTGCCTGGGAGCTGCTATTTGACCGTCTGGGTGTGGCGCAGGGCGGCGGTGAAGGTAAGACCCTGTTAATCGTTGGCGCTGCCGGAGGTGTGGGCTCGATGCTGGTGCAGCTGGCCCGGCAATTAACCGGGCTGACCGTTATCGGCACCGCCTCACGTGAGGAGACGCAGCAATGGGTCGGGGCCATGGGCGCTCATCATGTTATTGACCACCGCCAGTCTCTGGCAGAGGAGCTGGTTCGTGTTGGCGTGCCGATGGTCGACTACGTGGCCAGTCTGACCCACACCGAGCAGCACTTTGCTCAGTTGATCGATGTCATGGTGCCGCAGGGCCATATTGCTGTCATTGACGATCCGGCCACGCTGGATGTGGTGCCGCTGAAGCTCAAGAGTCTGGCGTTCCACTGGGAGCTGATGTTCACCCGCTCGCTGTTCACCACGGCTGACATGATTCGTCAGCATCAGCTGCTGAATGAAGTGGCCTCCCTGATCGATAACGGGGTGCTGAAAACCACTCTGGCTGAGCAGTTTGGCACCATTTCGGCAGAGAATCTGCGCCGTGCCCACCAGCTGGTAGAGAGTGGCCGATCATGCGGTAAGGTGGTGCTCGCCGGTTTTTGAGGGACTGCTGTGTGACCGGCTGACCGAAACAACGCTGTGATGGCGTAAATAGCGGATGCCTGTTACTTCAATCTCGATTATTGTGTCTGCCATTTTGGGAGGGGCTCTCATCTTGCAGAGAGCGAGCCCGGCTTGGGGATCAGCGTTATCCCGTTATCAGGAGAAAAAGTATGTCTGTTGCTTCCGTTGCCAGTCGTCGCTATACCACCAAGGCTTTTGATGCCAGCAAGAAAGTCAGCCAGGACAAGATTAATGAGCTGAAAGCCCTGCTGCGTCTGGCGCCTTCCTCGGTTAACTCGCAGCCATGGCATTTTGTTGTGGCAGAGACCGAAGAAGGCAAGGGCCGTGTGGCCAAAGCTACCGCAGGTAACTTTGCCTACAACGAAGCGAAAGTCAGCAAAGCCTCGCACGTGATTGTGCTGTGCGCGCGTACCGATATGACCGATGCCCACCTGCAGGCTGTGCTGGAGCAGGAGCAGGCCGATGGCCGTTTCCGCAGTGACGAAGCCAAGGCTACCCAGCACGTGGTCCGCAGCTCGTACGTCAATCTGCACCGTTTTACCCAGAAAGACCTGCAGCACTGGATGGAGAAACAGGTATATCTGGCACTGGGCACGCTGCTGCTGGGCGCTGCCAGTCTGGGTCTGGATGCGACCCCGATGGAAGGGATTGATTTCGGCGTGCTGGACAGCGAGCTGGGTCTGCGTGAGCAGGGCTTCACCAGCGTGGTGGTGGTCAGCCTGGGTTATCACAGTGAAGAAGACTTCAATGCGGCACTGCCCAAATCTCGTCTGACCGAAGAGGTGGTGTTCACCACCATCTGAGAACCCGTTCAGGATTGCGCGATCTTATAAGCGCGATGGCTGATGGATGTGACGCACGGGCGGAGTATGCACTAGCGACTCCGCCCGTTTTTTATGCTGCTCTGGCGCCTGTATCCGACCTCACTCCGGCAGCGTCATGCCATTGGCTGGCAGGGGTAGGGCGGTCTTGTAACGCACCTGTTTGAGCGCAAAGCTGGAGCGGATATTGGCCACACCGGGAATCTTGGTCAGGTGCTGCAGAATAAAGCGCTCCAGCGCCTGAATGTCGGGTACCACCACCCGCAGCAGATAGTCGGCATCTCCCGTCATCAGATAGCACTCCATCACCTCAGGCCGCGCATCGATGGCCTGTTCAAAACGCTGCAGGGCGTCCTCCACCTGCTTCTCCAGACTCACATGAATAAACACGTTAACGTGCAGGCCCAGTTTATCCGGGGCGAGCAGGGTAACCTGCTGGCGGATCAGACCCATTTCCTCCATGGCCTTGACCCGGTTGAAACAAGGAGTGGTGGACAGATTGACCGAGCGGGCCAGATCGGCATGAGTAATGCGGGCGTTTTCCTGCAGTTTGTTAAGGATGGCAATATCGGTGCGGTCGAGCCGTTGCATGATAGATATTCTTCAGAATGGATGATTGGGAGAATAAGTAACCTAAAACAGGTCTGGATGAAAGAATAATGGGAAAAATCGTCTTTCTCTAAGGGAATAAAATAGTCCTATTATGACCTGTGAGAGAGACCTGTCATGCGTTCGCAAGAGGCTGGCTGTATTGCTGAAACCCGCTATTCCCCAGCGGCGACCCTACCGCGCTGGCGCCCGCAGCTGTCGGTGCAGAGCCGCGGTTTACTGCTGCTCAGTCTGGCCATTGTGGTGTGGGGAGCCAACTGGCCGGTGATGAAGGCGGGCCTCAGTCACATCAGCCCCATCTGGTTTTCTGCTACGCGCTTTGCAACCGGCGGAGCCTGCCTGTTTCTGCTGCAGATGCTGACCGGCACCCTGCGCTTGCCAACCCGACGTGACTTGCCGCTGATTGCCAGCGTCGGCTTGTTGCAGATGTTGCTGTTCACCGTACTGGGAGCCATCGCCATGACGACTATCCCGGCCGGGCGCTCGGCAGTGCTGGCATACACGACTCCGCTGTGGGTCACACCGGCGGCTATCCTGTTGTTTCGCGAGCGCCTCAGCCGTGGCCAGCTGATCGGTACCCTGCTGGGGCTGAGTGGGGTAGCGGCACTGTTTAATCCACTGGCGCTGGACTGGAATAATGCCACTTTGCTGAAGGCTAATCTGATGCTGCTGGCAGGGTCACTGTGCTGGGCGATGTGTATCCTGCATCTGCGTTACTACAAGGGAGACTCCAGCGCTTATCAGCTCGCGCCCTGGCAGATGCTGGTGGCTACGGTGCCACTGATCGCCCTGGCTTATGTGATTGAAGGCCCTTACAGCGGTGACATGAGCCGCTCATTCTGGGAGGTCATCCTGTTTGTGGGACCGCTGGCGACGGCGTTCTGTTTTGTTGCCGTCAACGCTGCCAGCATGTGGCTGTCATCCACCAGCATGTCATCGGCCATGCTCGGTGTACCGGTAGTCGGGCTGATGATGTCGGTGGTGTTTCTGGGCGAACAGCTGAGCCTGTCGCTGATCATCGGTGTGGTCGCCATTCTCGGCGGCATTCTGGTGGTGTCGCTGGCGGCGGTGAGGCGCTGATAGCGGTGGACGGAACAGTACGTCAGGCTCTGGCGTACTGTCTGCGATGTGGCATCCGCGATAACGGAAGCGCTCAAAGATTGCTGAGAAGCGTGCAATCTGCGACAGATAGTACGCATTTTACGAATCTTAACGGCAACTCCTTTCTTCATTGACTAACATCAACCTCATTTGTTGATGTCTGCAGACAATCAGGCTGCGACAAGGAACGTGAACGTCACGCTGATTGGAGTCCCCTATGCTTGCCCTCTATGCTGCGCAAGTACTGCTGTTTTCTGCATTCCCCCTGTATTTCTCCACGCTCAGCAACCCTGTGCGGCAGGTGTGCTTCTACGTCTGGCTGGGTCTGGTGCTGCTGTTCGGCGGCTATCTGGGAGCGGTATATACCCTGCCGCTGGCTGAGGGTGTAGCCATCTCTGGCGGTAACATTTGTTATGGCGCGTTTATGATGAGCAGCGTGCTGTTCGTGATTGTTGAGCGCGACATCTTTATCCTGCGCAATATCGTGCGGCTGGTGATCAGCGTCGATATATTCAATTTTTTTCTGTCGTGGCTGGTGTCAGCCAGCCTCCGCTATGACGGTGTGATCAACAGCAACAACACGCCGGTACAACTGTTTGATGTATCAGCACCGCTGATTGCGCTGGGCGGCGTGCTGATCATTGCCGAGCTGCTATTCCTGCTGTTTGCGTTTGAAAAACTGAAGCGCCTGACCTCCAGCCTCTATATGTCTGCACTGGCTTACACCCTGCTGTTCAGTCTGGCGTTGTGTGCCGATGGCATCCTGTTCCCGCTGATCGGCTTCGGCATGAGCCAGATGGTCATCGATATGGTGATCGGCAATCTGGGAGGCAAAGTGCTGCTGGCGCTGTCGTTCAGCCTGCCGTTGCTGCTGTTCCTCTGCATCAACCGCAGTGCCTTCAGTCGTTATCTCAACCATGCTCCCTTCCGCTGGGGGCTGCTGGTGACGTCCAGTGAGCGGCTGATGCAGGACATGCAGCGCAACGAAACACGTCTGCAGCAGGCCGCTGTGTCCTTTGATCATGCCAGTGAAGGCGTCTTTATTACCGATAGCCAGCTGCGGCTGACCCGCGCCAATCCGGCCTTTCTTACCATGCTGGGAATCACAGAGGCGCAGGTGGAGCAGGGGCAGCAGACCGTCACCCAGTTGATCCAGCTGGGCGATGCCGGGCTCGGGCTCAGTCAGGCGCAGGGGTTCAGCCGTGAGGAAGTGCGCTATGGCCAGCGTGAGGGAAGCACCCGCGCCGGTCTGCTGTCACTGACGCCGCTGCGTGATAACGCGGGCGTTGTGCACAGCTATGTGGGGGCGCTGGTAGACATCCAGCCGATCAAGCATGTCCAGCAGCAGCTGGCCTATCTGGCTGAGCATGACACCCTGACAGGGCTGGCCAACCGCCGCCTGCTGGAGGAGGCGCTGCAGGAAAAGTCGGCGCGGGCGCGGGAGGCGTTGCTCCATCACGAGGAGGTGCCCCGTTTTGCCCTGCTGACGGTGGATCTCGATCACTTCAAGGATGTGAATGACAGTTATGGCCATCCGGCAGGGGATGAAGTGCTGGTGGAAGTGGCACAGCGCCTGCTACAGCTGCGGCGCCATGGGGACCTGCTGTGCCGCACCGGTGGCGATGAGTTTGCAGTGCTGATGCGCGGGCTGGATGACATCGGGCAGGCCGGGCAGATGGCAGAAGCCATTCTCCACAGCCTGCAGGCTCCCCTGTGGCTCAGCAACCATGTGCAGGTGCATATCAGTGCCTCTATCGGTATCGCCGTCTTCCCTGATCAGACGCAGGACATCAGCCTTCTGCTGCAACAGGCCGACACTGCGCTCTATGCTGCCAAACACCGCCAGCGCGGCACCTTTGCCTACTTTGTGCCGCAAATGACTGAGCTTGCCCTGAACAAACTGACCATCGAGTCGCGCCTGCGCGAGGCCATGGCGCAGGATCACCTGCAGGTGTACTTCCAGCCACAGGTGCAGCTGGCGGACAACCAGATCTACGGGGCCGAGGCGCTGGTGCGCTGGATTGATCCGCAGCACGGCATCGTCTCGCCCGCCGAGTTTATTCCGGTGGCGGAAGTCACCGGGCTGATCGAAGAGCTGGGGGCGACGGTGCTGCGCAAGAGCTGTCAGCAGGGCAGGCAATGGCTGGATGCCGGCTTCGCGCCGATGCTGATTTCCGTCAACATCTCTCCTCACCAGCTGCGCTTCGGCAATCTGGTGCGTACCGTGCAGCGCATTCTTGACGAGACGGGTTACCCGCCGCAGTGGCTTGAGCTGGAGCTGACCGAAAGTGCGCTGATTGAACGTGAGAACGAGGTGTTGCCGCAGCTGCAGGCGCTGGTGGCGATGGGCATTCATCTGGCGCTGGATGACTTCGGTACCGGCTATTCTTCGCTGTCCTATCTCAGCCGCTTCCCCATCGATACCCTGAAAATCGACAAGAGCTTCCTTGATGGCGTGCCTGGTTCTACGCGGCTGACCGAGCTGACCGCCACCATTATTGCCATGGGGCGCAATCTGGGCCTGCGGGTCATTGCCGAGGGCGTCGAAACCGAAGTGCAGCGGGCGTTTCTGGCCGAGCGCGACTGCCATCTGTATCAGGGTTACCTGAAAAGCCCGCCTGTCCCTGCCGAACGCTTTGCTGCGCTGCGACGGGCGGGCTAATTCCACGACCCCGGTCAATATGAGGAATTATTCGCCTAACTCCTCGCTGCGGAATTAACTAGCATTGCTTCATCAGCAGATGAATTAATGCGGAGTTGTCCCATGCCTGAGAATCCCGGTCGTCCCCGTGGGGATTCTGATGCCCGAGCGCGGCTGATCAGTGCCGCGCAGCAGCTGTTCACCGCCAAACACTATCAGAACGTCTCTACCCGTGAGCTGGCCCGCTATGCCGGGGTGGATGCGGCATTGATCCGCTATTACTTCGGCGGCAAGCCGGGCCTGTTTGAGCAGATGGTGCGGGAAACCATGGCGCCGATGCTGGCGCAGTTTCAGCAGCTGGCCGGTAAGGATGCACCGGCTGATCTCAGCCAGCTGATGCAGACCTATTACACCGTCATCGGCAGTCATCCCGGCCTGCCACGACTGCTTATGCAGGTGCTGCACGAAGATCAGGGCAGTGAGCCCTATCACATTCTGCTGTCGATCTTCAGTGACGTACTGCGCCTGTCGCAGCAATGGCTGATGAAGGGGCTGGTGGCGTCGGGCAGGCTGCGCGCGGATATGGACCCCCAGCTGGCCCGTCTCAGTTTTGTCAGCCTGATGGTGTTCCCTCTGATTGCTCCTCCTGCGCTGGTCAGCCAGTTGGGCGTCACCCTTGATCAGCAGGGCTTGCAGGGGCTGATTCCTCATCATCTGGCCGTACTCAGTGACGGGGTGCTGGCCCACGATGTAAAGGAGGGGCAATGATGGTTATCTGGCGACGCAGCGCTGCTGCTCTGGTTGTCTCGGCCCGGCCTGTGCTGGCGGGGCTGGCTTTACTGGCATGGGTGATGGGGCTGAGTGGTTGCAATGAAGAGGAGGGGGGCATCTACGGCACCATCGAGCGTGACCGCCTGACCCTGATTGCGCCTGCTGGCGAGCTGATTACTCAGGTCAATGTGCATGAAGGTGACAAGGTCAGTGCCGGTGCCGTGCTGCTGACACTGGATGACCGTGCCGCGCAGGCCCGGGTGGCACAACGGCAGGCACAGCTGGCACAGGTCGAAGCCAGTCTGGCCGAGCTGACCAAAGGTGCTCGCAGTGAAGAGCTGGCGCAGGCACAGGCGCAGGTGGCTGCCAGCGAAGCCACCCGTCGCGAGGCGCAGCGCCGGTTTGATCGCACCCAGCAGCTGTACCGGCAAAAGGTGCTGACGCAGGCTGATCTCGATCAGGTGCGGGCGGATCGTGACAAGGCCACCGCAGCGACCCGAGAGGCTGAAGAAAAGCTGCGTGAGCTGATCAACGGTACGCGCAGTGAACAGCTGGAACAGGCCAGTGCCGAAGTGGATGCTGCCCGTGCCGCGCTTGAGCAGGAGCAGAAAGCGCTGTCTGATCTGACGCTGGTGGCCGCTCAGGCGGCGGTGGTCGATAACCTGCCGTGGCGGGTGGGTGACCGGGTGGCGGCAGGCACGCAACTGATTGGTTTACTGGCGCTGGACCGCCCCTATGTGCGGGTGTATCTGCCTGCCAGCGATTTGCACAGGGTCAAATCTGGCACGCCGGTGCTCATCCATGCCGAAGGCTTTACCCAGAGTGTCACGGGCACGGTGCGAACCATCCGCAGCCAGCCTGCCTATACCCCGTTCTATGCGCTGAACGAGCGCGGCCGTGCCCGCCTGATGTATTTAACCGACATTGATCTGCCGCAGGGCAGTGAGCTGCCCACCGGGCTGGCGGTGGAAGTGGAGCTGCCCCATGACTGAGCTGGCGGTCGAAACTCAGGGTATGACGCGGCTGTTTGGCAGCAACAAAGCGGTAGACAGCCTTGATCTGGCCATCCCCAGAGGCTCCATCTACGGCTTTCTCGGCCCCAACGGCTGTGGCAAGTCCACCTCCATTCGCATGCTGACCGGTTTGCTGACACCCTCTGCAGGCACTATCAGAGTGCTGGGGGAAGCACTGGCAGGCAATGAAGAGCGCCTGCGTCGTCGCATCGGTTATATGACCCAGAAGTTCTCCCTCTATGAAAACCTGCGGGTGACGGAAAACCTGAACTTTGTCGCGCAGATTCATGGCGTACCAAGGCGGCAGGCGCGGGAGCGGGTGGCGGAACTGTTGACGCTCTATGATCTGACCGGCCAGCACAAGCAACTGGCAGGCTCCATGAGTGGCGGGCAGAAACAGCGGCTGGCACTGGCCGCGGCCACCTTGCATCAGCCGGAACTGTTATTTCTGGATGAACCCACCTCCGCGGTTGACCCGGAGAACCGGCGCGAGTTCTGGGAGCGGCTGTTTGACCTCTGCGCTCAGGGCACCACCATTCTGGTATCGACCCATTACATGGACGAGGCCGAGCGCTGCCATGGTCTGGCCATACTGGAGCGTGGGATCAAACGCGCTGATGGTTCGCCCAAGCAGCTGATGGCACAGATGGGCGCGCGCGTTGTGGAAGTGGGCGGTGATGATCTGCGTACTCTCAAACAGCGCCTGACGCAGCAGCCCGCCGTGCTGTCCGCCGCGCAGATCGGCAGCCGCCTGCGGGTGCTGGTGCGTGACGATGAAGGTGATCCGGTGCAATGGCTGCAGCCGCTGATCGCAGGGCGGACGCTGGAAGAGGTGCGGCCCAGTCTGGAGGATGTGTTCGTGACCTGTACCGGTGCACGGGCACACCCTGCACCACGGGAGAACAACCATGTGGAGTAGAGTGCTGGCGGTGATCGTCAAGGAGCTGCGCCAGCTGTCCCGCGACCGTATGACCTTCGCCATGATCGTGATGATTCCGCTGGTGCAGCTGATCCTGTTTGGCTATGCCATCAATACCGACGTGCGCCATCTGCCTGCCGCCGTGGTGGATATGAGCGACTCCTCTTACAGCCGGGCGTTGATTCAGGCGGTCACGGCCACGCAGGTGGTGGATTTCAGCGAGCGGCTGAGCAGTGTACATCAGGCGGAAACGGCCATTACCAATGGCCAGATCAAGGCAGCACTGGTGATCCCCGCTGATGTTGGCGAGCGGCTGGTGCGCTATTCCGCAGGCCATTATATGACTGAGCCGGTGGCGCAGTGGCTGGTGGATGGTTCTGATACCGTGGTGGCTTCCACCATCAAGGGGCTGCGTAAGATGCCGATGGACGAAGTGCTGGGTAACCCGCACAGCGAAGGCGTCCCCACGCTGGAAGTGGTGCAGTACTTCAACCCCGAACAGCGCTCGGTGGTGAATATTGTGCCCGGGCTGCTGGGGGTGATTCTGACCATGACCATGGTGCTGTTCACCGCAGTAGCCATCGTGCGCGAACGTGAACAGGGCAATATGGAGTTTCTGATCACCACACCGATTCGGCCCTTCGAGCTGATGCTGGGCAAAATTGTGCCCTATGTGATGGTCGGTTTTGTGCAGGTGGGGATCATTCTTGGCGTCGGCCACCGGCTGTTTGCGGTACCCATTCGAGGCGGGCTGGACTCGCTGGCGCTGGCCGCGCTGCTGTTCATTCTGGCCAGCCTGACACTGGGGCTGGTGATTTCCACCGTCGCCAGAACCCAGCTGCAGGCGATGCAGATGACGGTGTTTGTGCTGTTGCCGTCGATCCTGCTGTCGGGTTTTATGTTCCCCTATGAGGGCATGCCTCAGGTGGCGCAGTGGATCTCGGAAATACTGCCCGCGACCCACTTTATGCGTATGGCGCGGGCCATTGTGCTGCGTGGCGCCGAGGTGGCCAACCTCGGCTATGACGTGCTCTGGCTACTGGGCTTTACGCTGGTGGGGCTGGCCGTGGCGAGCCTGCGTTTTTCCAAACGGCTGGATTAACGGAGCAGGGCGGCTTCCCGAGCCAGTGTGGCCACCAGTTCCGCAGCAGGCATGGGCCTCGCCAGGGGCGCCCCCTGACCAGCCCATTGTGCGGCGAAATCATGACAACCCCGGGCACTGGCAGCAGCATGCAGGGCCTTGCCAGCATCATAGGCGTTGGGATAGTCCGGCAGCGCCACCGGGCTCTGGGCGCCAAGGGTATACAGCCGGTTTGGCAGCCCGCGCGCCGGGCGCCCGGAAATCGCGCTGGTAATTTGGGTCTGATAGGCCAGATCACTCTGCAGGGCGGCACGATAAGCGGCATTGGCTGACGACTCGGGGCAGAGTACGAAGGCGGTGCCCATCTGCACACCCTGGGCGCCCAGTGCCAGCGCGCCCTTGATGCCGTGGCCGTCCATGATGCCGCCTGCTGCGACCACCGGAAGCTGCGTCTGGCTGACAATCTGGCGTACCAGACTGAACGTACCGAGGCCACTATCCCCCTGTTCGGGATTAAACACACCGCGATGACCGCCGGCCTCAACCCCCTGAGCGACAATGATATCGATACCTGCAGCTTCGATCTGACGGGCTTCTTCCAGCGTAGTGGCGCAGGCCAGCAGGACGATGCCGGCCTGCTTCAGCGCGGTGAGAGTGGCACTGTCCGGCAGGCCAAAGTGAAAACTGACGAGGGCCGGACGTTCCTCCAGCAGCATCGTCAGCATCGGTTTATCAGCCACAAAGCTGGTGTAAATCTCTTGCAGCCGGGCTGGCGGTAGCGCCTCAAACTCGGCAAAGACCGGTGCCAGATAGTCCAGCCAGGCGCTTTCCCGGCGGACATCTGTAACTGCAGGGCGATGACAGAACAGATTGACGTTGAAGGGTTTGCTGGTCAGTGCCCGGGTCTGACGGATCATGTCCCGTGCCTTATCAACACTGGATGCACCCACTGCGATGGAGCCCAGAGCGCCGGCATTACAGACGGCGGCGGCCAGTTCGGGGGTGGACACGCCCGCCATGGGCGCCTGAATCAGTGGCAGCTCGGTGTTGAGCAGGGTTAGCAGGGCTGACATCGATAAGGGTTCCTGATAGGGCCGTCAGGGCACCTGATGATGGTGTGCGCAGGTGCCTCAGTGCAGGGGCGGATGACGGCGGGCTGGGCGTGTTGTTATGGATATACAGGGTGCTTTCACAGTGACTGTTTATGGCGTCACTGCGGACGGATACAAAGTGCCCCGTCAGGGTACCGGTTCAAACTGAATATGGCCCCGATTCAGCACCTCGAAAAATACTCGCAGAATATAGGGGTCATGCTTGGTGCCGGCTTCCTTTTCCAGTTCAGCCATGATCAGGTGTTGCGGACGCTGGCTCTGATAGACGCGGCGGGTCGCCATGGCATCAAAACTGTCCACAATGCCGACGATGCGGGACAGATAGGGGATGTCTTCCCCGCTGATGCGATCCGGATAGCCCTCGCCATTGAAGAACTCATGATGGTGACGCACGGCAGCGGCGATCTTCCTGACCGCGTCAATATCATGACTGTACTCGGCGCAGCCAAGAATGATGTATTCGCCCTTGGCGGTATGCTGTTTCATCAGCTCATATTCATCCGCGGTCAGCTTACCGGGCTTGAGCAGCACCTGATCGGGGATGCCGATCTTACCCACATCGTGCAGCGCCGCAGACAGTTTGAGCAGCTCCAGATCATAACTGCTCAAACCACAGGCCCTGCCCACCTCCATAGCCAGCTGGCCGACCCGTTCACCATGCTGCTCGGTGTAGAGGTCTCGCTGCTCTATGGCACGACTGAGCCAGCGGGCGAAGTGATTGATGTTATCCATACTGAGTGCCTTTTAACTGCTATGCGGGCGTATAAAACGCAAACTAGCCCAAGTTTGCCGGAGGGTAAAGCGGGGGGGACATGGCCGGGCTGCTGTATCGGGGTGCTGGTTTGACCTCGCCTCAGGGAAACGACACCATAAGCACTGCCGGTAAACAGGGACGACATGCGGGCACAATGGCTACAGCAGGGCAGACCTGGCCATCATGAACATAACCACAACAGCAACGCATACCGGGGTGTTTCAGTTGTTATCACCCCGTCAGAGGTCTCTGTAACGTGCATCTACTCCTGATCGAAGATGATCCGCTACTGGCTCAGTCCGTGGGCACGGCGTTACGCCAGCATGGCCATGTAGTGGATGCCTTCTGCTCAGCCGGCGAAGCCCTGAGGGCACTGGAAATGGGCCAGTTTGATCTGGTGCTGCTGGATCTGGGCCTGCCGGATGGCGACGGTCTGACCGTATTACAGGCGATTCGCCGCAGGCAGGACGCGACCCCGGTGCTGATTCTGACCGCCCGTGATGGTCTCGAAGACCGGGTCAAAGGGCTGGATCTGGGCGCTGATGACTACCTGACCAAACCTTTTTCACTGGTGGAGCTGGAGGCCCGGGTGCGTGCGCTGCTACGCCGCAGTCAGCAACGCCTCGATAATCATCTGCGCTTTGGCCGCATCCGGGTGGACGTCGAATCCGCCACCGCTTATGTCGACGAGCTGCCCATCGAGCTGCCCCGTCGCGAACTCACTCTGCTGGAATCCCTGCTGCTGCATGCCGGGCGTATTGTCCCGCGGGAAACCCTGGAACAACGTCTGTTTGGCTTTGAGGCGGTGGGGGCCAATGCACTGGAGGTCTACGTCAGCCGCCTGCGCAAGCGGCTGACCGACAGCGGCGTAGAAATCCGCACCATTCGTGGTCTGGGCTATCGTCTTGATGAGGCACGTGGCTAGATGATCCGCTCCCTCAAGCGCAGTCTGGCACTGTGGTGGCTGGCCATCATGCTGATGCTCGGTGGCCTGATGCTGATCGAGGCCTGGAGCAGCGCCCACCGCTCTGCCGATCAGGCGCTGGATGGCCAGCTGGAGGCGGCCAGTCTGACCATCGCCGAGGCCATGCAGTGGTCAGACGGCATGCCACTGATCGAAATCCCCGCTTCGGCGCTGGAAGTGCTGGCGACCCGCTGGCAGGAGCGGGTGTTCTATGAGCTGATCGGTGCCGATGGCCAGCTGATTACCCGTAATGCCGAACTGCCCGTCACCGACAAACTCAAACGTGCTGTCAGTAAAGCACCGGTCTATGTGGATGCCAGCTATCACGGAGAAACCATTCGCCTGCATGGGCGGGAGGTCAGCTCTGCCGGATGGGACACGCAGGAGCCGGTGCAGGTGTGGGTGGCCCATACCTGTATTGGCCGGGATGAGCTGGCGCGCACGCTGATCGAGCGCACCCTGACCCGCATTCTTGCCACCATGCTGATTGCCGGGGTGATTCTGATTTTTGCCATGCGCGCCTGGATGATGCCCATCCGGCGCCTGCGCTCAGCGTTGCGGGAACGTGAGCTGGAAGACACCCGGCCACTGCTGGTGGACGTGCCGGAAGAAATGAATGAACTCACCGACACCCTCAATCATCTGTTCGGACGTCAGCGTCAGCACCGCGACAGCCTGCTGCGCTTTATCGCCGATGCCTCGCACCAGCTGAAAACCCCGCTGGCCGGATTGCGCAGTATTTCCGAACTGTCACTCAAGAGCCCTGATCCGCGCGACTGGCAACAGGCACTGACGACCATTCAGGACGAAACCGACCGTACCAGCCGGCTGGCGACCCAGCTGCTGAATCTGACACGGCTGCGTCATCAGGTCGATCTGGCCGACACCGACCGTATTGCGCTCGACCGCCTGCTTAAATCCACCGTACTGGAGTGGGCAGAGCGGCAGGATGCCCGGGATCACGATATTGGCGTCGAGATTGTCGGCAGTGGCCCCTTTGTGGTCTGTGGTGAGGAGTGGGCGTTGCATGAGCTGATCAACAACCTGATCGACAATGCACTGCGTTACACCCCGGCGGGAACGGTGATCACCCTTGGCTTGCGTCGCCTGAACCAGCAGCTGGAGCTGTTCATTGAAGACAATGGGCCGGGTGTCGGCGTGCCGGACCCGGCCAGCCTGATACGGCCGTTCGAGCGGGCCGGGCGGCAGGATACCTGTGGTTCCGGGCTGGGATTGGCCATCGTCGCCTCCATCGCCGAGCGCCATCATGGCCAGCTGCAGTTGAGTCACTGTCAGCCCAGCGGCCTGCGGGTCAGCCTGCTGCTGGCCGTGGCCGAAAGCGGACACGGGGAGGAAGACCAATGACAGGCAGACACTGGCGCTGGGCATTGATGGCATGTGCGCTGCTGACAGCGCTTCCCGCGGCGGCCGCCACCCTGATTGTGGAGGCGGCACTGGACCGGGACATCTTCGAGCCTGTGCTGACCGCCTTTCAAAAGGCCAACAGTGATATTCAGATCGATTACCGTGATCGCTCCACCATTGATGTTGAGCAGCGTGCCAGAGCCAGTGATGATCCGCCCGATGTGGTGATCAGCTCAGCAATGCCCTGGCAGGTGGCGCTCAGTAATGACGGTCTGGCCCAGCCGCTGACCACGCCGGAGGCACAGCAGTGGCCACAGTGGGCGAAGTGGCGTAATGAGGTGTTTGGCTTCACCTTCGAGCCGATTGTGATTGCCTACCGGCTGGAGCTGGCAGCGGCGATGCCGCCTCCCAGCACCCATCGCGACCTGCTGGATATTCTCACTCATTACCGTCAGCAGCTGGATGGCAAGGTCGTCAGCTATTCACCGTACTCCAGTGGTATCGGCGATATGCTGTTCCAGCAGGATGCCCGCTACACCCCGCGCATGTGGGATCTGGTCGCCGCCATGGGGGCCGCCAATACCGATTTTCGCGGCACCACGCGCAGCATGCTGGAAGGGCTGACTGCCGGTCGCTACTGGCTGGGCTATAACCTGCTCGGTTCGTATGCGCTGGTATGGGCGCAGCGACACCCGGAAATCATCGTGCAGGTGCCCAACGACTATTCGCTGGTGATGATGCGCACCGCGCTGATTCATCGCAATGCGCGCCATGTGGATGCCGCCCAGCGCTTCGTCAACTTCCTGCTCAGCAAGGAAGGGCAGTTTGTGATGGCGGGCGAGACGCCGCTGTTCAGCGTCCGCCCGGACGTGATTGGCCCCTATACCGCGCAGCGTCTGCGTGATGAAGTAGGGGATCATCTCTATCCCATTCCGGTAGATGCCACTCTGCTTGCGTTTGTCGATCCGCTACGCCGGCAAAGTTTTCTGAAACGCTGGAACCGGGAGCTGAAGATATTGCGGCAGCCAGCAGACTAGGTATCCGGTGACAAGCCGGTGCGGTTCACTGCGTTCACCACCCCCTACGACATCTGCACCAATCGCTCCGTAGGGTGCCTGTGAGGAGCGAAGCGCACCAGTTACCAACGTAAAGGCAGGCATTTCGGGCATTCACACGGTGCGGTTCACTGCGTTCACCACCCCCTACGGCATCTGCATCAATCCCTCCGTAGGGTGCCGGTGAGGAACGAAGCGCACCAGTTACCAACGTAAAGGCAGGCACTTCGGGCATTTACACGGTGCGGTTCACTGCGTTCACCACCCCCTACGACATCTGCACTAATCCCTCCCTAGGGTGCCGGTGAGGAACGAAGCGCACCAGTTACCAACGTAAGCAGGCATTTCGGGCATTCACACGGCGCGGTTCGCTGCGTTCACCACTCCCTACGACATCTGCACCAATCTCTCCCTAGGGTGCCGGTGAGGAACGAAGCGCACCAGTTACCAACGTAAAGGCAGGCACTTCGGGCATTCACACGGTGCGGTTCACTGTGCTCACCACCCCCTACGGCATTTGCATCAATCCATCGGTAGGGTGCCGGTGAGGAACGAACCGCACCGGCACCGGGCAATCGCCATCCCGCGGAGCAAGTGGCTCTGCCAGAAACGCCAAAGCCGGAGCAGTGGCTCCGGCTTTGGCAGACAGGGTCAGGCTGATTAACGACTAATCGGCAGCCAGCTCCTCGGCCTTACTTTCGGCTGCGTGGGCGACGCTGGGGCCTTTGCGGCGTCCCAGTACCCAGGGTGCCACCATCACCGCTACGGCGGCAATCCACAAGCCCAGTGACAGGGCGGACTCCCACAGGATCGATACATCACCGCCGCTGATGGCCAGCGCCCGGCGCAGGTTTTCTTCCATCAGACGGCCCAGTACAAAACCGAGAATGATGGGCGCCAGAGAAAAGCCGAACTTGCGCAGCAGGTATCCGAACACACCGATAATCAGCATCAGGTAGATTGCCATCAGATCAGAGTGCAGCTGATAAACCCCGACAAAGGACAGGATCGCCACACCGGGTACCAGCACCCACTTGGGCACGGTCAGTACCCGGGCGAAGACGCCGGCCAGTGGCAGGTTCAGTGCCAGCAGCACCACGTTGCCGATATACAGCGAGGCGATCAGGCCACCGACAATCACCGGCTGATCACTGAACAGGGTCGGGCCGGGGGTAATGTTATAGAGCATCAGCGCGCCCAGCAGGATGGCCGTGGTGCCTGAGCCGGGAATCCCCAGCGTCAGCATGGGCACAAACGAACCCGCCGCCGAGGCGTTGTTGGCGGCTTCCGGGGCGGCCAGACCGCGCATATCACCGTGACCGAACGTACCATCGCGGTCACTCACACGTTTTTCCGTGGTATAGGCCACCGCACTGGCCACCGAGGCACCGGTGCCGGGCAGTACACCAATAACGAAGCCAATCAGGCTGGAGCGCAGCATGGTCCATTTGCAGAACATCACTTCCTTCCAGCTCACCATGACCCGACCAATGGGGGCGATGGCTCCATCGCCCTTGCTGTGAAAGGCCTCTTCCAGCATCAGCAGAATCTCGCTGATGGCAAACAGGCCGATGATCAGCACCACAAAATCGATACCGTCATACAGCTCAGGCATATCAAAGGTGAAGCGCATGACACCGGTACCGGAGTCGATGCCGATGGTGGCCACCAGAATGCCCAGCACTGCACCGATGAGGGTTTTTACCGGATCGTTACCCATCATGGCCGACATGGAAGCGAAGGCGAACAGCATCAGGCCAAAGTATTCTGCCGGGCCAAACTTCACCGAGACGATAGCCAGCAAGGGCGCGAACAGGGTCAGACCGACAATGGCCAGCGTGGCTCCCACAAAGGAACTGACCGCCGACAGACCGAGCGCAGGACCAGCCAGCCCCTTCTGGGCCAGTGGATAGCCGTCGATGGTGGTCATGACCGCACCGGCATCGCCGGGGACGTTAAGCAGAATGCTCGACATACGGCCACCGTATTCGGAGCCGGTATAGATACCCGCCAGCAGAATCAGGGCTGATTCCGGTGGCAGGCCAAGGGTATAGGCCAGCGGCATCAGAATGGCGATACCGTTGATGGGGCCGATGCCGGGCAGGGCACCAAACAGGGTACCGAGCAGCGAGCCGATCAGCACCAGACCGATATTGAGCGGGGTAATGGCTACGCCAAACCCGTGGATAAGGAAATCCCACATGGAAGAGTCCTCGCGGATAGCTCCACACCCGCTACCGGTAGTGGCAGCGGGGTGTCGGGCTCAACTGAACATTCAGCCCAGAGCGGGCAGCACGTGACCCCAGGGCAGGGTGATACCCAGGGCGTAGGTGAACAGCAGGTAACTGCCAATGGATAGCAGTACACCGGCAAGCACGGCGCGCAATGCCCCGGCGTTGAACAGATAAGCGAGAATGCCACTGGTGACAGCAGTCGCCAGCAGATAACCCAGAGCAGAGAAGGCCCAGGCATAGGCGCCCAGAACCACCAGCACACTGACCAGCTTGACCAGCAGGATGCCGCGGGGCCAGGGCTTGCCCTTGCCGGGGCGTACCAGCAGCGCCAGCGCCAGCACTGCCAGCACGGCGGCCATCAACATCGGAAAGGCTTTGGGACCTACAGGGTCATAGCTGAACGGCACTTCGAGCTGGTTGGCCTGGACGGCGACAAAGGCCGCCAGGCCGAGCAGCAGCAGGCTGAGAACTCGGTCGGCGGCAGTACTCATTTGATCAGACCTACTTCTTTGGCCAGTGCCTGGAAGTCAGCGACCTGCTTCTTCACATAACTGTCGAAGTCGCTGCCGAACTTGGCCATGGGGAACAGGCCACGGGCTTCACGCAGTTGCGCGAATTCCGGTTTCTGGTTCAGCTCTTCGAGGCGCTTGACCCAGGCCTGATAGTCCGCATCGCTGACTTTGGGGCCCATGTAGTAACCGCGCCAGATCGGCCATTCGACGTCATAACCCTGTTCTTTGGCCGTGGGGATGCTGGCATAGGGGCCGCCGACACGATCTTCCGACAGGGCTGCCAGTACGCGGATCTTGCCGCCATCCAGCTGTGATTTCAGTTCAGACAGATCGCCGGTAAAGACCTGAATGTGCCCGCCCAGCAGTGCGGCCAGCGCTTCACCACCGCCCTCGAACGACACGTAGCGCAGTTTGCGGGGGTCTACGCCTGCGGCTTTGGAAGTCAGAGCGGCTTTCATCCAGTCCTGGCTGCCGACAGTACCGCCAGCACCGATGGCTACTGCACCGGGATTGGCCTTAAGGTCATTCATCAGGGCGGGCAGATCTTTCCAGGGGGCATCAGCACTGACCACGATGGCACCGTAGTCCACCCCCAGCGCGCCAACCCAGCGCACATCACTGGCCGTGTACTGCTTGCCGAATTTGCCCAGTGCCAGGTTCAGCGCCGCACCGGTACTGGCGGCGACAATCAGGTCGGGGTCATCACTGCGCACCCCGTTGACGTGGTTATAGGCCACCGCACCGATACCGCCGGGCATATAGTTGACCAGCATCGGCTTATCCAGCAGGTGAGTCTGCTCCAGGCCATTGGCAGCCAGACGGCAGGTCAGGTCATAGCCACCACCGGGCTTGGCTGGGGCCAGACATTCAGGGTTACCGGACTGAGCATGGACGGCTGTGATGGCACCGCTCAGGGTGAGGGCAATCAGGCTGCGACGCAGCAGGGTAGGTACAGACATGAAGGGTTCCTTCTTATTGTGCTTTTGGCGTTCTTGTATTTGTGCAGATGGCTGAGTAAAACCGCTGCCGCTATGGGTAAACGGTAGTCAGTCAGCCAGTGACATCGACCAAGGATCGACGATGTCAGCAGTGGATACTAAAGCCTGTACCTTTCATGAACCTGTCATGGGGAAAATCAATGACACCCTCTGTCGCAGACTTATGCTCGGTAAGCGAGAAACACAGGGAGCGCAGCAAAGAGGCATGTCATCAGTGCAGGGCACGGCGTGTATGTGAAAGCCGAGAAGTGTTATTCAGGCCCTGTCTGCATGGGTTTTAAATATCTGATGGGTGGTTGTATGCTGGCCTGATTTACACAACCGGTAATTCGGTCAATAGCATCTGAGGCAGGGAAACGTGGAAATTATCAGAGCTAAACAATTTAAAGCCGACCGCTCTTGGGGAGCGAAAAATATTGCCAATATGAACGGCGTGACAACGCGTTTGCACTGGACGAAAGAGCCTTACAAGTGGCACGTAAATGACGGTGAAGAGGTATTTGTCGTACTTGATGGCACTGTGGAAATGTTTTTTAAAGAGGATGGTCTGGAGAAATCTGCCTTGCTGAATACTGGTGATATTTTCTTTGCGTCCGCAGGCACTGAGCATGTCGCTCATCCAGTGGGTGAAGCAAGAATACTGGTGGTTGAAAAGGAAGGTAGTGTGTGATCAGTGAGGTCGTCTTTTAAAGAGGTTGATTATCATGGATTGGTCTTACAACACTATCTGGTATGAACAGCTTGAAGAAGGAAAGTTTTACCATACTGTCTTTAACCAGACAGAAAAGGCATGGAGTGTTCCAAATGGTGGAGCTTACTTCGTTATTGACGACTTCAAACCAAAATCAAAGTGCTTCTCGGAGCTGAAAGGTCTGGATTATCCTGTATATCTTAAGTTTAATCGTTCAAATATCACTGATTTCCAGGGCATTGATTCATTCAGAGGAGTGAAGCGGCTTGAACTTCATTACTGTATCAAGTTGGAAAGTGATGCAGGTATATCTGATTTGGGTCAGGATCTCGAATGGCTGCATATCGGTAATAGCAGGAAGTTTGTGATAACAGACGAAATTAGATCTTTGTCTAAACTGAAAGTGCTCTGCTTGAACGACTGTGCTCCAATTGAAAGTCTGGATTTTATTCATGATTTTCCTGAGCTTGTTGATCTCAGATTTGTTGGGACAAATGTGGTGGATGGTAATCTGCGTCAACTATATGAGTCAGAAACGCTGCTGAATGTAGCCTTTTCAAATAAAAATCACTTTGACTGCCGCTATGAAGAGTTAAGTAATTTTCTTCAACCCAGAGCGGCAGATGCTAAGTCATCTGTATACAGCAATGGCCGATCTACATTTAAGTACAATCTCTTTCGAGATTAGCCACGCTGCGTGAAAGTGATTTTTTGAAAGATGTTGGTTGGTTTTTTATTTGCTTGTATATCCAAAGGTTGGAGTGCGGAGATTGAATATCTGGCAAATAGTTGAAAGACTGCTCGCCTTAGTAATGAAAGGCGAGGCGGGATTGAGCGTGAGTTTCTATCTCTGCTCGATCAGCTGGCCTGGAAAATATCAGGGATGACACCAAAGGATTATCCTGTGGGAGTGGAGGTTTCTGACGGTGATTATTTCGCGATTAGAAAGGCTGCTGCGCAATGCTTCCCTGATTGGGGGCTGTATAACGTAGCTGGAAATGAAGCGTCTGTGAGTCAAATTCTTTGAAAAGAGCGTGCGGTTGCTCAGTCTGGAGGCGAAAAATGGAATTTGAAGAATGGCAAACGCCTTTTACCGGCGGCAAGGTGTTTCTTGTCGACCTGTCATGGGGAAGGGAGAACTGGGAATTAACGACCTCGGATGGCAAAAAGTATCAGGTCGCCGGCGACAGCAAGCATCGAAATAATGACCTGATCGCCCGCATTTTCCATAAAGAATCGGAAAACCTGTTTGAAGTGCATTATGGCTGGGTCTCTGGTTTTCGATGTCTTGATGAACATGGTCTGGATGAACTTTGGAGTAGCTTGCCAAAAGGGCTGGGCTGTACCTTCAGAGTGAAGGGCCATGGCTGGCATCGGGAAAGTCCGCTCACTTTCTTTATGGGCAATAAGGGCGAGTGGTCACATATGATCGTGACGCAGGACGATTGTCTGGAAGTGGTCTGTGCTGACATTCCGATGATCAGGCTGATCGGGAGAATGACTCCGAGCCCCTGAATGTGGTGCATGCAACCCAGTATGTGTTCCTTTCACAGGCAGCTCACTCTAAATGGCACACTCTGCTAGCTGAATGGCGCTGTCTGCGAGTTTGTGCGACCGCTGATCTCTCTACACTGTGCTCGTCAGCTATTCATTAATTAGCCAGAGGGCAGGAGAGAAAGAGTGACCAGCACCGCACTGATTACAGGCGCTTCCGGTGGTATAGGACTGGAATTGGCGCGTATCCACGCCAGCAGACGGGGCAATCTCGTGCTGGTGGCCCGTTCTGCTGACAAGCTAAATAGCCTCGCTACTGAGCTGCGCAAGCAGTTTGGTGTAGAAGTATTGGTGATCGTGGAAGATCTGGCCGAGCCTGAGGCCGCCCAGCGTATCTTTGCCAGAACGGAAGCGGCGGGCATTGAGATTGATGTGCTGATCAACAACGCAGGCTTTGGTGGGCACGGTTTGTTTGTTGAGCGCAGTCTGGACTCCGAGCAGGCGATGATGCAGGTGAACATGGTGAGCCTGACCAGGCTGACCCATTACTATGTCAAAGGTATGGTGAAACGCAGAAAGGGCAGAATTCTGAATGTCTCTTCTACCGCGTCGTTTATGCCAGGCCCGCTGCAGGCGGTGTATTACGCGACCAAAGCCTACGTTACCTCCTTTACACAGGCACTGGCGGAAGAGCTGCGGGTACACAATGTCACTGCCACAGCACTGTGTCCGGGCGCAGTGGCGACAGACTTTGTCGCCGCCGGCAATCTTGAAGGTGTGACACTCTGGAAGCACGCCAGATCGGCTCGTTCTGCCGCTGAGTGTGGCTATGAGGCCATGCAAAAAGGCGAGCTGGTGGCCTTCAACCAGAAAGATCTCAGGTTCCTCCTCAACTGGATTGTGCCGCTGTTACCACGCAAACTGATCCTGAAAATGTCACGCAAGGCGATGGAAAAATAAACGCAGGAGCAGTGATGAAACAGGCTTCTCATTTCCGTGTTTCTCCCAACTGGAGAGTGCTGCTGCATGACATGCAGATCGACAGTAGCGACGTGCTGACCTACGCCGGGCTGCCTGCCGATCTGTTCAACCGTGAAGGCGCAACTCTGACCGTGCTGGATTATTTCCAGCTGTGGCAGGGGGTGGAAAAGGCCAGTCGGGGTGGCGACCTGCCGCTGTTGCTGGCTCAGCATATGACGGTCGAAGCCTTTGATGCGCCGATCTTTGCCGCGCTGTGCAGTGCTGATCTGAACACGGCGCTGCGGCGGATTCAGCAGTACAAGCCCCTGATTGGTCCACTGCAGCTGGAAATTGACAGCGATGAGCGCCATACCGCAGTCGTCATCAGCTGCTACGGACACAGCAGCAATATGCCGAAGATGCTGGAGCTGGCCGAGCTGGTGTTTTTTACCCAACTGGCGCGGCTGGCGACCCGTATATCCATCGTGCCGTTGAAGGTGTATGTCTCTCGGTTGCCCGAAGATATTCAGGCGTACCAGCAGTACTTTGGTTGCAAGCTGCTCAGGGGGCCATTGCCAGCGCTGTGGTTTGCCGCAGAGGACGCCCGCCAGCCGTTCCTGACGGCGAATACCAGTATGTGGAGCTATTTTGATGCAGGGCTCAGCCAGCGGCTGGCTGATCTTCAGCCTTCAAGTTCGTTTATCGAGAAAGTCCGCGCGGTGCTGATTGAACTGCTGCCAGCCGGTTTGAGTTCCATTGATGCGGTGGCGGACAAGCTGGCACTAAGCCGGAGAACGCTGCAGCGCAAGCTGGAGCAGGAGTCAGCAAGCTACCTGTCGGTGTTACAACAGATCAGGTCAGATCTGGCCGATCACTATCTGTGCCGCTCCACACTCTCCATTGGCGAAATTGCCTTCCTGCTGGGCTATCAGGATGCCAACTCCTTTATCCGCTTCTTCACCGCATTTCACGGCAATTCACCCCACGCCTATCGCACCGGTCGCTGCCCTGTCTAGGGTGATCCGTCAGCCGAGGAGGGTCTGCAGCCACCCGGCAAAATCAGCCACTACCTGCCGGTTCAGCTCATGCCCCATGGGGTATAGCCGGACCTGATGAGCTACGCCCAGACGCTCAAGCCAGGCTGTGGCCTTGTGAGCCCAGTCCACCGGCAACTTGTTGTCAAACTCACCGTGAGCAATAAAGCCCTGTACGCTGGCCAGTGCCGCGCTGTCTGCCAGCAGGGGTTCGATTTCTGGCAGGATACGGCCACTGAGAAGGCCAAAGCCGCTGACGCTGGCGGGCGAGGTGAGGGCAACACCGGCGCTCATGATGCCGCCCTGACTGAACCCGGCAATCACTGTAGGCAAGGAGCGGGTGCTTTGTAGGCTGGCAATCAGGCTGATCAGCTGCTGGCGGCTGGTGTTGGCCTGTTCGGCGTTGATCACCGGACTGCCGGTCTGGAAGCTGACCATAAACCAGGCGTACTGGCCTGCCGCCAGTGTCAGCGGCCCGCGTACCTGCACGACTTCCAGATCGGGGTCCAGCTGTTCGGCGATACCGTCAAAATTGCCTTCGTTACCGCCAACACCGTGTAACAGCAGTAGCCGCGCTCTGGCGGCGGCTGAGCTGGTGCGCGGGGCAATGCGATATTGCAGGCCTGAGGCCGGATCAGTGGTGAGGGCGGCAGCAGAAGAGAAAAATCCCATGATAGTCACTCTGGTAGTGGGGCCGATGTTATCTGCTTAGCCTAGGGCTTCCGGTATGGCGGAAAAAGCCGGGGGAGCAAGATGGATTCTTTCTGAAATGGCGGGTAATCAGCAGGCGGTGGGATAAAAAAGCCGCCTGACGATAACCCGGCAGGCGGTAAGGCTGGCGTTCCTGAGGTCAGAACGTCCAGAGGTTGCTTGTCCTGAAGGAACATTGTCCTGAATGAGCATGCTGCAGGTTTTTTCACGCCGCGTTACTGGCGCGCAGCAGGCAGAGGGCGGTCTCAGACGGCCAGATAGGCGCGCCGTGCCTCCTCATCGGCCGCCAGCTCGGCCATGCTGCCCTGATAACGGATATGGCCATTTTCCAGCACATAGGCGCGGTCACTGACCAGCTCGGCAAAATGGACGTTTTGCTCAGACAGCAGGATCGACAGTCCCTCGCGTTTCAATGCCAGAATCATATTGGCCATCTGCTCGACGATCACGGGGGCTACGCCTTCCGATGGTTCGTCCAGCAGCACCAGATAGGGATTGCCCATCAGGGTGCGGGACACTGTCAGCATCTGTTGCTCACCGCCGCTCATCTGACCACCGGGGCGATGCGGCATTTCCCCCAGATTGGGGAACAGCCTGAACAGCTTTTCCGGGGTCCAGTGGGGAGCGTCCTGGCGGATTGCCTGCCGGCCGACTTCCAGATTTTCCATCACGGTCAGATCGGTAAACACCCGCCGGTCTTCGGGGACGAAACCCATGCCCATCTGTGCGATACGGTGAGGGCTGGCCTTGCGGATGCTTTCACCGCAGAAGCTGATATCGCCCTGAGTACGGTTGAGCAGGCCCATTACGGCTTTCATGGTGGTGGACTTACCTGCGCCGTTACGCCCCATCAGAGCGACCACTTCACCGCGGCCGACCGTCAGGCTGACATCGAACAGGATGTGCGCGCGGCCATAAAAGGCATTGAGGTTTTTGACCTCCAGCAACGGCTGCACTGTGCTGCTGACCGGGTTGACCATGGCCGGATGAATACGGGATGCGCCGCTGGCGGATGCTATCTGTGACATGGCTGGCTCCTCAGGCAGCTTCAAAGGATTTGCCGCTGCCGAAATAGACCTGACGGACCTTTTCGTCATTGCGGATGGCATGGCTGTCGCCGTCGGCAATCAGCTCACCGCGGGCGAACACGATCATGCGGTCGGCGTGGGCGAACACCACATCCATGCTGTGTTCGGTAAACAGCACGGCCAGATTGCGTTCCACGACCATGCGTTTGACCAGCGCCACCAGCTCGTTACGCTCCTTCGGCGCCATCCCGGCGGTGGGCTCGTCCATCAGTAGCAGCTTGGGCTGATGTGCCAGCGCCATGGCCAGCTCCACCCGTTTGACATCGCCATAAGCGAGCACGCTGCAGGCGCGGTTGGCCTGACGCTCCATGCCCACCTGCTGCAACAGGTGCATGGCTTCATCGCGATAATAGCTGCTGACCGGCTTCCACCAGCGACGCAGCTGGTTGTGATGAGACAGCAGTACCATCTGCAGGTTTTCCAGTACCGTCAGCGAACCAAAGGTGGCGGAAATCTGAAAGGTACGGCCTACGCCCTTGCGCCAGATGTCGCGCGGGGCGCAGCCGACCAGCTCATCACCTTCGAGCAGGATGGAGCCGGTATCGGCCCTGAGCTGACCGTTAAGCATGTTGAAGCAGGTGGACTTGCCGGCGCCGTTGGGGCCCAGCAAGGCCAGCAGCTGGCCCCGTGGCAGGTCAAAGGACACACCCTTGACCGCCTTGACGCCACCAAAGGACTTGCTGATGTTCTGCACACTGAGCAGGGTCGTTGGCTGAGCGGTCATAGCGCCTCCTTCAGTTCTTTGGCGACGGGTTTGGCCAGCTTGCGGCTTTTGCTCAGCAGGCTGAGGTAGGCATGGTGCAGGGTGCCGACGATACCGGCCGGGAAAAGCAGCACCAGTACCAGCACCACCAGACCCAGCACGGCTTTCCAGTATTCGGTTTCGCGGGCAATGGAGTCGTGCAGCCAGGTGAACAGCGAAGCACCGGCTATCGGCCCGATCAGGGTCTGAATACCGCCCAGCAGCACCATCACCAGACCATCGATAGAGCGGCCTACGCCAATGGCCTCGGGGGAAATACTGCCTTTGGAGAAGGCAAACAGCGCCCCGGCCACACCACCGAACAGGCCAGCCACGGCAAAGGCCATCCACTGCACCCGTTTGACGTCGATACCGATAGCGTCGGCCCGCAGCGCTGAGTCACGGGCGGCACGCAGGGCATAGCCAAAGGGCGAGAACAGGATGCGACGCAGCAACAGGACGCCCGCCACACAGAACACCAGCGTCAGGTAGTAGTAAGCGGTGGGGGACGACAGCCAGTCAGCAGGCCACAGGCCCACCAGACCATTACTGCCGCCGGTCACATCATCCCACTGATAGATGACCGACCAGACAATCTGGGCAAAGGCCAGGGTCAGCATGGCCAGATAGACCCCGCTCAGGCGCACCGAGAACCAGCCGAACACCAGCGCGCCCATGACGGCCGCCAGTGGGCCAAGTAGCAGCGCCAGCTCCATAGGCATGTTCAGCAGGGTGATCAGCATGGCTGCGCCGTAGGCACCCAGACCGAAATAAGCGGCATGGCCGAAGGAGTGCATACCGCCGGGGCCCATGATGAAGTGCAGGCTGGTGGCAAACAGCACGGCAATCATGATTTCCACCAGCAGGATGGTCAGGTAGGGGAAACTGTCGGATGCCAGTGGCACCAGTGCCAGCACGGCCAGCAACAGCAGACCGGCGGTCTTCAGCCCGGCTGAGGCCGGACGCAGGGGCATTTCAGCCATATTGCTGTTGCGTGAGGCGGCCTGTGGCTTGCCCATCAGACCCCAGGGGCGGATGACCAGAATCACTGCCATCACCAGGAACTCCACCACCAGAGTCAGTTTGGACACGGCGAAGTCCATGCCGAACAGGTGCAGGGTGCCGATGGCAATACACAGTGCCTTAAGCTCAGAGATCAGTAGTGCGGCAAGGAAAGCACCGGGAATCGAGCCCATGCCACCTACCACCACGATGACGAACGCGGTGCCGATGGATTCCATATCCAGCGCCAGGTTGGCGGGGATGCGGGGTTCCTGTAATGCGCCACCCAGACCAGCCAGAAAGCAGCCAAGGGCAAATACACCGGTAAACAGCCAGGCCTGATTGACGCCCAGCGCGCCGACCATTTCACGGTCCTGAGTGGCGGCACGAATCAGCGTGCCCCAGCGAGTGCGGTTGAGCAGCAGCCACAGCAGACCCAGTACGACCGGGCCGATTACCATCAGCACCAGATTGTACTGAGGGAAGCTGCGTCCAAGAATTTCGATAGAGCCGCTGAGGCCGGGCGCACGGGGGCCAAATACATCTTCCGGTCCCCAGATGAACAGGGTGGCATCCTGAATAATCAGCACCAGAGCAAAGGTCGCCAGCAACTGGAACAGTTCCGGCGCGTGATAGATGCGACGCAGAATCAGCACCTCGATCAGTGCGCCGATCACCGCCACTGCGGCGGCCGAAAGCACAATCATCAGCCAGAAGCTGCCAACACTGTGGCCAAAATGGCTGACCAGGGTATAGGCCATGTACACGCCCAGCATATAGAACGAGCCGTGGGCGAAGTTGACGATACGGGTGACGCCGAAGATCAGCGACAACCCTGCCGCCACCAGAAACACTGATGAGGCATCGGCCAGTCCATTCAGGAGCTGGACCAGCAAACCTGAGAAGTTCATATGAGTCATCCTCTTACCGGCGTGCATGCCCTGTGAGGAGCAGGGCCGCCAGTACTGCCGTGTTGAGTCGTGCATGCACGCAGGCTGCGGGCCATTCTGGCGCCGCTACCGGGTCGGTGCAGAGCAGACCAGGATCGGGGCTCTGTGGCTCCCCGGCGATGCCGGGGAAAGCGGTGTTTGTTACACCTGTGATTGTCATATCGGTGGTGGCAGGAAGGTGTGCACGCCCGGCGTTATGTCAGTCACTCGTTGTCCTGACCGGCACGGGCTACCGCTGCGTGCACCTTCCTTGCAGAACCGTTACTCAGACGCGGTCAGAGCGGCGTCTGAGCGTGGGTTCCATGCAGGATTCAGTCCTGCGGACGCATGGCTTTGACGTCGTCATCACTGGGCTGGACGCTGGCGCCGTCCACATAGTGGAAGGAGGTCATCACGCCTTTGCCATCCTTGAGACCGGTTTCACCGACGAAAGCGCCCATGGTGGACTGGTGATCCTGCGCCCGGTAAGTGATCTTGCCGAAGGGCATATCCACTTCCAGACCACTAAAAGCAGCGATCAGTTTGTCAGTGTCGGTTGAACCTGCCTTGCTGATGGCGGCCGCAATACTCTTCATAGCGCTGTAGCCCACCGCTGAGCCGGCACGTGGATAGTCGTGGTATTTGTCTTCATAGGCTTTGAAGAATGCCTTGTGCTCGGGAGTCTCGATGCCGTACCAGGGATAGCCGGTGACGACCCAGCCAGTGGGCGCTTCGGCACCCAGCGGATCGATATATTCAGGCTCGCCGGTCAGCAGGGAGACCACCTTAACGTCCTTGAACAGATTGCGGGTGTTGCCTTCACGGACGAACTTACCAAGGTCTGCACCGAACAGGGCATTGAAGATGGCGTCAGGTTTGGAGTCGGCCAGTGCCTGAGAAACGGCACCTGCGTCGATCTTGCCCAGCGGGCTGGCCTGCTCGTTGACGAACTCGACGTCAGGCTGGGCCGCTTTCAGCAGCTTCTTGAAGGTTTCCACCGCTGACTGGCCGTATTCATAGTTGGGGTACACCAGCGCCCAGCGCTTCTTGTGCAGCTTCACTGCCTCGGGCACCAGCATCGCTACCTGCATATAGGTAGAGGGGCGCAGGCGGTAGGTGTACTTGTTGCCATTCTGCCAGACCATTTTGTCGGTCAGGGGTTCGGCAGCGAGATAGACGATCTTGCGCTGCTTGGCGTAGTCGGTCAGGGCCAGACCGGTGTTGGACAGGAAGCCGCCGAAAATCATGTCGACCTGTTCACGGGCACGCAGTTCCTCGGCGACGCGAATGGCATCGCCGGGGTTGGCGTTGTCATCACGTGAGACCACTTCCAGCTGTTTTCCCAGTACGCCTCCCTGAGCGTTGATTTCTTCCAGCGCCAGTCCCCAGCCTTTCTTGTACGGGTCAAGGAAGGCAGGCATCGCTTTGTAGCTGTTGATTTCCCCCAGCTTGATAGTGTCAGCGGCCAGTGTGTGGCCAGCGCCAAATACGGCGGCAGACAGCATGCTGACGCGGGTCAGGGTACTGAGAAATGTCTTCATTGTATCTCCTGCAGGCTTCGTGGGTGTTCCTGTTCACGGCAAGGAACGGGTTGGTCGGTTGGCGATGTGGCTGCCTGGTAATTCAACGTATGAAGCGGGTATTCAAGGAAGCACAGTACTCAGCAGAGGGGCTGAATTTCATGTAGTGCTTACTACATGAGTCAATGCAAGGAGCAGGCCAGAACACTCAGTGAGCGAACTGGCCGTAACCGCAGGCGAGGCAGGCGAGAGGCAATAAAGGCAGTAACAAGGTGAGCGGCAGGAGGAGCGGGAGCGCGACTTACTCGCTCTCCACGGGCAGGTCCTGCTCATACATCTTCTTGAGCAGATACAGCAAAGCCACGCGTTCTGCAGGGTTCAGGCTGCCCATGGTGTGCTCGGTAATGACCCTGGCGCAGGGGATCATCTCTGTCAGTAAGGTCTTGCCACTGTCCGTCAGCTCTATCACCACCTTGCGTTTGTCGCTGGGGTCAGTGGACAGCGCTATCCACTCCCGTGCCCGCAGGCGGTCGACGACGCCACGCATGGTGGCCTGATCAATATCCGTCGCTTTGACAATATCGGTAATCGAGCATGGCCCCTGATCACGCACGGTACACAGGGCCACGAACTGCGGTGCCGTCAGCTGACGGTCACTGGCATGCTGCTGAAAGATGGCGACGTGGCGCTGGTATGCCTTGCGCAGCAGGTGTCCTACCTGCTCGGTAAACTCGTAGTCTGGCTGACTGGTTAGCTGTTCTGACATGTGAAGCTTCTGTCTCTGCGAAAAAGGTGGGGCAGATAAAAATATGGAGTGTTCACTCTATTTTGTCGGCAAGTATAGCGGCGAAAAAAAAATCAGGGCAAACAAAAAAATGGCGGGAGCCGTCTCAGGAACAGGGCGTTGCCATAGCGCTTTTTCGGATTTTCGACATTGACCGGCATCAGTATGGTGCAGGCCGCTACAACTTGGTGCAATTATGGTGTGTACATTATTAACAAAGTGGTGAGAAAGGTTGGGTAGTTAAGTAATGCTGCGATTCTTGCTTTGTAGGTGCAGGGGAAGCTGTCAGGTAGGCGTTATAATTATATAAATAGCAATGTATACGTTATTAATGTGATTTGATCTAAAGCGGCTGAAAGAGGCTTCCAGGGGTAATGGGGCGAGTGGCTGCTGCTATTCTGGCAAGGGTTGTGGCAGGAGTTGAAAGCCACGGTGTGGATGGCAGCCGCTACCCGCGAGTGTGTCGGGCGATCAGCTGCAGATACGGCTGATCGTCGGATTTAACGCTATTCAGGGGCAGCCGTTGCGGACACGCAGTATATCCGCCATGACGGACAGCGCGATTTCAGCAGGAGTTTTGCTGCCAATCGCCATACCCACAGGAGCATGAATGCGCGTCAGCTCCTGCTCTGACAGGCCGCCGATACGGCGCAACCGTTCGCGGCGATGATCGGAGGTACGTTGTGAACCCATGACGCCGATATAAAACGCCTGAGTCAGCACCGCTTCCATCATGGCCAGATCATCAATGCGCGGGTCGTGAGTCAGGGCAACAATGGCGGTGTGCTGATGGGCACCGTGCTGCTCAAGATAGCGTGACGGCAGGATGTTCAGCAGCTGCACGCCCGCTAGTGTGAACTGCTCGCACAGCTCGGGGCGCGGATCGCAGACGATCACTGTAAAACCCAGCGTCAGGGCAAACTCGGCACAGTAACGGGAAACCGTGGAAATCCCTGCGATCAGCAGGGTGTAAAGTGCCCCGACCCGGATCTGCAGTTGCTGCCCCTGACGCTGCACCCGCAGCCCCTGACTGAGGTCGGGGCTGAGGCTGGTGGTTCCCTGTTGCAGGTCGATACTGCGGATCAGGCCCGCAGCGCCACTCAGGGCGGCCTCCATACGCTGCAGTAGCTGCAGCGGAGAGTCGTCACTAAAAGGTGTTCTGGCAGGGGAGTCAAAACGCTCGATCAGTATGTCGAGGCTGCCGCCACAGGGGAGGCTGACCTCAGGTGTGTGGCCGGTAGCTACTCCGCCATAGCTGACCGTGGTCAGCGCTGCAGGCCAGGTATCGGCACGCACGGCATCAATGAAATGGGCTTCCACACAACCACCGGACAGGGAGCCACAGTGCTCACCGGTTGCGTTGACGACCAGCATGGAGCCGGGCGGACGGGGGGAAGAGCCGTAGGTGCCCGTCACTGTCGCCAGCCAGATACGCTGACCCTGTTCCAGCCACTCACGGGCCTGGCGGATGACAACCAAATCGAGTGGCTGCATAACTCATCTCCTGTGCAATGCCAGAAGTCATGCAGCTTTCATGCTCATTTTTAATGAAGTGTCTGCTTCATCAAATGGCGATCAGCGTTAAGTTCGAGCTGCTAGAGACTGATCAGTACCGAGCGCATGACCACATCCTTGATATGTGCCAGCCATTCCTGCTGGAAAGTGCTGCTGGCGAAGTCTTCATCCATGAAGACGCTCAGGGTGTACTGGTTGGAGTTATAGAAATAGGTCAGCGACGAAATGGTCAGATAGAGATTGCGGGCTGAAGCATCCTTACGGAACAGGCCGCGTTGCTGGCCTGCCTCCAGTACCGGCGCCAGGTTGGCCAGAATGCTGCTGGAGATTGTTTTGATATTGGCGGACTTCTTCGAGTGCTTGCCCCGGTGCAGGTTTTCAGTGCTGAGAATCAGCACGAACTCAGGGTGCTTGAGGTAGTAACTCCAGGTGAACTCGACAATGCGCTGCAGGGCTTCTGCCGGGTCGGCAAGGTCCAGTTTGAGTTTGCGCTCGGCCTGATTGAATTGCAGATAGATATGCTCCAGCACCTCGATGAACAGCTTCTCCTTGCTGCCGAAGTAGTAGTAGATCATGCGGTCATTGGATGCGGCCGCCTTGGAGATGCTCTCGATGCGTCCACCTGCGTAACCATTTTTGGCGAAGATCCTGACGGCTGCCTTGAGGATCTTGTCGCGGGTATCTTTGGCTTGCTGGGCGCGTTTGCCCAGTGGCAGGTCACTTGTGGTCATTGCATCCATCACTGCTTTCTGTGGCTGGGGTGATTGTCGTCATCTGGGACTAACTGACCCGCTATTGATGAAGTAGTTCCTTAATGCAGGGGCGCTATCGCACATTCACGATCTGCTGCGCGCCCCTTGTGGAAAGCTAGCATTGACCGAAACGAGCGTTGTTGACAAGTCACCCGGCTGCCTGTCAGGAGGCTGGCCGGGCGCGAAGCCGATCGTGATGATGTTGTCAGTGGCTGCCGGGGTTGGCGCGGAGGAAGGCCACGCGTTCGCTGACGTTGCTCCAGGCAGCCTTGTCACTGGCGAAGGTCTGGCGGATGTAGTTGACCAGTCCGCTGATCTGCTGATCGTTCATGCTGTTGGCAAACGCCGGCATATAACCCAGTTCGGGATTGGCCGGTGTGGGGATGCCGTTCAGAATGATGCGAATCAGGTTATCCGGGCTGTCACTGTGGACGTTGGTGTTGACCGCCAGAGCGGGTTTGACGCCGAACAGGTCCAGGCCTTCATTTTCGCTGTGGCACACCGCGCAGCTGCCTTCAAACTGCCGGGCCGCCGCGGATGGGCTGCTGGCGGCAATGGCCTCGCTGCGCTGCTGCAGATAGCTGATCTGCTCTGCCTGACTGAGGCCGGGTGATGGGGTCTCCGCAGGCGTGGCCACCGTCGCACCGTTTACGGTGGCCAGATAGTGGGCGATGGCGCGCACATCTTGCTCGGGCAGGGTGGCCAGTTCGGCCACCACCGGTGCCATGGGGCCGGCAGCCACACCGTGATCCGGGCTGTGGCCGGTACGCAGGTAACTGAACAGGCTGTCTTCGGTCCAGCGGATGGGTGACTTGTTCAGTGCGGTCAGGGCGGGGGCTTCCCAGCCATCGACTATGCCGCCGCTGAGATAGGCGTCGCCTGCTTTCTCCGCGCCCAGCAGGTTACGGGGGGAATGGCAGGCGGTGCAGTGGCCCAGTCCGTCCACCAGATAGCGACCCCGGTTCCAGAGATCCGTCTGGCTGGGGTCGGGCTGGTAGCTGCCCTGCTTGAGAAAAAGGCTGTTCCAGCCTGCCATCAGCGGACGCAGACTGAACGGGAAGCTCAGCGCCGTTTGTGGTGGTGAGGAGCGTACCGGCGCCATCGACATGATGTAGGCATACAGCGCCTGCATATCGCTGTCGGTCATATTGCGAAACGAGGTATAGGGGAAGGCAGGGTAGAGATGACGGCCGTCGCGGCTGATGCCCTCACGCATGGCGCGCTCGAAGGCGGTGAATGACCAGCGACCAATGCCTGTTTCTTCATCGGGTGTGATGTTGGTGCTGTACACCGTGCCGAACGGCGTGTCCATCGCCAGCCCGCCTGCATTGGCGATGCCACCGGGAGTGGTATGGCAGATGGCGCAGTCTCCCGTGGCAAACAGCTGTTTACCGCGTGCCAGCGTAGCCGCGCTGTACAGGGAAATATCCGGTCGGGTAATGGGAGCGATAGCCGGGCGCCACGGCATCAGGGTGGTGGCGACGCCGACGGCGGTTGTCAGACAGGCTGCCAGGGAGCCCAGCAGCCAGTTACGCTTCTTTCGTTTGGCTTCCTGCTGTCCGTTTTGCTCCTGCTGGGGGCCATAAAGTGCGGCGCGAACCTTTTCCGGCGTGAACGGGGGCTGGCGCAAACGCACGCCGGTGGCATCGAAGATGGCGTTGGCAATGGCAGCTGCACTGGGCACCGAGGCGGATTCACCTGCTCCCTGCGGAGGCTCCTCCGGCCGCTCGGCCATGACGACATCAATCTCCGGCATTTCCGGAAAGGTCAGAATGGGGTAGCTGCCCCATTCACGGCTGGTGACGGTGGACTCGTTGAAGGTGACCTGTTCCTTCAGGGCGCGACTGGTGGATTGCAGCACGTTGCCATGAATCTGATGGCGCACGCCGTCGGGGTTGATCATCAGCCCGGCATCGTGGCCGATCACTACCCGGGTGACGTTGACCTCGCCGGTGCTTTTGTCCACTTCCACATCCGCTACCCAGGCAGCCCAGGCCGCGCCGAAGCCGGGGAATTTGCTGTGGATGTAACGGGCGTAGGCAAAGCCGCGGCCCTTGACGATGTTGCCGACGGCCGCCCTGGGCTTCCAGCTGCCCTCACGTGCTTCCCAGTTGGCGCGCTGTGCCACGGATTTGACCAGATCGACGGCGCGGGGGTCTTTCAGGTAACGCAGGCGGTATTCGATGGGGTCTACACCGGCTTCATGGGCCAGCTCGTCGATATAGGATTCATGGGCAAAGGTGTTGGGCAGTGCCGACACCCCGCGCAGCCAGGCTGCGCGCACTATTGGCGCCATGTCATTGCAGACGACCCGCATATGGTCGAACTCGTAGGGAGGAATGCTGGTGCGGTCGCCCATTTCCAGTGCCGCAGGAATCGCTTCGACCACACCGGTCAGCATCAGTGCCAGCATGGGCGCCCCGTTGGACGGGTAGGAAGTGGCGAAGTCATAGGCTGCCGGGCTGCCATCGGCATTGATGCCGCCGTTTACGTCCATCAGCTGGGCGGCGCCCTTGGGTTCCCAGGCGTGTTCCTGTTCGCGGGTCAGCTGCACTCGGACGGGTCTGCCGACGGCGCGGGACAGTAGCACCGCATCACCACAGACATCATCGGCACAGTTGCGGCCGTAACAGCCGGACGCTTCGTAGCGGACGATTTCGATGCCAGCCTCATCAATATTCAGCAGAAAGGCCAGATCAGCGCGCAACAGGTGAGGGTTTTGTGTGCCGGACCATACTGTCACCCTGTCCTGCTGTACATCCGCTACCGCGCAGGACGGGCCAATGGAGGCATGCATCTGGTAGGGCCAGACATAGGTACGTGGCATGACCTTGGCCGCTTTGGCGATGGCCTCATCGACATTGCCTTTATCCAGCAGCAGACGTTGTTTGGCGCGCGGGTTGTTGCGTACGGCAAATTCGAGATCCGTCAGGTCGGGCAGGTCGGGGTGTGGCTTCCAGTGTACCTTCAGTTCGCTGGCGGCACGCATGGCCTGCTCTTCGCGCTCGGCGATGATGCCGACAAAGTCACCGATCACCTCAATATGAACGATGCCGGGCAGATGGGCGATGGAGTCACGTTCCACTTCCAGCAGCGAATTACCAATGAAGTTGCCGCTATCAATGCCGGCATAAGGAGGGCGCACCACCCGGCCATGCAGCATGCCTGGGACGCGCACGTCATGGACGTAAGTCAGGCCGCCGGTGGCTTTGGCGGGAATATCGCTGCGCCGGGAGGATTTGCCGACAATGCGGTAGTCCTCCACTGGCTTGAGAGGTGTGTTGTCATCCACGGGCAGTTCGGTGCGCGGGCCAGTCACCAGCTGGCCGAAGCTGATGCGTTGTGTCGCGTCATGGCGGCTGAAAATGACACCCTGGTCCATCGACAGCTCGCTGGCGGGCAGGCGCAGCTGCTCCGCCGCCTGGTTCAGCAGGTAGTGGCGGGCAGTGGCCGCCGCCTTGCGCAGGGGGATGGCAGAAATCTGGATAGTGGCGCTGGCGATGGTGGCGCCCTGATTGGGGACGCGCTCAGTGTCACCCAGTACCATCTGCACCTGCTCAAACGCCAGATCCAGCTCTTCGGCAACGATCTGTGCCAGCGAGGTGCGAATGCCGGTACCGAGATCAACATGGCCGTTGAAGGCAATCACCTCATTGCTGGCGGTGATGGCAATGAAGATCTCCATCAACGGCGCAGGCGGCGGATCCTTGGGTTTTTCCGCCGGGCTCAGGGGAGGCTGGCTGGCGCGTACCAGCAGCAACACGTCATCACGTTCAAACCAGGCCTGGCGGCTGAGAGGGAGGGATTGGGTCATGCAGGCTGTCCTTCTGTCACCGTGGTGCTAGCTTGGGCGTCAGCAGCGGTGGTGTGCGGTTCGACGGGCGCAGGGGTATCAATGGTGCTGAGCAGTTCGGCGGCGCGCATGACCGCCCTGATGATTTCCACATGGGTGCCGCAGCGGCACAGGTTATGGGCAAGCGCCTTGCGGACCTGTTGTTCGCTGGGGTGGGGGATGCGCTGTAACAGTGCTGCTGTGGTCATTACCATCCCGTTCAGGCAGTAACCACACTGTGCTGCCTGCTCCTCGATAAAGGCCTGCTGCACCGGATGCAGATGGTCGAGGCTACCCAGGCCTTCCAGTGTTGTTACTTCGCGTCCCACTGCTACCTGTGCGGGTAACATGCACGAGCGTGCCACTTTTCCGTCCAGTAATACCGTGCATGCACCACATTCGCCCAGCCCACAGCCATATTTCGGGCCGTTCAGTTGCAGGTCGTTGCGCAGTGCCAGCAGTAGGGGGGTATCTGCTGAAATGGTCAGTCTTACCGGTTTGCCATTGACCGAAAAGATCAGCGGACGGTCTGGGTTGTCTCTCATCATCGGCAGTCGTGATCAGCTTAAGTTAATGTAGTGTTTACTTAACCAAGCAAGATATGGGCCTTGTTTTTACTGGCTGATAGGGCTTCTCTCAGGTGATGTTGATGATCTGTTTAATAATGTGTGCATGATTGTCGCCGGCGTCTCGTCAGGCCGGACTGGCGTATGGCGGTAAATCCACACTGAGCTGAGATAAATTTGCGCAGTGAAGCGGGTATGGCGTTGTCACCATCGGCATTAGCTGTTATCTGTTTTGCTCTGATTGAAGAGTGTGCACTGAATTTGCTAGAGAAATTGACCATCCAGTCTGAAAGTGGTGTCAGCCACTGGAAACGGCTGTGAAGGATTAGTCGGGTGCAGCAACAGAAAGCAGTGCCCAGGACCACTAACAAGGGTGACTCATGAAGAAAGTACTGGCAGTAACAGGTTTGGCTTTACTGGTGGCGTCTCAGGTGCAGGCAGCAGAGTTCAAGCCGGCAGTGGTGTATGGGCTTGGTGGAAAGTTCGACAAGTCATTCAACGAGTCAGTGGTCAATGGTGTGGCGCGCTTCACCAAGGATACGGGCATCAAGGTGTTTGAGTTTGAGCCAACCAACACGCCACAGATCGAGCAGGGTCTGTCGAAAATGGCCAAGCGCAAGATGAATCCCATCATCGCGGTAGGCTTTGACGAGGCCAATGCACTGGAAAAGGTCGCCAAGGAAAACCCCGAGTCGAAGTTTGCCATTATTGACTCGGTGGTCGATCAGCCCAATGTCGAGTCCATTGTCTTCAAGGAGCAGGAAGGTTCATTCCTGGTTGGTGCGCTGGCGGCCATGGCCAGTAAAAGTGGCAAGGTGGGCTTCGTCGGCGGGATGGATATCGGTCTGATCCGTCGCTTTGAGTGCGGCTACGAACAGGGTGCCAAGTACATCAACAAGGACATCACGGTGTATCAGAACATGACCGGCTCCACTCCTGAGGCCTGGAATAACCCCGGTAAAGGCGGTGAGCTGGCCAAGAGCCAGTTTGATCGCGGTGCCGACGTCGTGTTCGCAGCAGCAGGCGGCACTGGTCTGGGGGTGTATCAGGCTGCAGCGGATGCGCATAAATATGCCATCGGTGTCGATTCCAACCAGAACTACCTGCATCCCGGCGTAATGTTGACGTCCATGGTGAAGAGCGTGGATGTGGCGGCCTACAGCACGTTCAAGGAAGTGCAGGATGGCACCTGGAAGCCGGGCGTGAAGGCGCTGGGTCTGGCAGAGAATGGTGTGTCATGGGCTTATGATCAGTACAACAAGGATCTGATCACAGCTGAAATGAAGGCCAAAATGAAAGAAATTCAGGCAGATATCGTCTCCGGCAAGATTCAGGTCCATGACTACATGGCGGACAATGCCTGTACTTATTGATGCTGTGACTATTTTGGGATAATGCATCTGTTCTGTTTTTTGATAGCGCCCGGCTCTGGCCGGGCGTTTGCTTTTGGGTAGGTCACTCACCCACTTTAGCTTCGACCAGCAACGCCAGCAGTTGCAGTGATTCCTGCCAGCCAAGGTAGCAATGCTCAACAGGAATCGCTTCGGGGATGCCTTCCTGCACGATGTGAAGCTCGGTGCCGCAGGAAACCGGGGCCAGTGAAATCGTTGTCACCATGGTGCCGGGCAGGCCGGTGTCTTCAAAAATATCGGTATGGCGGATGGTCTCGCCGGGCTCCAGCTCCAGATACTCACCACCGAAGCTGTGTTGCTGGCCATTGCTGAACTGAGTGAAGGACATGCGGTAGCGGCCGCCCACTCTGACGTCCATCTCATGCACTGTGCAGGTAAAGCCGTGGGGTGGCAGCCACTTGCAGAGGGCGTCCGCTTCCAGAAAGGCCCGGTAGAGAACGTCAGGGCTGGTGCGAATGACTCGGTGCAGGCGAACGGTATTGGACATGGCTGCTCTCCTTGAGCTTCGTTGTAGTGTTTTACCATCGGGGCGGGTGGCACACAGGGAAGTCGCAGAGAGATAGTAAAGTCGGCAATCGCCGATGCCGCCAGTTTCCTGGCGGCGGGGGTGGTTCAGATGTCCAGTTCCAGGGCGGGGGTCCGACGCTGGGGTATCAGCCCCAGCGCCAGTGCGCAGCCGCAGAAAATGATGACAGAGCCTATGAGCTGCAGGGTGGACAGGTGCTCGCCCAGCAGTAATGCACCAATAACCATGGCGACAAGGGTGACCACAAATTCCACGCTGATGGTCTTGGTGGCGCCGATGGTGGCCACCAGCCGGAAATAGATCACATAGGTGAGGGCGCTCATACCGCAACCCAGAATCAGCAGGAAGAGATAGTCCAGAGCTTGCGGCCGCACGGGAACCGGAACCGCAAACAGTAGTGGCATGGTCATCAGGCCTCCGGCCAGAAAGGACGCCATGGTGACCTCAAAGGAGCCGACCCCTTTCAGATGCAGACTGGCGTAGTTGCTGCCGAATGCCGCGGACAGTGATGCCAGCAAACAGGCTGCGCAGCCAATAATGAAGGAGTGGGTAATGGGGGCGCTGGGGAAGCCAACCAGCATGACAATGCCGGTGAAGCCCAGCAGCAGGCCGGCCATGCTGCGGGGTGTTGCGCGCTCAAGGCCCCACAGTTGTGCCATGACCATGGAAAAGATGGGGATCGACGCCACCAGAATGGCTGCCATAGCGGTGCCGATCAGCGGGGTGCCGAACGACAGGCCGATGAGCTGGCCTGCCACCGTAGTGGCGCCGACAATGGCAAAGTGATGCCAGCGAACACCAAACTGCAACTTCTTGCGCAGCATGGCGGCAATAATGCCCAGTGCACTGCCAGCCACCAGACAGCGAAACGTAACGGCGCCGACCCAGCCAAAGGAATGAACTACCTTGACCAGAACGAGGAAGGAGACGCCCCAGGTAAACGCCAGAAATAGATAGGCGGCGAGATCTTTTGCTTTCATTTGCTGCTTTATGAAGTGCTACAGAATAAGAAGGTATTCGCGATCTCGCGACGTTACGGGGCTGCTCCGCCCTAGTCAAAGCAGATATTTTGATGAATAGACCTAATAATTTTATGGCTGAGGTAGGGCAGGTCTTGAGATTGCCTGCCCCGGAGGGGCCGTGTTGCTCTGCTTGCCTACAGGGGAGTTGTGTTCTGCAGGGCGAGAGCACGTGCCAGTGTATCAGCTGGCCTTTGAGCTTTCAGGGTGGACCACATCGCCTGCCAGAACGACAGCAGTGCCATCCAGATAGATGTCGCAATGACGTAGCGGAATATCCATATGGCACGGCGTCTTGCGTTTGCCACCTACCTCGGTATTGGGGCCGGTGGAGAACAGGAAATTGCCGTAGAAGGCGCGGGCATCCATGCACATGCCGTCGTTCTTGTCATGCAGCCCCATGGCTGTCCACTGGGCGCGAGGTTGCAGGCCCCAGCCAATATGGGAAATCCCGTACACCTCCGGGTCCTTGAAGTAGGCCATGTAGTCACGCAGATATTCCGCTTCAAAACCGCCATGAATTCTGGTGATAAAGCCTTTTTCAATTTCCAGCGTGATGCGCTCGCGGCAGTAGGTCTTGAACGGCAGCAAAATGTCGCCGACATCCAGTACCAGTGTGCCTTCAGCGGTTTCCTCGTTGGGCCAGGTGAAGAGGAAGCCACTTGGCCAGTGATCCCAGCGGCCGGGCTGATCGACAAAGCCATATTCGGTGACAGCGGGGTATTGCCCCAGCTCGGCACGGAAGTCTGAGCCTGCTCTGGATTTGACCTGCATGGTGCGAGCGCTCTTCAGTACCTGCTCTGCTGCCATTACCCGCTCTTTGTCTTCCAGTGTTGGCAGCATGCGCGCCAGCACCTCAGGAGGTTCCACGGCCAGCAGGATGCGTGTTCCCGTCTTCAGAATCTGCTCCTGCTCAGGCGAGTGCAGCAACATCATGGTGTCCACAATCAGGTCGGCCGCTTCCAGTGCTATCTGTGCCGCCTTGTTGCCTGTCAGGGCGGTGTCGCCGCAATAGGCTGTCATGTCGAAGCCCATCGCCGTCGGTGGGTTGTAGGCTGGGAGTTCCACGCCGTACACCTTGGCGCCCAGTCGCTGCGCAGCTTCGGTCGCCGCCGCGACAGTGCGTGGGTTGGAGTAATGACTCTTCAGAATGGCCACGCTCTGGGTGCTGTCGACTCTGGACAGGCTTAGGACGTGTTCAAACATCTCGGTAAGTTGGGCGTTGCTAACCGGCATGACTGCCTCCTGACATAGGGTGTAATAGTGATTGCCGCTTTTTGGTGCAGGCTCTTTCTGGTCTGCTTAAATAAAGTGCATACACTATAAAAATTCAATGCGACTAAAAATTAAAAATAGTCTGTAGATCATTTGTATAGGTATGCGTGGCGTCTTATCTGGCAATTTGTGGGGTATTTACTCGATTTTAACTCAGCAACTACCATGCCCACATCATTAAAAATAAAGTATACGTCATAGTTGTTTTTATTTTTAAATGGTGTGTACATTATAAATAAGCGGCCTTGACCCACCTTTGAAAGGTGACCCATTTCACCCCTGAGCCTGTGTCGTGACGGCTTGGGACTGTCTTGAGGCTGTTCCGTTTGCAGAGGACGAAGAGTGATGCAGAGCAAACCCACAATCGCAATTATCGGTGCCGGACTTGGTGGCGCAGCCGTCGCCGTGTTGCTGCAGCAGGCTGGTTTCAAGATCAAGGTGTTTGAGCAGGCGCCTGAGTTTTCAAGGCTGGGTGCCGGGATTCACATTGGCCCCAATGTGATGAAGATCTTCCGTCGTATGGGCATCGAAGAAAAAGTCAGTGCGATGAGTTCGCACCCTGACTTCTGGTTCAGCCGCGATGGGTTCACTGGCGACTATCTGTCGCGCATCCCGCTCGGTGACTACGCCCTGAAGGAATACGGTGCAGCCTACATCACAGTACACCGCGGCGATCTGCATGATGTGATGCTGTCGCCGCTGAGCAGTGGCACCGTACAGTTCAACAAGCAGCTGGAAACCATCGAGGATACCGGCAGCGAAGTCGTGATGACCTTCACTGACGGCACGACTGATACCGCCGATATTGTTATCGGTGCTGACGGCATCAATTCCCGGGTGCGTGAAGAGCTGCTGGGCGTGGAAGCACCCACCTATAGTGGCTGGGTCGCCCACCGTGCCCTGATTACCGGTGCCCAGCTGGCCAGGTTCAATCACAACTTTGAAGACTGCATCAAGTGGTGGACTGAAGATCGTCACATGATGGTGTACTTCACCACTGGCCGTCGTGATGAGTACTACTACGTTACCGGTGTGCCGGAGCCTGAGTGGAACAGTTCTGCTTCCTGGGTCGACAGCAGTCGCGAGGAAATGCGCGCAGCCTTCGACGGTTATCATCCCACTGTACAGGCACTGATCGACGCCACTGAAAGCGTGACCAAATGGCCGCTGAAAAACCGTAATCCGTTACCGCTGTGGAGTCGTAATCGTCTGGTGCTGCTGGGCGATGCCTGCCATCCGATGAAACCTCACATGGCACAGGGTGCCTGTATGGCTATTGAAGATGCCGCCATGCTGGTGCGCTGTATCGAAGAAGTCGGGCTGAGTGAATATCAGACGGCCTTTGATCTTTATGCCGCCAACCGGGTTGAGCGGGCCAGCAAGGTACAGCGCATTTCCAATGCCAACACCTGGCTGCGCACGGATGAAGATCCTTCCTGGTGCTTTGGTTATGACCTCTACGGTACGCCGCTGGTGGATATCAGCAGCAAGGTGGAGGGCGCTGCATGACCACCTTCTGCTATGGCGGGCAGGTGCAGGCCAATGGCATCCGCCAGCACTACCTGCGCTATGGCGGCGAAGGCAAGCCTGCGCTGCTGCTGATACCGGGGATTACCAGCCCGGCGATTACCTGGGGCTTTGTAGCCGAACGACTGGGGCAGCAGTACGACACCTACGTGGTGGACGTGCGTGGCCGTGGTCTTTCATCGACCGGCCCGGCGCTGAGTTACGACCCTGACAGCTGCGCCGATGACATTATTGCTCTGGCTGCGGCGCTGGGGCTCAGCGACTACCTGCTGATGGGGCATTCCATGGGCGCACGCTTTGCCGTGCGTGCGCTGGCCCGTGGCGCCGTGGGTGTCAGGCAGCTGGTGCTGATTGACCCGCCGGTGTCCGGTCCGGGGCGCCGTGAGTATCCCAGCAAGCTGCCCTGGTATGTCGATTCCATCCGTCTGGCTCAGCAAGGCATGGATGCAGAAGCGATGAAGGCGTTTTGCCCGAGCTGGAGCGAAGAGCAGCGACAGCTGCGCGCTGAGTGGCTGCATACCTGCTACGAGCCTGCCATCGTGCGTGCCTTCAATGACTTCCATGACGATGACTTTCACCGCGACCTGCCTGCCGTCAGCGTCCCCACGCTGCTGATGGTGGCGGGCAAGGGCGGAGTGATTCTGGCTGAGGATCAGGCAGAGATCGCCAGGCTGCTGCCGTCAGTGCAGATCAGCACCGTGATCAATGCCGGGCACATGATCCCCTGGGATGATTTTGACGGCTTCTTCATCGGTCTGGGGTCGTTGTTCCCGGGATGTGAATAGGCTGCGGTCTGATCCGCTCCATTCCATTTATCGACGTTTACACCATTACATACTGCTGGCGATGTCTGCCGCAGCACTCGCACTGAGCAAGCGCCAGTGCCTGATGCTGGGCAGCGACGCACGGCAGACGGAGTCAGGTTATGCAGAAAATCTATCGAATCGGCCAGATTGTCCCCAGTTCCAATACCACGATGGAAACGGAAATCCCTGCCATGCTGCTGGCGCGTCAGGGGATCCGGCCCGAGCGCTTTACCTTCCACTCCAGCCGCATGCGCATGAAGAAGGTCGTCAAGGAAGAACTGGCGGCCATGGATGCGGAGTCAGATCGCTGTGCCGTTGAGCTGAGTGACGCCCGTGTTGATGTGCTGGGTTACGCCTGTCTGGTGGCCATCATGGCCATGGGACGAGGCTATCACCGCCAGTCAGAGGCGCGTCTGACAAAACATACCGCTGACAATGGCGCCAATGCGCCGGTGATTACCAGTGCCGGTGCGCTGGTGGATGCCCTGAAGATCATGAAGGCCAAACGTATTGCACTGGTGGCGCCCTACATGAAGCCGCTGACGGAGCTGGTGGTGGACTATATTGCCAGCGAAGGTTTCGAAGTGGTGGACCATATCGCCCTGGAGATTCCCGATAATCTTGACGTTGCGCGTCATGATCCTGCGCGGTTGCCGGAGATCGTCAGTGGTCTCAATCTGGACGGGGTGGATGTCATTGTGCTGTCTGCCTGTGTGCAGATGCCTTCGCTGCCAGCTATCGCCAAGGTCGAAGCGCTGACAGGCAAACCCGTAGTCACCGCAGCGGTCGCGACCACCTATGCCATGCTCAGGGCACTTGAGCTGGAGCCGGTGGTGCCCGGTGCCGGTGCTCTGCTGTCTGGCGCGTACTGAGAGGTGAACCCATGAGTACCACCTCACTGACCGACAACTACAAGGGCGTGTGGGACAGTCGCATTGGCTTTGGTAACAAGGCGGCGCTGATTGTGATCGACTTCATGCAGGGCTATACCACTGAAGGGTCGCCCCTGTTCGCCCCCGGTGTGGTGACGGCTGTAGCCGAAAGCGTTGAGCTACTGGCGCAGGCCCGCGCCCTTGGCACACCGGTGATGCATACCAACATTCGCTATCAGCCCGGTTTTGCCGATGGCGGTATCTGGGTGAAAAAGGCCCCGGTGATGAAGGCTATGGTGGCAGGCAATCCACTGGCCGAGTTCTGCCCGGAGATGCTGCCGCTCTCTTCCGAACTGGTGTTTACCAAGCAGTACGCCAGTTCCTTCTTTGGCACCAGTCTGGCCGCTACGCTGGTGGCGCAGGGCGTGGATACCGTGGTGCTGATAGGCTGCTCGACCAGTGGCTGTATCCGTGCTACGGCGGTAGATGCGGTACAGCATGGTTTTCGCACCATCGTGGTACGCGAGTGTGTCGGGGATCGTCATCCCGGGCCTCATGAAGCGAACCTGTTCGACATCGACAGCAAGTACGGTGATGTCATCAGCAAGTCAGAAGCGATGACTAAGCTGGCTGAGCTGGCAGGCTGATTGCTAAGAAGGTGTTCATGTTCTGAGCTTGTCATCAGGCTGACTGGGCAGTGCTGTCTGCAACGGCGCTGTTCAGCTGCTACTATGCCTGCTTTGTGCAGTGTGCCTGAATCAACTGCTTTGCCTGAGCCGATGTAATTAACCGGGAGCGTGCCATGTCTGAGAGAGCGTCATCGAAACAGTCCCTGCTGATGGACAGTGAGCGCTGCGCCTTGCTGGTGATTGATGTACAGAACTGCTTCGTGCCCGGCGGTACGCTGGCGGTCGCAGACGGGGATGCGGTGGTGCCGCTGATCAATCAGCTGGGCAAGGTATTCAGCAATGTGGTGCTGACCCAGGACTGGCACCCGGCTGACCATATCTCCTTTGCCAGCCAGCATCAGGGTAAACAGCCATTTGAAACCGTTGAGCTGCCCTATGGCACGCAGGTGCTGTGGCCTGCACATGGTGTGCAGGGGACGGATGATGCGGCGTTGCATCCGGGGCTGGAGTTGCCTCATGCACAGCTGATCATTCGCAAAGGTTATCACCGTGCCATCGACAGCTATTCCGCTTTCTATGAAGCGGACCAGAAGACCGCCACCGGGCTGGCCGGTTATCTGCAGGCCCGTGGTATCGACACGGTCTTTCTGGTGGGGCTGGCGACGGATTTCTGCGTGGCCTGGAGTGCGGAAGACGCCCGTAAGGTGGGTCTGACAACCTATGTGATCGAAGATGCCTGCCGCGGTATCGACCTCAATGGCTCGCTGGCAGCGGCCTGGGAGCGGATGAGTGCAGCCGGGGTACAGCGCATCCAGTCTACGGATCTTCTCTGATTGACCTGCAACTGCCTGTTGCTTTGCCTGGCCTGATCGGGTGGTCCTGCTGTACCGTTCAGGCTGGCGACTCACCGCACCTCATTCCTTTCGGAATGTCCTGTTCCGTGCTACCTGTTCTATCCAGTCTGCACTTTGATCCGTAAGGGTAAACTCTGATCCGTAAGGGTAAAAATCCTCTTCTAATGTCTGTTTAGGCGCTTACCTGAAGACCCCTGTGCTCATTCAGCTGCCGTGCGCCAGCACTACAGAATCTTGGCACTGCTCCTGCATTCGTGAAGTGATTACTTAACTAAAGACGAAAGCAGGAGAGTGCAATGGGCAAGGTAAGTCGTCGTCAGTCACTGAAAATGCTGATGGGTGGATTGACGGCAGTGGGGCTGGGGAGCTCGGTACTGGGTCGGCAGGTGCTGGCCGCTACGGTAGTGCCGTCCGAAAACAGTGCACTGATCGTTGTCGATGTTCAAAACTGCTTCGTTCCGGGCGGTACGCTGCCCGTCAAGGACGGTGATCAGGTGGTGCCGGTGATCAATGCCCTCAGCAAGCACTTCGCCAACGTGGTGGTCACTCAGGACTGGCACACACAGGGCCATGCTTCTTTTGCCTCGGCATATGACGGCAAGAAGCCGTTTGAAACGACCGAACTGAGTTACGGCACACAGGTGCTGTGGCCAGACCATTGTGTGCAGGGCACCGACGATGCGTCGCTGGTGAAAGGGCTGGAGCTGCCTCAGGCTGAGCTGATTATCCGCAAGGGCTTTCACAAGGACATGGACAGCTATTCCGCCTTCTTCGAAGCGGATCACAAAACGCCGACAGGGCTGCTGGGCTATCTGCAGGAACGGGGTATCAAACAGGTTTATGTGGTGGGGCTGGCGACGGATTTCTGTGTGGCCTGGACCGCCATGGATGCTGCCCGCTCAGGCTTCAAGACGGCGGTTATCGAAGATGCCTGCCGTGGTATCGACCTGAACGGTTCGCTGGCAGCTGCCTGGGATGCTATGGCCAAGGCGGGAGTGGAGCGGATGCAGTCGGGTGCGATTCTGTCCTGATATCGTGTTGACGTTATGAGTATTGGCCCGGTGTTCTCTGGAATGGGCTTCATACCGGCAAGGGCGCGTTCGCTGCCCTTGCCTGATCTTCACATCAGCTGCACCGGCGTGGTCGCGTTTGGCTGTGCTTCGCTCGGCGTTGTTGCCCATCCTACGCCATGTTGTTCCCAACAATCTGCAAGATTGTCCTCTTGGTATAGGTGTGAATCGTATCCATATATCGGCGGGTAATGCAGCTGCGCTTGCGCAGGGTCAATTCATACTAGAACAGGATCGATTCGGATGATTTCCACTGAATGGCGTCGTATCGCGGTAGCAGAGGGTGAGATGGATGTATTCGTGGCCAGATCGGGTAAGGACAATGCACCCAGCATCGTACTGATCCAGGAAATTTTTGGCGTCAATGATCATATCCAGTCTGTAGTGAAGGGTTATGCCGAACAGGGTTATGACGTCTACGCACCTGACATCTTCTGGCGTTCTGCGCGCAAGGTCAGTCTGAGTTATGCCGGTGATGACATGCAAACGGCGCTGGGCCTGCTGAAAGCCACCGATGAAGAGAAGGTGCTGGCTGACATCCTGGTGCTGCGAGACGAGATCGCTGCGGAGCAGAGCAATGGCAAGTGTGCTGTGATGGGCTATTGCTTCGGTGGCCTGCTGACCTACATGGCAGCGGCGAGCGGCAAGTTTGACGCCGGTGTGTCTTACTACGGTGGCCGTATCGGCGACCGCGAAGCGCTGGCCGACAGTATCACGGTGCCCATGATGTTCCACTTCGGTGAGAAGGACAGCCATATTCCGATGTCGACCATTGAGATGCTGCAGCGCAAGTTCGCTGGCCGCAGTGATGTGTCTATCTACGTTCATCCTGAAGCTGACCATGGCTTCAACTGCAGCGTTCGTGCTTCCTACCATGAAGCTGCCGCGGCGCGTGCTGCTGAGCTGAGCAAGGGGTTCCTGGCTAACGTACTGGCCTGATCCTGCCGGAGCTGTCGTCATGGCAGCTCCCAATAGCTTCGGTCAGGAGGCGTTTGCGTTGGCAGAGCGTCTCCGTGATGGGGGGCATGCTGGCCACACGGTGTTTAACAGACCTTCGGGTGCGTATCATGCCCATGGACTGGTTGACCTGAGTCAGCCTGTTAATCTGCGCTTTCCGCCCGCTCTGGCGCTGACGCGCGCGCACTCAGTCATCCTGATTTTCCCCTCTCTTCCCTTGATTACTCACCGATTGTGACCACAAAAGCTGATAAGCCAGAATCGTGAGCCGGTGTTAAAAAAGAGTTCATATAGCATCACATATCGAGTGAATGGCATTGCATGTCTGTGGACGTGAGCACATTCCAGTGTGGTTAGCGGCGACTATCATGGCGCTGCAACCAGAATCTGATTTTTTTCAGGAAACCCTATGACTCGTATCAATCGTCGTATTTTGTTGGCCTCCCGACCTCAGGGCGCACCGGTAGCTGAAAACTTCCAGCTGGATCAGCAGCCTGTAGCTGCTCCCGCAGCGGGTCAGGTACTGCTGCGTACCCATTATCTGTCCCTTGATCCCTATATGCGTGGCCGCATGAGTGATGCCAAATCATATGCCGCGCCGGTACAACTGGGTGAGGTGATGGTGGGTGGTGCAGTGTCCAGAGTGGTGGAATCTCAGCATCCGGGCTTTGCAGCCGGTGACTGGGTACTGGGCTACACCGGCTGGCAGGACTATGCGCTTTCAGATGGTCAGGGCCTGACCAAACTGAACCCCGCTCTGGCGCCGGTCTCCTATGCGCTTGGGATTCTGGGTATGCCGGGCTTCACCGCCTACATGGGGCTGCTCGATATCGGTCAGCCTAAGGCCGGAGAAACCGTAGTAGTGGCCGCTGCGACCGGGGCAGTGGGCGCCATGGTCGGCCAGATCGCCAGGCTGCAGGGCTGCCGTGTGGTGGGTATTGCCGGCAGTGAGGAAAAATGCCGCTACGCGCAGGACGAACTGGGGTTTGATGCCTGCATTAATCACCATGCCGACGACTTGCCGCAGCAGCTGGCTGAAGCCTGTCCTGCGGGTATTGATGTGTATTTTGAAAATGTCGGCGGCAAGGTGTTTGATGCGGTGTTGCCGTTGCTGAACAGCCGTGCGCGGGTACCGCTGTGCGGCCTGATCGCCCAGTACAATGCGACCACCCTGCCAGATGGGCCTGATCACTCGCCGCTGCTGCTGCGGACATTGCTGACCAGACGTATCCGTATGCAGGGCTTTATCATTTTTGATGACTATGGCCATCGCTATCCGGAGTTTGCCGTGCAGATGGGAGAATGGCTGGCAGCAGGCAAGCTGAAGTACCGCGAGCACCGGGTTGCGGGTCTGGAAAACGCCCCCGATGCCTTTATCGGTCTGCTGGAGGGGCGTAATTTCGGCAAGCTGGTGGTGGAAGTGGCGGCGGAATAAGCCATATCCGCGCTGATCTGCCTGCCGCCAGCCAGTCGGCACAGAGCAAAGCCTGCCGGTTGCTGGCATGGCAGATGGTGAGCAGACCCCGATCCTGAACATCCTATGACACAAGCACACAGGGAGCATTGCACTGTGAAAATACTGGTCGTTCTGACATCTCACGACAAACTCGGCGATACCGGGCACAAAACCGGCTTCTGGCTGGAAGAGCTGGCGGCACCTTATTACGTATTTCTTGACGCGGGTGCCGACGTTACCCTGGCCTCACCGCTGGGTGGCCAGCCGCCGATGGACCCCAAAAGCGACGATACCAGCCTCGATACCGATGCGACACGCCGCTTCCGTCAGGATAAGGAGGCGCAGCTGGCGCTGGCCGCAACCCTGCCGCTGTCGAGTGTTCACCCGGAAGATTACGATGCCCTGTTCTATCCCGGCGGTCATGGCCCCCTGTGGGATCTGGCGGAGAGTAGTGTCTCCATCGGCCTGATCGAGGATTTTTATCAGTCCGGCAAGCCGGTGGGTGCTGTCTGTCACGCTCCCGGTGTATTGCGCCACGCCAAGGCAGAAAACGGCCAGCCGCTGGTGAAAGGGAAGCGGGTAACCGGGTTCAGCAACAGTGAAGAGGCGGCGGTCAATCTGACCGAGGTCGTGCCCTTTCTGGTGGAGGATGAACTCAAGGCCAAAGGTGGGCTTTATGCCAGGGGCGATGACTGGGGCGTGCACATTGAGCGGGATGATCTGCTGATCACCGGGCAGAATCCTGCTTCTTCCGAGGCTACCGCTGAGGCGCTGCTGGGCCGGTTGCGGCACTGAAGCATAGCGGCGGTGCGGTGACGTCAGCACCGCCACCTGCCAATCAGGAGCGGTATTTTTCCAGCTTGTTGTACAGCGTTTTGATGCTGATACCCAACTGTTCTGCAGCACGCGTCTTGTTGCCTTCACAGCGCTCCAGTGTTTGCAGAATAGCCTGACGCTCCATCTCCTCCAGCGGGGCATTGGCAGGGATGATCAGTGCATCTTCCTGCGGAGTCAGGACCGGGGCGAAGTCGCCATCAAGGCCAAGGTGTTCCTGGGTAATTTCATCCAGCGCCAGAATATGGGCTCGCTCCACCAGATGTTTCAGCTCACGCACGTTACCCGGCCATGGGTGCTTTTCAATGGCTTCCATGGCGCCGGGAGAGAAAAATTTCTGGGTTTTGTCTGCCGCATTGCGATAAGCGAGAAAGTGTTTGGCCAGCCCCAGAATATCTTCGCCACGCTCGCGCAATGGAGGCAGTTCAACAGGAAACTGCGCCAGCCGGAAGTAGAGATCCTCACGCAGGCGGCCATCAGCAATGGCCTGCTCCGGTGAACGGTTGGTGGCGGCGACCACGCGAACATCGGTCGTTAGTACCTCTTCGCTGCCGAGCCGGCTGAACTGGCCGGTTTCCAGCACCCGCAGGAGCTTGGCCTGCAGCTCGATCGGCATTTCGGTGATTTCGTCCAGAAACAGGGTGCCGAGGTGGGCCTGTTCGAAAATGCCTTTGTAGGATTTGACCGCGCCGGTGAAGGCACCTTTCTCATGGCCAAACAATTCGCTTTCGATCAGTTCTGAGCTGAAGGCCGAACTGTTGATGGCAATAAAGGGTTGATCAATGCGGCTGCTCATCAGGTGCAGGGTATTGGCCACCAGCTCCTTGCCACAGCCGCTTTCGCCGACAATCATCACGCTGGCGTCGGTATCGGCGACCTTGCGGATCATCCGGTAGACCTTGCGCATACAGGGGGAGGAGCCCAGCAACAGGCCGAACTGGTCGAGATCGCTGCGGGTGGCTTCGGCGGCCACGTCTTCAGAGCGCCACTCGTTGTGAATATCGCTGAAAATGTCCTGCAGCAGCTTGTCTTCCAGCGGCAGGCGGAAGTGAAAGCTGGCGCCCTGGCGCATGGCCTGATCAATCAGTGGATTGGGTGACCCCTCGCTGAGCAGCATGATTTCGCAGCTCGGGCGGTTTTCCATCAGGGTGACGAGGTGCTGATCCTGTACCCGGTCAGCCTGCACCAGCATGGCTTCGGGCGGCATGGCATGCAGACGCGGCAACCAGTCATTGCTGTCGAAGCGGACTGACTCGACCTGGAATGCGCTTAATGCGGGGATGTCGCGTACCGCAGATTCAATCTGCGCATCTGGTATTACCAGCCACACCACGGGCTTGTTCATGCACTATCTCCTGAACCATGCATAGGTAAAGCTCGACTGAGGCCAGTGGCTTGACCGACAGCAACTTGTGACTGCCAAAACGATCATAAAAACCGATGATAAAAACAGAGATCCGGCCAGAGCAGCCGGATCAGGTATCAGAGGATATAACCATGCTTCTCAGAGAGTGTCATGGGTTTTATCCCGCGGGTGACATAAATTTTATCCGGGTGGATGACAACATCGCATGCAATCATGTAGGGGCCGATCAGGCTGATTGCAAGCGCAGGATCGTAGTCCGTTGCGCCGGCATATCAACACCTTCTTATTGCTTCTTGCTCTTCTTGTCTGTGCCGTTCTTCCCGGTACTCTTCTTCTCGACACCCTGCTCGCTGAGAGGCGTCAGCCAGCCGTCGAGCTCGCGAATGTCGGAGACCGACAGGGCACCCTGCAATTGCTTCAGCTTGACCTGATTGGCCACGTAGTCGTAGCGGGCATTGGCATAATCACGGATGGACTGATACAGGTTCTGTTCGGCATCCAGCACATCCACTACGTTGCGGGTGCCGACTTCGTATCCGGCCTCGGTGGCTTTCAGCGCGGTATCACTGGCCTTGATGGTCAGGTCCTGAGCGGTAACGGTGGCGACATTGGTCTGCAGGTTACGCAGCAGGGTACGGGTCTGCTGGCGGATTTCGCGAAGGGCATCGTCGTAGTCGGCCTCATACTGATTAGCAGTAGCGTAGGCCTGACGTACTTTCGAGCTGACCGCACCACCGGAGTACAGTGGCACGCTGACCGACAGGCTGATCTTGTTGTAGTCCCCGTCAATGGTGGACTCGTTCTTGGTGTAGCCGTGAGACAGGTTCAGGCCCACCGTGGGGTAATGGCCAGATTCGCTGATGGTGACGCCCATTTTGGCGGCACGATAATTGGTGTCGGCATAGGCGATGTTGAGGTTGTTTTTGATGCTTTTGTCCACGCCATCATCCAGCGACAGGTAATCCGTATCGGTGATGGGGTAACTCTTTTTCAGATCGTTGACCTGGGTGACCACGGTATTAGTCAGGCGTTCCAGAGCTTCCAGACTGGTGTCGACGGCGTTGGCTGCCTGAATACGGGCAACCTGTGCACGCTGGTAGGAGGCTTTGGCCTCTTCGACGTCAGTGACGGCCACCAGACCCACGTCATACTGCGCCTGCGCCTGCTCCAGACGGCGTTTGATGGCGGCTTCTTCGGCTTCGGTGGCGCTGAGCTGGCTTTTACTGCGCAGCACTTCGATATAGGCAGTGATGACCCGGCTGATCAGATCCTGACGGGCAATTTCCAGTTTGATCGCCGCGGCCTGATCTTCAATCTTTCCCTGTTTCAACGCATACCAGCTGGAGCGGTTGAACAGCGGCTGGGTCAGCGACAGCTCATAGTTTTTGAAGTCGAAGTCACCGGCTCGGTCGTAATCAGCATTACCTATGCCTGCGGTGCCGTTGATATTCGGCAGCAGGTCCGCCTTGCGCTGTGGAATGATTTCGGCGGATGCCTGACGCTCAGCTTCAGCGGAGCGCAGTTGCGGATCCTGTTTCAGCGCCATCTCATAGACTTCAATCAGCGATTCGGCCTGAGCTGAAAGGGCAGATAATGACAGGCCGGCACACAGCAAGCTGATGACGAGTGGTTTATGCATGCGCTTGTTCCTTTCTTAGCGGCGTTTCGTCAGGCCCGACAGTCATCGGGTAACGGCCAGTAAATATAGTCGAGGGCAGACAGGGGCGCCATGTACGGCGCGGCCTGAGCAGGTCACTGTCTGTGGATACAAGGGTCAGGAGTTAGCTGCCGATGCCAGCATAGCTTCCCAGCAGGCCTGCTTGATCAACAATAATTCCTCATTACTGAGATTGCGGATGCTGTCTTTGCGCAGGTGGTAGTTCCACTCAATAGGGCCAAGACAAAGACTGACCAGAATATCGGTCGGCAAGGGCTTGAACAGACCTTTATCACGTCCACCTTCTATGTAACGGGTCAGTGGCGCGAACAGGTCACGGATACGTTCCATGTCGCAGTGGGTTCGTTGTTGTGACACCAGATCAAGGGCCGCCTTGGTCAGATAGCGCTCAGGGTAGCGTTCGTTATAGTCGATCAGGTTATCGAGCATAGTGAACAGCTTCTGGCGATCATCCGCCGGTCCATCCAGATCCTGACAGATGGCCAGCGCCAGCTGACCCGCTGACTCAAAGTGAATAGCGGTGATCAGATCGTGTTTATCCTTGAAGTATCTGTAGATGGTGCCAGTGGACACCCCGGCAGCCTGTACAATTTTGCTCATGCTGAGCCCATGCAGGCCATGCTCTTTCAGCAGCTTCTCGGTAACACGCAGGATATGTAGGCGTTTGTCGTTCATGAAACAGATTTAGCGTCAACAGTCGTTGGGCATTGTCCGGACTGGCCAGGGCTAAATCAAGCGCAGAAGGGCTGGCTCAGAGAATATCACTGTTGTGCAAGCTGCAGGTGTGGCGAACACCGCTGTAAGCGGTGCGCTGGCTTGCCCAGTTCCTCGCCACCCTTGCCAGCCCCTGGTGACTAGAAACACTAGCCTGTTGAGAGTTGCCATGCAGACCCTGCGGCATCCGTGGTTTAGGTATCGCGATGCGCACATCGAAGCGCTCCACGGCAGGGGGAAATCGGGCTGCGCTTTCCCTCCGTGCCTATCAGTTTGGCTGAGTGGCGTCCCGCATTTGCTTGATATCGCGATTCGGCGGGTTGCCGAATAGCCGGCTGTATTCACGGCTGAACTGGGACGCGCTCTCATACCCGACACGCGTAGCCGCACTCCCTGCGTCCAGATGCTCATTGAGCATCAGTTGCCGGGCGTCGAGCAGGCGCAGGTTCTTCAGATACTGCAAGGGGCTCATGCCGACCACGGCACGGAAATGCTGCCGAAACGTCGACGGGCTCATATGGGCTTTTGCCGCCAGCTCATCGATTGGCACATTCTCGGTATAGTGCTGCTTCAGCCAGGTAACGACTTTAGCGACTTGCTGGCTCGGTGAGCCGAGCGCAACCAGACGGCGCAGGCTGGGCCCATGCCCACCGCTCAGCAAACGGACGACGATCTCCTGCTGGATCAGAGGAGCCAGGTGGGGGATCAGCGACGGTTCGGTCAGTAGCTCGATCAGCCGGGTTAGCGCTGCCTGCAGCCCTGTATCCAGCGACACAAGTGAAATGCCCCGCGCTGCCGAAACGTGGAGCGGTGTCGCGAACTCCATTTCTGCTGCCACCTGGGCAATGACGCGTGCATCCAGTTGCAGCCACATCCCAAGGAAAGGCTCTGCGCCACTGGCGTGAGTAACATACGCGACCACGGGCATGTCCACGGTCGTGATCAGCGATTGTCCTGGCCCGTAATCGAAAATCTCGTCGTCCAGCATGATCCGCTTGCCGCCTTGTACGATCACTGCCAGGCCCAGACCGTAAATGCAGGGCATGGGCTCGGTGGTGGAGCTGCAGCGGCGCAGCTTCAGCGCTGGGATCGCCGTATTGTTGTCACCGTCAGATTGGGCAACTGCTCCAATCAGGGTGGAGAGTCTGTCCAGGTTCATTTCTGTTTGAGTCGACATCCTGTACCTCATGGAATCTGACTTGTTCGTTGTGCTGAGCTGAAAGAAGCATAGCATCCTGAACGCCAGGTGGACTCAACCGGTGATCAATGCTCATCAGATCAGGCAAAAAATAGAATGATTCCGGCAAACGCACTCTGGGCCTTCAGAACGATACTGCCTGACATCGGATCACAACCGACCTCGATTTCTTGTTTAGTGTATGGAGATTCAGTCCTATGGCCCCAACCGCATCAAAGCTGTTTCAGCCTTTGACGTTCAAAAACGGTATGACTGTGCGAAACCGCGCCGTGATGGCACCCATGACCACCTGGTCGGCCAATGCGGACGGCACCGTGTCCGACCAGGAGATCGCCTACTATCGCGCTCGCGTCAACGGCGTCGGTATGGTAGTTACCGGCTGCACTCATGTAACGCCAGACGGTATCGGCTTTACCGACGAGTTTGCCAGTTATGATGACCGCTTTGTTCCGAGCCTGCGCCGCCTTGCTGACGCTGCCAGAAGTGGTGGTGCTCCGGCAATCCTGCAGATATTCCACGCGGGCAACAAAGCTTTGCCGCACCTGGTGCCCGATGGCCGCGTAGTCAGCGCCAGCACACTGAAGGTGCCGCCTACCCCGTTCAATCATGCCGAAGTGACCAGTGACGCGCTGAGCGGAGAAGAAGTCGAAGCCATCATCAAGGCGTTTGGTGATGCGGCTCGCCGCGGTATAGAAGCCGGTTTTGATGGCATCGAGCTGCATGGAGCGCATGGTTTCCTCATCCAGAACTTCTTTTCACCTCTGTCCAACCAGCGCGACGATCAATGGGGCGGCTCTCTGGAAAACCGCATGCGCTTCCCCCTGGCCGTGGTGCACGAAGTGCAACGCGTCATCGCTGAGCACGCCAGACAGCCTTTTCTGCTGGGTTACCGCATCTCGCCGGAAGAGTCCGAAGAAGGTGGACTGCGCATTGATGACAGCTTCGTGCTGATCGACCGACTGATTGAGGCCGGTATCGATTACCTCCATGCGTCGCTCTTTAACATCCCGCATGCACGGCCGGTGGGCCATGAGCGCACAACCGCCGAACTGATCACCGAGCATGTCGGTGAACGCCTTCCGCTGATTGCGGCGGGCCTGATCCGCACGCCCGAGGACGCCGAGAATGCGCTGAATCTTGGCCTGTCGCAGGTTGCCATCGGGCAGGGGTTGGTGATGAACCCGGCGTGGGTGGAGCTTGTCGGTCAGGGTAAGGAGGCAGAGATTGCCACGGTGCTTGATTCCAGACGTGTGCCGCATCTGGCAATCCCTGACAAGCTGTGGGGTGTTATCCAGATGGCGAAGGGCTGGTTTGAGCTTGCCGGAGATGTGGAGAGTGGCGTGAAGGAATGATCAGCGCTTGTGCAAGTGTTGTTGCTTTAGCGCTTGAGCTGTGTGTAGGCATCGCCAATGCCTGCCGCTCAGCGTTGGCGGCACCAGGCCGACTGCAACGTTGCGTTGGGTGTTCAGCACGCAATCTTGAGCAGCTAACTGGACATCATTGATCGTCAGTTAAAGGTAAAAGCGGGCTGGTCGCAGTATTCTGCGCCCGGCCCGCAGACCGATGCAGCGGATCAGGCAAAAACCGAGTCAGGCAAAAGCTGAATCAGGCAAAAGCTGAATCAGGCAAATACAAAGTACTTGCGTACGGTTTCTACCACTTCCCAGGTGCCTTTCATGCCCGGCTCGATGACGAACACGTCACCTGCTTTCAAATGAACAGGCTCTTCACCTTCAGGGGTGATGATGCAGTAGCCATCCAGAAAGTGGCAGTATTCCCACTTCTCGTAGTTCACTTCAAATTTACCCGGTGTGCAGATCCAGGTGCCCATGATTTTGCTGCCGTCCTTGGACAGGTAGGCGTTGAGGTTGACGGTGTGCGGATCGCCGCCGATACGCTTCCACTTGGTCGCATCCACAACGGGAGTAGGGCAGGTTTCGCGCAGCACGGTGATGAAATCAGACATGTCAGCTCCATTCGCTCAGAGTAAAAAAACAGCCGTTATTCTAGGGGCGGGAGCCATCGAAGAGTTTGTCTGTAGCCGACACTGACTGGGGTAAATGCGCCCGCTGGCTGTCGGTATTGATATTGAAAGTCGATTAAACAGAGGCTTGTAGAATTTAAATGTTATGTAATAACATTAATAAAAATGCTTTGATGGAAACCTCTCATGAATCGCCTGCCTGTTACTGTCCTCTCCGGTTTTCTGGGTGCCGGAAAGACCACACTGTTGAATGCCATCCTCAATAACCGCGCTGGCCTCCGGGTGGCTGTCATCGTCAATGACATGAGTGAAGTGAATATTGATGCGGCAGACGTGGCGCGTGAGGTCGAGCTAAAGCGGGGCGAAGAGCGGCTGGTGCAGATGAGTAATGGCTGCATCTGCTGCACATTGCGTGAGGATTTGCTGGTGGAAATCCGTCAGCTGGCAGCCAGCGGTCAGTTTGATTACCTGCTGATTGAGTCCACCGGTATTGCCGAGCCGCTACCGGTGGCAGAAACCTTTACCTTCAGCGATGAGCAGGGTCAGTCACTGTCGGATGTGGCACGGCTGGATACGCTGGTGACGGTGGTTGATGGCGTGCATTTCCTGCGTGATTACGAAGAGGCCCTGTCATTGCAGGAGAAGGGCGAAAGCCTCGGCGAGGAAGATCAGCGCAGTGTATCGCAGCTGCTGATTGACCAGATCGAGTTCTGCAACGTGCTGGTGATCAGCAAAGCCGACCTGATTTCTGTGACCGAAGCGCAGGAGCTGGCTGCCGTGTTGCGCTCGCTTAACCCGGATGCGGAGATTCTGTTCAGCCGCAATGGTCAGGTGCCTCTGCAGCAACTGCTGAATACCGGCAGGTTCAGCTTTGATAAGGCCATGCAGGCACCGGGCTGGCTGCAAACATTGCGCGGTGAGATTCATGCTGAAACCGACGAGTACGGTATCGACAGCTTTGTCTATCGGGCGCGTCGTCCCTTCCATCCTGAACGCCTGCTGACCCTGATTGAAGACGGTCTGACTGCCGGGCAGGGGCGACTGCTACGTTCCAAAGGCTACTTCTGGCTGGCTTCTCGCCCCGACGAGGCGCTGCACTGGTCGCAGGCCGGTGGCTTGTTGCAGTACGAACATGCAGGTAAATGGTGGGCTTCGGTGGAGCAGGAGCACTGGCCAGACGCCGATGATGCCCGACAGGCCATCCTGCAACACTGGCAGGACGACATCGGCGACTGCCGGCAGGAGCTGGTGTTTATCGGTCAGGGTCTGCAGCAGGCGCAGTTTTGTCAGCGTCTCGACGGTTGTCTGCTAAGTGAACAGGAATGGCGCAACAGGGAAGCTTTTCAGCACTGGAATGATCCGTTTCAGCATGGGCTGGTGGAGCTGGAAGAGCAGTAATAGCAGTCAGAGTCTGTTCATGCTCTCAGATCGGGAGCACGTTCTCAGGCCAGACGCTGGTTGCCGCCCTGCAATTCAATCTGCACCGGTGACACCTCAAGAAAGTCAGGCTGACTGCTCAGCACGGTTTGCCAGCGCTCCGGTATGTTCAGGCCGCAGCCAGCCAGAATCATGCGGATCAGCGAGCCCTTGATATGTTCTATATCTTTGCGCCGGTAACGGCGCTGATCGGTCAGGGTCAGAATCTGGGTCGCGTAGTCGGCATAGTGCTGGGTAGATGACCAGATCAGAAAGATCAGGTGGGCGGGGTCGACCACCGCAATACGGCCGTGATCGATCCACTGTTGGATGATGGCGACACGCTGCTCAAACCAGGGCCGGGTCACTTCGCGAATGTGTCGGCGCAGGTGTGGGGCTCCCTGAATGACTTCCATAGCAAACATCTTTGAGCTCAGCGGATGCTGATAGCCCATCTCCACCTTCACCTCGATCCAGCGGCTCAGCACCTCGGCTGGGTCATCACTGGGGGTAAAGTCATCCAGTGCGCTGTTCCACAGGCTTTGCATCCGGCTCAGCAGTTCCAGGTAAAGGCTGTCCTTGGTTTTGAAGTAGTAGTGCAGATTGGCTTTGGGAATGCCGGCCAGATCAGCGATCTGCTGCATGCTGGCCCCCTTGAAGCCCTGACTGGCGAAGACCTTTTCACCGGCTGCCAGAATCTTCTGTACGTTGTCCTCACGAATCTGTCCGGGTTTGTACTTCATAGCGCGCTACTCATGGCCAATACATCGATCAGATCACGCCGCCGTATACACAGCCGGGGCCGGTGTATACAGCGGTTTCTTCGCGTTCAATATGGCGGCTGCTCAGTGTACCGGGCGCCAGGGTTTACCGATGGCGGCCGGGGCCTGCAGGGCAGGGTTATCGCGACTGCGTGACAGCACGACCAGCACCAGTATGGTGGCAACATAGGGCATCATCGCCAGCAGACTGGGGGAGATGTCAAAGCCCAGCCCCTGAAAGACCAGATGGAGAATGCTGGCCAGACCGAACAGGTAGGCGCCGAGCATCAGACGCCCCAGCTGCCAGCCGGCAAACACCACCAGTGCCAGTGCAATCCAGCCCCGTCCGGCGGTCATGCCTTCGTTCCACATCGGGGTATAGGCCAGCGACAAATAGCCACCTGCCAGTCCGGCCATGGCGCCACCGAACATCACCGCCAGATAGCGCACCATCATCACCCGGTGGCCGAGAGCATGCAGCGAATCGGGGGACTCACCGGCTGCGCGGATGATCAGGCCGGGGCGGCTGTTTTTCAGCATCCAGGCCAGTGCCGGGACCAGAATAAAACTGAGGTAGACCATGCCGTCCTGCGCGAACAGTGCCTTGCCAATCAGAGGAATGTCCGACAGGTAGGGAATGATGATGGCATGCAGACCATCCACAGGCTTACCGACGAAGGGCTGGCCTATAAAGGCACTCAGGCCGCCGCCAAAAATAGCCAGAGCCAGACCCGTGGCATATTGGTTGGTGCTCAGGGTGAGGGCAAGAAAGCCGAACAGCAGCGACATCAGGACACCGGCGAGCGCCGCTACCACAAAGCCGGTGACCATGCTGCCGGTGGTCAGGGCGGCGATAAAGCCCAGTACCGCTCCCATCAGCATCATGCCTTCCTGACCGAGGTTGAGTACCCCGGCCCGTTCGCAGATCAGTTCGCCAATCGCCACCAGCAGCAGCGGCGTGCCGGTACGGACGGCGGCGAACAGGATGTTCGTGATCAGATCCATATCCATTTTCAGTTACCTCCGGTAGCGCTGCGTGTCAGCAGGCGATACCTGTAAAAATCCAGATCAGGCAGCGCTCTATCACGCCGGGTGAACACGGGGAATCCAGCGCAGGCGATAGCCGATAAACAGGTCGCAGGCCAGCAGGAAGAACAGCAGCATGCCCTGAAACAGTTCGGTCAGTGACACGGGCAAGCCCAGCTTGATCTGGCTGGTTTCGCCACCGAGATAGGTGAGGCCCAGCAGAATACTGGCCAGCACGGCCCCGACCGGCTGCTGACGACCAAGGAACACCACGATGATCGCCGCATAGCCATAACCGGAAGAAATGTAGGGAGTCAGCTGGCCGATAGGGCCGTCTACTTCACCGGCACCCGCCAGCCCCGCCAGTCCACCGCAGGCCAGCAGGACAATCCAGGTCAGCTGCTTGCTGCCGAAACCGGCGAAGGTGGCCGCAGAGGCATCACGGCCCAGCACGGTAATCTTGAAGCCGAGATGGGTGTAACGCAGCAGCAGGACGACAGCAATGACAGCAACGGCTGCAATCAGAATCCCGGCATGCAGACGTGTCCCTTCAAGGATGACCGGCAGCAGGTGATTGTCGTTGAACATCGCAGACTCAGGGAAGTTGAAACCCTGCGGATCTTTCAGAGGGCCATGCACGCCGTATTGCAGCAGGTTGTAGGCCACGTAGTTGAGCATGATGGTGGTGAGGATTTCGTTGCAGGCGAAATGGGTCTTCAACCAGGCTGCAATGCCCGCCCAGATCATGCCGCCGAGCATACCTGCCAGCATGATAACCACGGCATACCAGGGGGTATCGATATCCAGCCCGGCCAGTGCCGCCATCCCGGCGCAGAGGGCACCGGCAATAAACTGGCCTTCAGCACCGATGTTCCAGACGTTGGCGCGGTAGCACAGCACCAGCCCTACGGCGCACAGCAGAATGGGGGTGACCTTGACGCCCAGTTCTCCGACGCTGTAGATGTCTTTGACACCGCCGAGGAAAAACTCATACAGGCTTTCCAGCGGTTTGTGGCCGAGTACGGCAAACAGCAGGGCGCCAGCGGCCAGCGTCAGCGCAATGGCCAGCAGGGGCGAGCACCAGGCCATCAGGCGCGAATCTTGAGGTTGGCGTTCAAGCCTGAGCATGGCGATTCTCCTGCGGCAGATCGCTGTGAGCAGCGGTGGCGGCAGCCATGGCTGAGCTTTCAGTAGCGGGTGGGGTGTCAGAAAAGTCGCCGCCCATCCAGCGGCCCACTTCTTCGACAGAGGTATCCAGACGGGCCTTGATGGGGGCCAGCTGGCCGTGACAGAGCGCCGTCATGCGATCACTGATTTCAAACAGCTCGTCCAGATCTTCCGACAGGATAATGACGGCACACCCCTGATCACGCAGTGTCAGCAGGGCTTCACGAATGGCGACCGCGGAGCCGATGTCTACCCCCCAGGTCGGGTGTGAGGCCACCAGCACAGCAGGTTGTTGCAGCACTTCACGGCCGATGATGAACTTCTGCAGATTACCGCCCGACAGCGAACGTGCCTGAGCATCAATGCCCGCGGTTTTGACCTTGAACAGCTTGCACAGCTGGCTGGTCCAGTCGCGCAGGGCACCGTGCTGGATGACGCCTTTCTTCACCAGCCCCTGATCGGCGGCGGTCAGCAGGGCGTTTTCCACCAGCGTCATGTCGGGTACGGCACCACGGCCGAGACGATCTTCAGGCACGACTGCCATTCCCAGTTTGCGACGTTGTGCCGGGTTCAGACGGCCAATGCCTCTGGCACCGATACGTACATCATCGCTCTGGCTCAGCTGCTCGCCACTCAAGGCACGCAGCATGCAGGCCTGACCATTACCTGCCACGCCAGCGATGCCGAGAATCTCGCCTTTATAGGCGGTAAAGCTGACATCCTTCACACCCACTTCGTGGCTGGAGAAGCCGGGGAGGGTCAGGTGATGGACCGAGATCGCCGCTTCACCCTGCACGCCCGGACGGGTCGTGGCATGGGTGGCGGTACCGGAGCCGACCATGCGCGCGGCCATGGTATCGATGTCAGTTTCGCGTGGGTCCAGTTCATCCACCACACAGCCACCGCGCAGGATAGTGGCGCGCTGACAGAGGTCTTTCACCTCCTGCAGCTTGTGGCTGATAAACAGGATGGAGCAGCCATCGGCCGCCAGTTTGCGCAGACTGGCGAACAGCCCTTCACATTCCTGGGGCGTGAGCACCGAAGTGGGTTCATCAAGGATCAGCAGTTGTGGCTCATTGAGCAGCGCGCGGATCAGCTCGACCCGCTGCCGCTCGCCGGTCGACAGGGTGCTGACCGGGCGATGGGGGTCAAGATGCATGCCATAACGTTTGCCCATGTCGTCTAGCTGGCGCAGCACGCGCAGGCGGTCACGTGCCTCATGGGCAGGCAGGCTCAGCAGAATGTTTTCCAGCACGCTCAGGGTGTCAAACAGCGAGAAGTGCTGAAACACCATACCGATACCCAGTTGACGGGCATGAGCAGGGCCCTTGATATTGACCGGCATCCCTCGCCACAGCAGTTCCCCTTCATCTGGCTGAACAACGCCGTAGATGATTTTCATCAGAGTGCTTTTGCCTGCTCCGTTTTCACCGAGCAGTGCATGTATTTCGCCCATATCGATACAAAGGTTGACCCTGTCGTTGGCGCGGCAGCCGGGGTATTCCTTTGTGATATGACGAACCTCGAGAAGTGGTGTCATGGTCACGGCCTTTGAGTTCTGTCTGTCACTCTTGCTGAAAGTGCTAGCAGCGACATTTCGCTGTAATTCCTGTCTGCAGTATCAATATTTTCAGGGGGCCTGCGCATGTTGATACTGGGGCGCTGAATGATTCGCATGGGCTATCGGCAATTAAAGAAGTAGTAATCTCCAATGTCCGGGCTATATTCAGAGCCGATAAATAATTGACTGTTTGATCAGAATTGTTTTTGTATTTGCAGGTTCTATGCCATTTGCAGAAGTTATTTAACCAGGCGGACTAAAATTGAATTGGCATAGGCTTTGCCTTTGATAAAGCAGAAAACTAACCATGTGGTTAATTATTTGTCTGGCTGAATCCGGCCCCAAATAGATAAATATACCTTAAGCGCTTGTCATACCAAGCGTCACCGTGAGAGAGGACGGCTACCATGCTTGATTTTGTGCTGAATGGACAGGCCATGCAGGCTCCCTTTCCTGAGCCAAATCAGAGCATTCTGAATTGGTTGCGCACTGATTTAGGGCTGATGGGAAGCAAGGAAGGATGTGCAACAGGAGACTGTGGCGCCTGCACCGTGGTGATAGGTGACATCCAGAAGGATGGGCAGGTCCGTTATCAGGCCGTCAATGGTTGCATCACACTGGCCAATACCCTGCAGGGGCGCCATCTGCTGACGGTGGAAGGGGTAGGTAGTAAAGACAAGCTGCATCCGTGTCAGCAGGTGATGGTCGATCACCATGGCACTCAGTGTGGTTATTGCACACCGGGCTTTGTCATGTCGCTGTTTGCCGGCCATTGCAATGGGCTGGATGCGCAGGCCATGAGCGCCGCGCTGGGTGGTAACCTCTGCCGTTGCACCGGTTATACCACTATTCGCGATGCGGCCACCGAGCTGGCCGCTAAACCCTGTGTCATGCCTTTTGATCCCGCTGAGGTGCAGGGTGCGTTGCAGCAGGTCAACGCTGACAGCGCTGCGAACGCCAGTGCCTCTCCCGCTTTTGTTATCCCCCGAACGATTGAACAGGCCATGACGGCGATCAACACGTATCCCGATTACCAGCTGGTCGCCGGAGGCACCGATCTGCTGGTGGAAATGAATGTGTTCCATCGCCGTTATCCCGGCTTTATCTGGCTGGGTGGCATCGAAGACATGCAGCAGATCGAGGAAAACGCTGAGGTTGTGCGCTTCGGGGCAGGCGTGACCTTCAATCAGCTGATGCAGTGGTCTGCCAGCCAGTCTGCCCCCCTGCATGCCTTGCTGGATCGGGTCGCCGCCAATCAGGTGCGCAATCAGGGCACGCTGGGAGGCAATATTGTCAACGCCTCGCCAGTGGGTGATATGCCGCCGGTGCTGCTGGCGCTGGATGCCCGTATCGAGCTGACCCGCGCCGAAGGGGTGCGGCAAATGCCCTTGTCGGATTTCTTTCTTGGCTATCGCCAGACTGCATTGCAGCAAGGTGAGCTGCTGACAGCTGTTATCGTTCCCAGAACAGCGCTGGCCAGACCCCTGTTCATCCACAAGATCAGCAAACGCTGGGAGGATGATATTGCGTCCACGCTGCTGGTGCTTTCTGCCACGGTGGCAGATGCAGGGCGCCTCACCGATATCCATATCGGTCTGGGGGGAATGGCAGCGATTCCCTGCCGGGCGACACACACCGAACAATGGCTGCAGCAGGCCGATGTACTGGCCATCAGCAGCGATGAACTGCTTACGGAACTAGGACGTGATGTGCAGCCCATGAGCGATGCCCGCGCGTCGGCGCAATACCGTGCCGGAGTGACGGCGACGTTACTGAAGCGAGGGCTGAAGCAGCTCTTCAGCGAGGTACAGAAAGGAGGGCTGAGCCATGCGTAAGCTGATTGAACCGGGGATGTACCCCAGCGCGGGCAGCAGCCCGGTAGGCAAGGCTGTTACCCATGACAGTGCGGCGATGCAGGTCAGTGGACAGGCTCAGTATGTCGATGACATTCCCACCGTACCGGGCACCCTGCATCTGGTGCTGGGGTTGGCGGAGCAGGCTGATGCTGAGATTGTCAGTGTGGATCTGACGGCGGTGCGGCAAAGCCCGGGCGTGGTCGATGTGGTCACCCTGAATGATGTCCCCGGGCACAAGGACATTGGTCCGGTATTTCCCGGAGATCCGTTGTTTGCCGATGGTCGCACCCTGTATGTCGGTCAGGCACTGTTTGCCGTCGCGGCGACGTCTGAAGCGGCGGCTCGCCGTGCGCTGGCCAGCGCACGGGTGGAGTATCGTGCCGGTAACCCGGTACTTGACCCGGTGCAGGCCTGGCAGCAGGGCCGGCTGGTGCGCCCTTCTCATGTGATGCAGCGGGGGGATGCCAGCACCGCACTGGAGCAGGCCGAGGTGGTGGTGCAGGGGCAGCTGGATATCGGCGGACAGGAGCATTTCTATCTGGAGACCCAGGCGACACTGGCGATTCCACAGGAAGACGGCAGTCTGCATCTGTACTCCTCTACTCAACACCCTTCTGAAGTGCAGAAGCTGGTGGCTGAAGTGGTGGGCCTACCCCTGAATCAGGTGGCTGTAGAAGTACGGCGTCTGGGTGGTGGCTTTGGGGGCAAGGAAACCCAGGCAGCAGCGCCGGCCTGTATGGCGGCCCTGGTGGCGGTGCGTACCGGCAGACCCGTGAAGATCAGGCTCAATCGCCGTGATGACATGCGTCTGACAGGCAAGCGCCATCCCTTTGTCGGGCAGTTCCGCCTCGGCGCTGATCAGAGCGGGCGCATCAGCGCGCTGGAGATGGAGCTGATCGGCAACTGCGGTTGCTCACCGGATCTGTCTGATGCCATCGTTGATCGCGCCATGTTTCATGCCGACAACTGCTACTACCTCGCCAATGCCCGGGTCAGTGGCCATCGAGCCTTTACCCATACCGCATCCAACACGGCCTACCGGGGCTTTGGTGGCCCGCAGGGGATGCTTGCCATTGAAGCCGCGGTGGATGATCTGGCCCGTCGGTTGCAGCTCGATCCCTACATGGTTCGCATGAACAACCTCTATGACACCGATCAGCGCAACCGCACGCATTATGGTCAGGAGTTGGAGCAGTTCCCGGTGGCGGAAATGATGGCCAAGCTGGCAGAGGACTGTCAGTACCATCAGCGTTATCAGGCCGCCCGGGCCTTCAATGCGGATGTCGGCAACGGGCCATTGCGCCACGGTATTGCCCTGACACCGGTCAAGTTCGGTATCTCCTTTACTGCTCAGCACCTCAATCAGGCAGGTGCCCTGGTGCACATCTATACCGATGGCAGCATACAGGTGAACCACGGTGGGATTGAAATGGGGCAGGGGCTGTACATCAAGATGGCACAGGTGGCAGCAGATGCCTTTGATCTGCCGCTGGAGTGCATCCGGGTCACTGCCACCCGCACGGATAAAGTTCCCAATACCTCGCCAACGGCGGCCTCTTCCGGTGCGGATATGAACGGTATGGCCGTGCATGATGCCTGTGCCACGCTGCTCGGGCGTATGCGTGCCTTTGCCGCCAGCGAGTTTGGTGTGGATGCCAGTGCCATCAGCTTTGAAGGCGGGCAGGTCATCGTGGGCCAGCAGCGATTCGGCTTTGCCGAGTTCGTGCAGAAGGCCTATTTCGCCCGGATTTCCCTGTCTGCCACCGGCTACTACCGCACGCCTCTGATTCACTATGACCGTGCGCGGGCAGAAGGCCGGCCGTTCTTCTACTTCGCACATGGGGTGTCGTGCAGTGAGGTCGAGGTCGATATCGAAACCGGTGAGTACCGTCTGTGTCAGGTGGACATCCTGCACGACGTAGGGCGCTCGCTGAATCCTGCTATTGACCTCGGCCAGATCGAAGGGGGCTTTGTGCAGGGGCTGGGCTGGTTGACCACCGAAGAACTGGTGTGGGATGAACAGGCACGGCTGCGTACTGACATGCCTGCCACGTACAAGATTCCTACCATTGGCGACATTCCTGTGGCCTTTACCACGCGCCTGCTGGAGCGTGCCGATAATCCGGCCAATACCATTCACCGCTCCAAGGCCGTCGGTGAGCCTCCGTTTATGCTGGCTATTTCGGCATGGTGTGCACTGCGTGATGCCCTGGCCGATCTGGCTCCGGGCAATGCCATACCGCTGTCGGCACCGGCAACGCCGGAAGCCGTCTGGAAAGCGGCACGTACTCTGCAGGCAATGGCCGTGCAGGCGCAGGGAGCGGCAAAGTGAGCAAGCAAAAGGGCAATGAGCCCCCAGTGACCTGGCTGGATGCCCTGACCTGGTGCCGCGAGCACGTGGAGGACGCGGTGATGATCACCGTGCTGGGGGCACAGGGCTCCACCCCCCGTGAAGCCGGCGCCAAGATGGTGGTCACCCCTGATGCCTGCTTTGACACCATTGGCGGTGGCAATCTGGAACAGCAGGCGGTAATCAAGGCCCGGCAGATGCTGGAAGACGGGCAGCGTATTCCGCTGGTGGAGCGTTTTAATCTGGCTGCCAATCTTGGCATGTGCTGCGGTGGCGTGGCGATGCTGATGCTGGAGCCGCTGATGCTCGGTAGCCGTCAGCTGGTGATCTTCGGAGCCGGGCATGTAGGGCAGGCACTGGTGACGATTCTGTCAGCGTTGCCTTATCGGATTCATTGGGTCGATAGCCGAGAAGGGCAGTTCCCTGATGACATTCCTGCCAATGTCACCACCTATTGCGACGATGACCCCGTTGGGCTCAGTCAGCGCCTTCCGGACAAGGCCCGGTATCTGATCATGACCCATAATCATCAACTGGATCTCGATCTCTGCATGGCATTGCTGAAACGTCCCCGTCCGGTGCGGTTCGTGGGGCTGATCGGCTCTGCAGAGAAGTGGCGACGCTTTCAGCAGCGTATGGAGCAGCGGGGGTTCGCGCCGCAGCAGATGGATAGTATCTGCTGCCCGGTTGGGTTGCCGGATATTGGTGGTAAGCGACCGATGGAAGTCGCGGTGTCCATTGCTGCTCAGCAGTTACAGCTGGACAAGGCCGAAGCAGGGCAAAGTATTGCAGTGACGCCATTGAACTGGCAGGCAGCGCGCAGCATAGGCACCTTATCAGGTGGCTAACATCCTCAGATATCAGCAGCGCACCTGAGCTGGCAGAGGATGTCTGGCCCGTCAGAGGCAGAGGACAGGCAGCGGTGATCCCGCGCTATCCCCTTTCTGACTCCTGCCAGCGCAGAAGAGTTGTCCAGGGCTTACACCGGTGCAGTCCGAGTATATGAAAGCCAGGGGCTGGCATCAGGACGCGGCGTGCTTCGGCGATGGCCGGGGCCGTTTCCCCAGATAACTAACATCTAAAAAGCGCCAGGAGCGTGAAGACGTTCTGAGAGCATCAACAGTACTCACCTCGAATTGATTGATATTGGAGTACCTATGTTTACCAACTATCTCAATACCTACTCACCTGATGATCTGCGACGACACTTGCGCAACAGTTGCAGCGCTGAACGCTGGGTAGAGCTGGTGGCTGACGGGGCACCGTTCAGCAGTGAGCCATTTTTTGTGGCCACGGTACGCAATGCCTTTGCCGCGCTCAGCAGTGACGACTGGCTGGAAGCCTTTGCTGGCCATCCGATGATTGGCGACGTTAACTCTCTGCGGGAAAAGTATGCCGATACCCGTGGTCTGGCAGCCAGTGAGCAGTCTGCAGTGGCGGCTGCGCAGGAAGAGGTATTGCAGCAGCTGGCTGCAGGCAATCAGGCGTACCTCGATAAGCATGGCTTTATCTTTATCGTCTTCGCCACCGGCAAATCGGCAGAGGAGATGCTGGCGTTGCTCAATGCCCGTTTGCCCAACAGTACCGAGGAAGAAATCGTCAATGCTGCCCGTGAGCAGCGCAAGATTACCGCCCTGCGCCTGAGCAAATGGTTACGCACGGCCTGGCTGGCGGAGGAACTGGCATGATTTCGCTGAGTACGCACGCACTGGATACCCTGAGTGGCAGGCCCATGCAGGGTTTACAGGTGGTATTGGAGCGGTTTGATGAAGAAAGCTGGTGGGAGATGAGTGCTGCCGCGACCAATGAGGATGGCCGTATCCGGGAGTGGCCGGAGCTGGAGGTGTCTGGCCTGACACCGGGGCGCTATCGTCTGACGTTCGACCTGCAGGCGTGGTGTCAGCAGCATGATCGCCCGGTGTTTTTTCCTGAAGCGACGCTGACTTTCGAGCTGGACGGTTCCTTACCTCACTATCACATTCCCTTGTTGTTTGCCGGATACGGATACTCGACTTACAGAGGAAGCTGACCGATGTGGCTGGATGTATGGATGCAAGACTGGGTTCAGCTGTTGGTGCGCTGGATGCACATGATCTTTGGTATTGCCTGGATCGGTGCATCCTTCTATTTCGTCTGGCTCGACAACCATCTGGTGGCACCGGGCAAGGACAAGGAAGGTAAGGGGCTGGCCGGGGAGCTGTGGGCCATTCACGGCGGTGGTTTCTACGAGGTGGCCAAATACAAGCTGGCGCCTCCGCGGATGCCTGATCATCTGCACTGGTTCAAGTGGGAAGCCTATTCCACCTGGCTGTCCGGCATGGCAATGCTGGCGCTGGTTTATTACCTTGGTGCGCAGGCCTATCTGATTGATCCACGGGTCGCATCGCTGTCGGTGATGGAAGCCGTGGCGCTCGGCCTGACCAGTCTCATTGTAGGGTTCATCTGTTATGAGGGACTATTGCGCTCGCCGCTGCGACGCAATGGGGCATGGTTTGGCGTGGTGCTCTTCATATTGCTGACGTTGTTTGCCTGGGGGCTGTTTCAGGTCTTCAGCCCGCGTGGTGCGTACATCCATGTGGGGGCACTGATTGGCACCATCATGGCGGGCAATGTATTTCTTGGCATCATGCCTGCGCAGCGTGCGCTGGTGAAGGCGGTCGAGCAGGGGACAGCACCTGATCCGCGTTATGGCGCCATGGCCAAGCTGCGTTCTACCCACAATAACTACCTGACCTTGCCGATCCTGTTCATTATGATCAGCAACCATTATCCCTTTACCTATAACCATGCGCAGGGCTGGCTGGTGCTGGCGGCACTGGGCGCCATCAGTGCCTTTGCCCGTCACTTTTTTAACCTGCGTCATAAGGGCATTGTGCGCCCCTGGATTCTGGTGGTTGCCTTCGTCGCCCTGGCTACAGTGGCTTATTGGGTCAGCGGACGGCCTGCGGCTGTTGCGGTATCAGCGCCGTCCGTATCCAGTGCTGATCAGGCAAGTACAGATAAGCATGCAGCGGTCGCTGTGCAAGCAGCGGAGCCGGTTCAGAATAGCGCTGGTGGTGCTTTGACTGATGATCAGGCCATGGCGCTGGTGCAGGTGCGTTGTGAGTCGTGCCATGCCGCGCAGCCGACCGATCCGCTGTTTGCAGCGCCTCCGGCAGGGATTGTGTTTACCCAGCTTGCAGATATCGTCAGCCGCAAAGCCCAGATCACGACCGCGGTGTCGACGCAATATATGCCACTGGCCAATCGGACCGGAATGACCGCGGAGGAGCGTCAGGCACTGCTGGCCTGGCTGGCAGCTAAATAAACTGACCAGTGAGCGGGCAGGTCATCCGATGTAATCAGTGGATTTGGCTTTAACAACAGACTTGGAAATGAACACCACCACTCAGGCGCTGCTGCTTTGCACAGCGCCTGAGTCGTTTATGCGGTATCAGTTTTCGGTAACAGGATATGAGTGAAGAGAAGGGGGCAGATGTAACGTCTGACTAAGTGAGAAAAATTAATATTCAGACTATAAGAGCAATTGAAAATTACTATCGTTACCGATCTTATTGACCAGGGTTCCAGATCGGTGCAGACAGACCGGCCCCACTCGGAGACCACATCTGTACTGCTGCCACGGCAGCATCAGGGCTCATGGCGTCCAGCATTTTCTGGGTGTAGGGTACGCAGCGGCCACAGCATTGGCCCAAGCCATGGTGCATTCCAAGTGCTTCAACGGACTGGATGCCCTGCTCATAGGCTTCTTTGATCATGGCATCAGACACACGCTTGCAGACACATACCAGCATAACTGTACCCTTGATAAAAATAATGAGAACGATTTCTATTTGATCTCAAGGCTTTACAGAGATCAAATGAGGATTTTTAAAGTTGCTGGGCTATACTGTTGCCCCAGTGAGCAGGTATGGCTTGCAATAAAAAACCAGAGGTAACCGTGATGAAAGGCGATCCCAAGATGATCGAGCACCTGAACAAGGTGCTGGGTAATGAGCTGATAGCAATCAACCAGTATTTCCTCCATGCCAAGATGTACAAAAACTGGGGCGTGAAAAAACTGGCTGACCACGAGTATCACGAGTCCATCGATGAGATGAAGCATGCTGATCGCCTGACTGATCGCATCCTGTTTCTCGAAGGCATCCCTAACCTGCAGGATCTTGGCAAGTTGCTGATCGGTGAGAACGTCAAGGAAATGCTGGAGTGCGACCTGCGGCTGGAGCTGATTGCCCACCAGGATCTGCGTGAAGGCATCGCCTATGCAGAAGGTATTCGCGATTACGTCAGCCGCGATCTGCTGCAGGACATCCTCGATAGTGAAGAAGAGCACATCGACTGGCTGGAAACTGAGCTGGGCCTGATCGATCAGATGGGCATGCAGAATTACATCCAGAGCAAAGTCATCGAAAGCTGATTGACCTTGCTGAAGCAGAGCGTTCGCAGCTCTGCTTCGCTCCCTTCCTCCGACTTCCCGTTTTCCCCGCTTTCAATTCACCCGCACCTGGGACTGCTGCACGATGGCTACCCGCATGGTGGGGTTGACCCGTGTATGGTACTCCCTGAGTTTGGCAATCAGCCGGTCGGTCAGACGCGTGCCCTGCGATAGCAGGCGCATACCGTTACTGCCATACAGCCCTCTGCCGACCACCATACCTGCCTGCAGCTCCTCAGGGTCGACCAGACTGAGGTACTCCCTGTCGCCCAGGTGGTAGTAGTCTTCGATCACTTCTTTGAAGGTATCGACCAGCTCATAGGGAAAGTGCTTGTTCTTTAACAGTTCCAGTTGCTGAAGGGCGGCCGTGATGGCACGGGGCGACTCATCACCGTCGAGCAGTTCGTCAAAATACGTGGTAATGCCCGTGATCAGCGCACCTTCACTGATGGCTCCACCAGACAGGTGATGAGGGTAGCCCGAGCCGTCGATATGTTCGCGGTGAGCCAGAATAAAGCTGGCAGCCTGTTCCAGCTCGGGGGTATCAAGTAACGCGGCGCTGCTGGCAATGGGGTACTTTTCATATTCCGCCTGCTCGGCTTTGTTCAGCTGACGAAAAGGCGTGTTGACGAGGTGACGCGACATGCCCACCTTGCCGATGTCGTGCAGCAGGGTGGCGAAATAGGTCTGGCGCGCCAGTTCCGGCTCAAACTGCATGTGGTCAATCAGCAGCCGACAGTAGATACCTGCCCGAAAGGGTCGTTGCAGCAGCTGGCTGCGAAATCCTTCGAGCAGCTTGGCAAAGACTTCAACCGTGCTGGAGTAAGTGTCGCGCAGCGCCTCCTGTGTCTGGCTGACAAAGTTCAGGGTCTGTTCCAGCTCGGCTTTCAGTGCCTTGTTGCTTTGCGCCAGGGTGTAGAGCATCTGTGACTGGCGGCGCTTGGCCTGAGTCACCTTGAGGCCAGACTCAAGGACGTCTTGCAGATGCTGAATTTCCACGGGTTTAGTCAGAAAACCATGGATCTTGCCGCGGTTGATGGCATCAATGGTGGAGTCGAGATCAGGGTTGCCGGTCAGGATCAGGCGAACGCTGTCCGGGCGTTTTTCCGCGGCTTTACTGAGGAAGGTAACCCCATCCATGCCGGGCATGTACATATCGCTGATAATCAGGTCGACGTATTGCTGCTCCAGCAGCGACAGTGCTTCTGCGGGGGACTGCAGAAAGTGCATTTCCCAGCCGGATTTACGCAGGTTGCGGCGCAATGCCTCCAGCAGGCTGGGTTCATCGTCGAGAAAGAGGACATGGGGAACCTTGGTGCTCATGACGCCGGCCTCCATCGTTAACTGACTATCTTGTCTTTTATATTTATTTATCGATATGTTGCCAGATCGGCAGTCAATATGCCAAAAGTTTATTTACGTACCCGTTAACCCTGCCTACCTTAGAAAGTGTTCTTGATCTCACGCATTCCAGCCACTCTGGTAAATACACCAAGCCGACTTGTTCTGGTCTTTGGCGCGTGTGGCTGCGGTCTGGAGCCATTTAGCAAACAAGGAAACGTGCCATGCGCCTGCCATTACGTCCGATTCCCGCAGTCCGAACCCGTTACCGCAGCATGGCTGGCAGCTTTGCATTCGCAGTGCGGACTGCAGGTGCACCAGGCATCGTACTGGCTTGTGTTGTTATTGCCGGGTGTAATCAGAAGCCACAAGTGCAGGATGCTGCCAATATTAAAGAGGCTGTGGCCAGTCAGGTGATGTCGGTGGCAACTAAAGCCGATATGTGTACTGATGTATGGCAGCCCGCACTGGAAATTATTGTGCTGGACGCTGCTACAGCGGCGCCGGTAAGCTGCGGAGCAACCATTGAGGTACGTGATCAGGACTATTATGAGGAAGTAAAAAGCCTTGATCAGTATGACTGCAATCAGCGCTTTTCCTTGCAGGCGGCCTATGAACGTGAGGGGACTTACAGCGTGACTGTCGAGCAGCGAGGCTATCAGCCCTGGTCCAGTCCACCGGTAGAAGTCAGGCGTGGCAGCTGTCATGTTCTGACAAAGCAGCTGGAAGTCAGACTCAAGCCTCTGTGACGGTTGTCTGATCTGAATATCACAGCATTGATCATTGCTCCCTCAGCCCGCGACCATCAGTCAGGAAGAATTACAGGTGCAGAAAGTGGCTTGCCATTGTCGTGATGTTAAGTGGAACCGGCCATGCTGACAGTGCTCCGTTCTACCCTGCTGTATCTGGCACTGGCGGTGCTCAGCCTGCTGCTGACACATATCAACGCCGATGCCATCTATATATGGCTGGCGGACGCCTGGGCGCTGGCACATCTGATGACCGAACCTGCACGGCAGCGGCTGGCGAAACTGGCGGGTTTCTTCGGCGCGGGTGTTGCGGCCCGCTGGGCCATGGGGGACGTTACCGCTGTCGCTGTTTTCTACTCTGCAGTACATGTGCTGCAGGTGGCAGCCATTCTGATGGTGGCACAGCGCTTTATCAGCTTTCCTCTCAACCGCCATGTGCTGGTGGAGAAGGTGCTGTATATCCTTTTTGCCAGTTCTGTCCTGTTCATTCCGCTGGCGGCAGTGTGTGCCGCAGGGATGGCCGCCGGTGCTAACCGGGCCGAATTCAGTGAGGCGCTGGGCTCCTACTGGCTGAGTGGTGTTACAGGTCAGTGTCTGTTGTTTATTCCTACCTTGCTGGCGGATCGGCAACGGTGGCAGGAATGGCGGCAGCCCCGACGTGCGCTGGAGGTCGTTGGATGGTTCCTGACGATTCTGGCGAGCAGCTGGATCATCCTTGATACCCTCACTTTTCCCTATATCTACGTTGTCATTCCGCTGGCTTTCATGGCCGTGCGCCTGGGAGGGTTCTTTACCGCGCTGGTATCCCTGCTGGTGATCGTATGTGAAGCCATCATGTTGCTGGTGTTCGGTGCTTCGCTCTCGGCCTTTTCCGATGTCAATGCCGCCCAGAGCATCTGGGCGACCAGCGCCATGACGGTGGTGCTGGCATCACTGCTGGGAGTGCTGCGTGACAATATGAAAGAGCGCAGCCGCCGGCTGTCAGAAAGTGAAAATCGTATCCGCGCTGCCCTTGACTACTCCGCCACGGGTTTTGCCGTGTGCAATATCAGCGGCGAGATTCTCGAAATTAACCCCTACCTTTGCAGCCTGATCGGCGTCCGCTCTGCCCAGTTGATTGGAAAACCCTTTGCCGGACTGGTGGTCAGTGATGGTCACGATGAGCTGCAGCATGCCCTCAGTCAGTTGCAGAACAACGCCAGTCACTATGTGCCTGTGCGCTGGCGTCTGAATGCCTGTGGTGGACAGCGCTGGGCCAAGGGGCGGGTGTCGTTGCTGCAGGCCAATCAGGAAATCCTGATTCAGCTGGAGGACATGAGTGACAGTGTGGCCAGCCAGCAGCACATCAAGCATCTCAAGGAGCGATTCGAGCTTGCGCAGCGATCCATGAAGCTGGGCGTGTGGGATTTTGATCTGCATACCAACGAGCTGGTATGGGATGAATTCATGTATCACCTGTACGGCGTTGATGATTGTGGGCAGAAACTGGATTACGAGTTCTGGCGCTCGTTTGTGCTGCCTGATGACCTGCTGGCGACAGAAGCTCACCTGCAGCATTGCCTTGCTACGGGGACTGACTTTGACAGCGAGTTCCGTATTGTTCTGCGTGACGGTTCGGTGAGGACGCTGCATGCCAACAGCCTGACCCTGTTTGATGCCGGTGGCACGGCGGTGCGCATGGTCGGCGTCAACTGGGATGTGACGGAACGCAGCCGTGCAGAGCGCAAGCTGATGGAGCAGGACCACCGCCTGCAGCTGGCACTGGACACGGTTAACGCCGGAGCCTGGGAATGGCAGGTCGACACCAACGTCGGCTGGTGGGCAGAAAGTATCTATCGCATGTTCGGCGTCAGGGAAATGAGCCTCAGTCCTACTCATGAACTGTGGTTACAGAGCATCCATCCTGAAGATCGTGATCAGGCGCAGGAAACCGTAATGCAGGCGGTAGCGGCGAAAAAAAGCTATCGGATGGAATACCGGGTGCTATGGCCGGATGGCCAGATTCGCTGGATCGTCGACAGTGCCAATGTTGAGCTGGACAGCCAGGGTAAGGTCTTCCGGCTGTTTGGGGTCAATATCGATGTGACCGCCAGCAAACAGATCGAGCTGGCACTGCTCAGTGCCCGTGCGCAGCTGCAGGGGGTCATCAACGCGGCCACTCAGGTTTCCATCATTGCGACGGATCTGTCGGGCACCATCACGCTGTTCAATACCGGTGCCGAGCGGATGCTGGGGTATCGCGGCGACATGGTCGTCGACAAGCTGACGCCGGCGGTCTTTCACCGGCCGGAAGAGTTTGCCGAGCGCAGCCGTCGACTGGAGCGTGAGCTGGGTTATCCCATTCGGGGCATGGAAGTGCTGACCGCGCGGGCCCGCACGGAAGGTGGTAGTGACGTCAATGAGTGGACCTATGTGCGCAGTGACGGGCAGCTGCTGGCGGTGGTGGTGGCGACCACGGGTATTTTTGATGCATCCGGCCAGCTGACCGGTTATCTCAGCATCGCCAACGATATTTCCTCCCTGAAACAGACTCAGAAGGAGCTGCTGGCCGCACGTGATCAGGCCGAATCAGCCAACCGCGCCAAGAGTCTGTTCCTGGCCAATATGAGCCATGAAATCCGTACCCCGCTGAACGCAGTGCTGGGCATGGCGCAGTTGATGATGAACTCACCGGTCAATGATGAGCAGAAAGAGGCGTTGCAGATGATCGCTGCTTCCGGGCAGGCACTGCTGGCCATCCTCAACGACATTCTCGACTTTTCCAAGATCGAGGCAGAGCGACTGGAGCTGGCACCGTCCCATGTCGATCTGGATGAGGTGATCGATACGGTAGCGTCAGTGATGTCCATCAACAGTGCCGACAAGCATCTTGAGCTGCTGATAGAAGTGCAGCCAACGGTGCCGGGCAAGGTTTTCTGCGACGGTTTGCGCCTCAAGCAGGTGCTGATGAATCTGTGCAGCAATGCCATCAAATTCACGCTGGAAGGCGAGGTATGCCTGTCTCTGAGTTTCGATATGGACCACAGTGGCAAGTCCTGGCTGGTCTGTACAGTGCGTGATACCGGCATAGGCATGACCGTCGCTCAGCAGAAACGCCTGTTTGTGCCTTTCAATCAGGCCGACAACTCCATGACGCGCCGCTTTGGTGGCACCGGGCTGGGTCTGGTGATCAGTAAACGTCTGGTGGAGTTGATGGGCGGGAGTCTGACCTTTACCAGCGAGGCGGATAAAGGCAGCTGTTTCACCGTGCGCCTGCCGGTCGTTTTTGCTGAGCCCTGTAAGGCCAGTGGCGAGGCTCGGCGCCTGCTATTACTTTCGCCCTGCCCATTGCTGGCCAGCAGTCTGGGCTCCGTCAGCCAGCGTCTTGGCTGGCGCATGGAACGACATGGGCTTGAGGCGCTGGAGACCATCGAGCAGCGAATTGATCCGCTCGACTACGACACCCTGCTGATTGATAGCCGTTTCGCCGTCGACAGAGTGGCAGACTGTCTGCAGCGTTTGCCTGAGCTTAAACAACTGCCAGTGATCGTGCTGAGTCGCGCAGGGCGTCACTGGTCGGGTGAAGAGGTGCTGGCCTTCAGCCAGTGCTACAACCTCTACTCCCCGATAACGCCGAACAAATTGCGCCATGCACTGCGCTCTGCACTGTTGCGTGGTGCGTCAGCAGGCATGTCGCCGGAGCAGGGCAGTGAACTGCAGCTGCCACGGCCGGAAGCGGAGATGAAACTGGAGGCTTCCCCGGGCACTGAACCGGCACATGCCTATGCCGGGGCCGGTACAGAGCCAGTCAGGCGGGCAGCGCGCTGCCTGCTGGTGGAAGACAACGTGGTCAATCAGAAAGTCGCTTCACGTCTGCTGGCACGTCTGGGGGTTGAGGTGGATATCGCGCAGCACGGTCAGGAGGCGGTTGATCGCCTGCAGCTGCCGGGGGCGGATTTTGATGTGATCCTGATGGATGTACAGATGCCCGTGATGGATGGTTTTACCGCGACACGGACGATTCGCCGACAACTGCAACTGAACATCCCTATTATTGCCCTGACTGCCGGCGTACTGGAGTCTGAGCGCCAGCAGTGTATGGCCTGCGGGATGGATGACTTCCTGCCGAAACCGGTCAGCCTCACCATGCTCTATCAGTCATTACAGAAGCTGCTGCCTGGCCGTATTGCCGAGGTGCAGGTTAAACCGCTGTTTAACGCCACAGGTGGCGAGCGCGAAGTCTCCTGACAGGGCGTTTGCTGCGACCCGTCGTCCCTCGTGTTTTCTTGCAGCACTGAAAGTGTGCGTGTTTTAAATAATGATCACCTTGTGGTGCATTGTTCATCGTCTTTATGGATAATGGCGACCGTTTTTCGCGCTCTGAGGCCTGTCTGCCGACTGGCATGTAATGTGCTTTCTCAGGGCTAGGCGCACTAGGGAATTTCTCTGTGGCCCACTTCGCAGCAACAGGCTCCACAAGAGCAGAAGGCTGCTTCCTGTTATCGCTTCAATCCGCCACAAGCGGGGAGTCGTTGAAAATGATCATCACCCATCGTTGGCTTTCCATTCTGGAAGGCTGTCTTCTGGTTGCACTGGGCATTCATCTGCTCAACTCCTCCCATCTCCTGATCAGCGGTACGGCGGGTATGGGGCTGATCGTGCAGCACCTGAGCACACTGAGCTTCGGCCAACTGTTCTTCATCCTTAATCTGCCGTTTTATTTGCTGGCCATTCGTTGCATGGGGCGCGCTTTCACTGTGCGTACCTTTATCAGTGTCAGCCTGCTGTCGCTATTGTCAGAGCTGATGCGTCGCTATCTGGACTTCAACATTGCCGAGCCTGTACTGGCCGCCGTGCTTGGTGGGATGCTGGTGGGGTTTGGCCTGATTATTCTGTTCCGTCACCAGTCCTCGCTGGGCGGGCTGAACATTCTGGCCATGTATCTGGAGCGCCATTTTGGCATTCATGCGGGCAAGACCACCCTGGTGGGCGACATCCTGATTGTGTCGGTAGCCTTCTTCGTCTTTGAGCCAGCACAAGTGTTGTATTCACTGGTGGCCTTCCTGTTTATGAGCTCTGTCGTCGGGCGCTATCACCGCCCACCTACCTGGGCCAGAGTACAGACGGCCTGAGAAATAGCGCTGTGATGAGGTGGAAGGTATCCGTATGGGCCTTTCACTTTTCATTATTCGCCACTGCCAACCCGGCTTTCATCCTCTCCTCTGCCTTGCACCCATCGAGCAGTGCCGTCTAGTATGCGGTGGACTAATCAGATACGAGCAGGGATCTATGAGCATAAAAACGACTTTGGCTGCCTTTGGCCTGTCACTGCTGCTGGTGGGCTGTTCTTCCGCGCTGTCATCGGATGCTATTGGTCAGGCCTTGCAGCAGGAGCTGGTTGCCAACCATCAGGGTGACCTGTTCAGCATCGAGAATGTGAAGGTAGTGAAAGAGATCGAGTCGACCGATACCAGCTACAGTGCTGATGTCAGCTACGATCTGGTGTTTCAGCAGAGTATGGAAGAGCTGCGTAAGGGGCTGGCAAATAACGCCAGTAAAGATGTGCTGGGTGCCCTTGGCGCCGGAGCCAATCTGGTGACCCTGCAGATGCAGTACGGTAGCTTCGTCAAAGGTCAGCGCGTACCCAAGCGGGAGAAAGTGGAGTTCGTCAAAGAGCAGCAAGGCTGGCTGCTGGCCAAGCACAGCGAGGTTCTGTAAGTCATCTCGGCCCACTGGCGGACGTGCCGCCAGTGGAGCACCTTCACTGTTGGGTGCCCCGATTGGCGCGCTGATTGATGTTGTCCAGAAAGTTGTGATCGTAATCCAGCTGCGCATCCTCAATCATTCGCGCCAGTGTGCCGTCATCGTGCATGGCTTTGAGCTGCTGATTGATCTGCGGCAGCAGGCTGGTATAAGGCGATTTTTTGGAGATGGCTGCATACAGATAGACCATGGTGACAGGGGTCGGCAGCGGTACGATCATGCCCTTGTAACCCAGTCTGGCCACCGCATTGGTGCCTGTGTAATAGCTCGTCACCAGCGCATCGGCGCGGTCTGACTCCAGCAGTTTGAAGCTCTCGATACGGCGGGTGACATAACGCACCTGTGCATTGGCCAGACGCCAGCGGTCAAACTCCTGGCCCTGGCTCTCACCGTAAATCTCGACAAAGCGCTTACCGATCAGATCATCCCAGCGGCTGAAAGGAAATTCCCGCCCTTTGTAGACAAACACCGAAGTGGGGTCGGCACTGATGGGCACCGAGGTGAAGTCGGCGTATTCCTTGCGGTCGTCGGTCATATACGCCGCTACCAGCACATCGATATTGCCCTCCTCCAGTTCCTTCAGCACCCGTTTCCACGGGCCCACATAGCGTGATTCTGTTTTCAGCCCCAGTCGGCGGAAGACTTCCTGCATGGCAGTGATAGCCATACCGCTGATCTTGTTATCGTTTCTCCACATAAAAGGCGCGTAGTCTTCATGACCGCTGAGAACAACGGTGCCGGGGCTGGAGGGGGCGGGTTGGGCGGGCTGATCCGCTGAGGAGGAGGTGCTCCAACCCTGGAGCGTTGCGAACAGTAGAGTCGCAAACAGGACGGTACGGCGCAGGGAGGTCATTAAGCTTCAGAATCTCTCTTAACTAACACGTGAGTGTCGTAACGCAAGGTCAGCCATAGAAACTAGAGGCACAGTGCCTGGTTGGCAACCCTCCATTTCCTTATCACTGCTGCAAATCAACAACCGCTGGCCTTGCTGATCCGATGGATCTGAGCTGGTGAATAGCGGGTTTTGCCCTATCGATTCAGCGGATTTTTCTGTGCTGGTGAAAAAGTAGCCAGAATCTTTGGCGTTGTGCCGTCAAAATTTGACGTGAAATGAGATGCTTTTGGCAGAAGAGAGCAGATCCAGTCTGGCGATGACCTGGGGTTGCCACCCGCCGCGGGTTACCAGACCGGATCTGAAAAGGGGATATTGCTTTCAGAACGACACCGGCCGTGAGCACCGTTGTCATGCAGGCCAGTCTAGTGCTGCCCTGATAATTATCTAAATGAATTGATCGTATAACGCCCATAGGGACTGCCTATGTTCAGTTCTGAAGGTGTGAAGATAAATGTCCGAAATTGCCGGTTATGGGTCATTGTGGACTTGTTGCGGCCATCGCATAGTGGATCACCTGCAGGTAATCCTGACCCGCAACTGGACAGAGACAGGAGACGAATGTGAGAACCATTGCCATGCTGGCTTTTGCGGACTGCCAGAGTCTCGATGTGGTGGGGCCAATGCAGGTGTTTGCCAGTGCCAATGCTGAAGCAGGGCAGTTGTTATATGCCTTGCAGATCGTCGGTCTGGAGGCCGGGCCTGTGCGCACCAATGCAGGGATTCAGCTGCTGGCAGATACAGCCTTGTCTGATCTGCATCAGCACCTGCCTGATACCCTGCTGGTGGCAGGTGGCTTCGGAGTGCATGCCCAGGCTGACAATGCGGCACTACTGAGTGAGCTTCGTCAGTTAAGCAAACAGGTGCGACGTGTCGGCTCGGTCTGTACCGGCGCCTTTCTGCTGGCTGCTGCCGGTGTCAGTGACGGCAGGCGGGTGGTAACACACTGGCGCCACTGTGATCAGCTGCGGCAGAGTTATCCCTCTCTGCGGGTCGAAGAGGATGCGATCTATGTGCGTGACGGGCGTCTGTGCAGCTCAGCAGGAGTAACGGCCGGGATTGATCTGGCGCTGGCACTGCTTGAGGAAGATCACGGCGCGGCGCTGGCCAATGCCGTGGCGCGGGAGCTGGTGGTCTTTATGAAACGCCCCGGAGGACAGTCGCAGTTCAGCGAACATCTGCAACTGCAACCCGAGAGCCAGCAGGGCGTGCTGGGGCGGGCGGTGGCCTGCATCCAGCAGCATTGTGCCGACGGACTGACGGTTGAGCAGCTGGCTGAGCGGGTCGAAGTGACACCGCGTCATCTGCATCGCCTGTTCCATGCACAACTGGGCGTTTCTCCTGCCCGCTATATCGAGCGCATTCGGGTAGAGCGGGCACGGCGCTTACTGAGTGCATCCGACGCCGGGCTGCAGCCGCTGGCCCTGCAATGCGGCTTCACCAGTGCGGAACATCTGCGTCGCACCTTCGTTCGTCATATGGGTATCAGCCCTTCCGAATATCGTCAGCGCTTCCCTCAGTTTGTCGCGGCGTCCTGATCAGGAGAGATCACACATCATGAATCGTAATGTCTATCTGCTGGCTTTATGTCAGGCACTGCTGACCACCGGCAATATTCTGCTGGTGGCCGTCAATGCGCTGGTGGGCAAAAGCCTGACTGACACCCCGGCACTGGTCACCTTACCCGTCGCGGTGCAGTTTATCGGGCTGATGATGACGACCATTCCGGCCTCGCTGATCATGGCGCGTATCGGTCGCAAGCGCGGTTTTATGCTCGGCAATGTGGTTGGCATCGTCGGTGCCGTGCTGGCGGTGGCCGCACTTTATACCCAGCAGTTTGCTCTCTATTGCCTGTCGACCTTCCTGATCGGCATTGGTATTGGCTTTGGCACCCTCTACCGTTTTGCGGTGATGGAAGTCTGCGACGAGGCGATGCGCAACAAGGCGGTGTCGATGGTCATGGGCAGCGGCATTCTCGCCGCCTTTCTGGGGCCGGGGCTGGCCATCGTCAGCCGCAGATGGTGGCCGGGCGAAGGCTTTGAAGGCGCCTTTGTTGGCCTGATGCTGTTATACGTTCTGGCACTGGTGCTGCTTAGTCTGGTCAGTGTCCCGGAGGGGCAGGGCAATGCGGCCAGTAGCGGGCGTACTACTGCCCAGCTGTTACGTCAGCCTCGTTATCTGGCAGCGGTGCTGTCGGGCATGATCAGCTATGGTGTGATGGTACTGGTGATGACGGCCACGCCACTGGCCATGCAGGTGTGCAACTTTTCCTTCGATCAGTCGGCACAGGTGATCCAGTGGCATATTCTCGCCATGTTCGCACCATCGTTTTTCACCGGCCGGCTGATGGATCGCTACGGCGTGCTGCCGATGATGATGTTTGGTGCGCTGTTTCTGCTGGCTGCGGTGTGTCTTAACCTGCAGGGACAGGCCATCGTACACTTCACCGCCGCGCTGGTACTGCTGGGCATCGGCTGGAATCTGATGTTTATCGGCGCTACCCGCTATCTGACGGAGTGCTATCGTCCGGAAGAAAAAGCCCGAGCGCAGGCCTGCAACGAATTTCTGGTATTCAGCGTGGTTGCTGTGGCGTCTCTGGCATCCGGCTGGTTGCAGAACACCCTGGGCTGGTACGGCGTCAATGTCTGGATGATTCCTTTCCTGATCGTCGGGCTGCTGATCCTGAGCCTGATTCAATGGAGTACCCAGCGGCAGGCTACCGCCGAAGTCGCTGAATAACGGAGGAGTAACACCATGCTTGAACTACGGCCCAGCTGCGAATGCTGTGACAGGGATTTACCGGGTGACAGTGCCGACGCGCGCATCTGCTCCTTCGAGTGCACCTACTGTAAAGACTGTGCCGATCAGGTACTTCAGGGGGGCTGCCCCAATTGCGGTGGAGAGCTGGTGGCCCGCCCACGCCGACCGCCAGAGAAGCTGCTCAGCTCGCCCGCATCCACGCAGCGGGTAGTGAAGCCGCAGGGCTGTAAGGCAGAGCACTAGAAGGCAAGTGATTAAGGGGAAGACCGCACCGCCGTAACGGGGTGCGGTTTGTCGTTATCGCTACACCTGATGCAGCACGACTGAATAGCGCGGTGTGGTTTAACAGGGCTGACCGATCTGGGCAGCCAGATCCTGTGCTGCGGCCAGATGTTTCAATTCAATCTTGGTACCCCCCAGGCCCACAATTTCCACATTGGCGCACTTGTTGACCGGGTAGCCCATGGCCTCCAGACGCACACTTTCAATGCGGTTGAACTTGATATGGGCCTTGTAACTGATGGGCCAGCCGGAGTTCAGACGCACTGCATCGGCCGTCACATCCAGACTCATGTTGAATGTATAGAGCAGCTGTTTGATCAGCTTCTTCAGGGCAAGCAATGCGGGGATGTACAGCAGCCACGGGATGATGCTGGCCCAGCTGACAAAAATAAAATCAGCGATGAAGTCCACTTTCTTCAGGTCAGTCAGCTGCACAATCAGCCAGTTTTCCAGCGGCGGTTGCAGGTTGGCGGCCAGTATCAGCAGGAACAGAAACAGAATGACGGGTTTGATCAGACTCAGCGGGCTAATTCGGTAGGTGGTCAAAATGGTATCCGTCTGCATATAAGCTTTCCTTAACAAAACACGCGGCCGTGGCCATAGGATTGATTGTTATTTCTTGCGGGGTTGACGCCGGGAGCCGGTGAACCAGAGCGGTGTCTGCGCCAGTGTCCGTTCTGGGAGCAGGTGCCGTGGTAGCCGTTGTCAGTCGCTCGGTAGGGCGCAACCAAGGGCATAGAATACCCGAACTCAGCCGCTTCATGATGGCAAAAAATCGAATGATTATTTAATTTGTTCAATTTAAATCTTAAAAATATGAGATTTACTAATTTTTAGTAGGGTCGCACACTCTGTTCATCACTTATTTAGACGCATGCTTGGTGCATATCTCCGAGTGGCGTTCCTGATCATTTGAGGACAGCAGAATGACTATTACCCATACCCTGGGCTTTCCACGTGTCGGTGCCCGTCGTGAACTGAAATTTGCTCAGGAAGCCTACTGGAAAGGCGAGAGCAGTCAGGAAACCTTGCTGCAGCTGGCCAGAGAGCTGCGCCAGCGCCACTGGCAGCAGCAGGCTCAGGCAGGCATCGATCTGGTGCCCGTCAACGATTTCTCCCTCTATGACCACGTACTGGATACCTCTCTGTTACTCGGTGTCATCCCCGAGCGCTTCGGTATCGCCGACGGCCATGTGGGTCTCGACGACTATTTCCGCATGGCACGAGGCCGCGCACCCAGTGGCGAGCCGGTCGCCGCACAGGAAATGACCAAGTGGTTCGATACCAACTACCACTATCTGGTACCGGAGCTGGCCCCGGATCAGACCTTCTCCATCCGCAGCAGCAAGCTGTTTGACGAAGTAGACGAAGCTCAGGCGCTGGGTCTCAGGGCCAAACCTGTGCTGGTTGGTCCGCTGACCTTCCTGTGGCTGTCCAAATTCCGTGGTACGCAGCGCGCGCATGATCATGCTGATTGCTGTGGTGCTGCGCAGTTACAGGCGCAGGCGCAGGATGAAGGCAAGCTGCAACTGTTGCCTGCCCTCTTGCCCGTCTACAACCAGATTCTGGCGAAACTGGCGGCGCAGGGTGTCGAGTGGGTGCAGATTGATGAACCTATCCTGTCGCTGGAGTTACCCCGGAGCTGGCTGGATGCCTTTACCCGCAGTTATGCCGGGCTGGAAAAGTCAGGTGTCAAAGTACTTCTGGCTGCCTATTTTGGTGAGCTGCAGAGCAATCTGGCCGTGGCGGCGAAGCTCCCTTTTGACGGTCTGCACATCGATGCGGTGCGTGGTGCAGCGGAAGTAGACGCCGTCTTTCAGGCAGTGCCTGCAGACCGGGTGATTTCGGTAGGCATCGTTGAAGGGCGCAATATCTGGCGCAACGATCTGCGCGCCAGCCTGACGCTGCTGGCCCGTCTGCAAGCCCGCTATCCGCAGCAGATCTGGATCGGCTCCAGCTGCTCCCTGCTGCATGTGCCGGTCGATCTGGCACAGGAACAAAGCCTTGATGAAGGCATCACCTCCTGGCTGGCCTTTGCGGTACAAAAAGTGGGGGAGATCGCCGTATTGCGACTGGGGCTGGATAAAGGCGCCGAGGCTATTGGCGCCGTACTGAGTGCGGCTGATGCTGCCCGGCACAGCCGCAAGACCTCAGTCCTGATCCACCGAGCGGACGTCAAGGAACGTCTGGCGGCCAGTAGCGAAGCGGACGCCACCCGCCATCAGCCCTATGACGTGCGGGCCAGAGCGCAGGCCAAACGTCTGCAGCTACCGGTACTGCCGACCACCACCATTGGTTCTTTCCCGCAGACAGCGGCCATACGTAAGGCACGTCTGGCGTTTCGTAAGGGTGAGCTGAGCGAAGCGGATTACAACGCGGCGATGAAGGCAGAAATTGCCGGCTGCGTCGCCGCTCAGGAAGACTACGGCCTCGATATGCTGGTACACGGCGAGGCCGAGCGGAATGACATGGTGGAATATTTTGCTGAGTTCCTTGATGGCTATGCCTTCACTCAGTTCGGCTGGGTGCAGTCTTATGGCTCACGTTGTGTCAAACCGCCGGTGATCTTTGGTGATGTCCGCCGTCGTGCGCCCATGACGGTGGCCTGGAGTACCTACGCACAGTCGCTGACCGATAAACCGATGAAAGGCATGCTGACAGGTCCGGTGACTATGCTGAAATGGGCCTTTGTGCGGGACGATCAGCCGCTGTCTGAAACCTGCCTGCAAATCGCCTATGCCCTGCGCGATGAAGTGGTGGATCTGGAGAAAGCCGGTATTGCAGCGATTCAGATCGATGAACCTGCGATTAAGGAGTGTCTGCCGCTGCGCAAGGCTGAATGGTCATCCTGTCTGCAATGGGCTGTGCGTGCGTTTCGCATTTCTGCTTCAGGGGTACAGGATGACACCCAGATTCACACTCACATGTGCTATTCGGAGTTCAACGACATCATTGACTCTATTGCGGCGCTGGATGCTGACGTGATTACCATCGAAACCTCACGCTCGGCGATGGAGCTGCTGGATGCCTTTGTGGACTTCCGCTATCCCAATGAAATCGGCCCGGGGGTCTATGACATTCACAGCCCCAATGTACCCAGTGTTGAGCAGATGGTGGCGCTGATGCACAAGGCGGCACAGCAGATTCCGCTGCAGCGTCTGTGGATCAATCCAGATTGTGGTCTGAAAACCCGCGGCTGGCCTGAAGTGGAAGCCTCGCTGCGTAATATGGTCACGGCTGCCCGGCAGCTGCGCACTGAGCTGGCCTGAGGGTGATGCGTATCTGCACATGACGGTTTGTTAATCCGTCGTTGACTCAACCCCGGTGCCTGCTGGTACCGGGGTTTTTCTGTTACGGGGCAAGCCCGCAAACGGGGTTAATGAGTGGCGGCGGGCAGCTTGAACTCAAATACCTCTTCCAGCTCACTGGTGTTCCAGGGCGTAAAGCCAAAGCGGTCTTCAAACAGCTCTTCCACCACTTTCTCGGTCAGCTGGCATTCCAGCAGCTCTTCTTCACGGTCACCCTTGTAATAGACCTTCTCGATTTCCACCTCATCCAGTTCATCTTCATCCATGACCAGATCGTCGTCAGCTTCTTCGCCGTCATAAAGCAGATAGAAAGGACAATCCAGCCACGCCTGCTCGATTGCAGGAGGGATGCCGGTTTCAATACTGGGCGGGAAGTCGCCGCTTTCCTGCAGGCGGGCGCGGACCAGCACACCCTGATGCAGGATGGCATAGCCATAGGTGCCGCCGGATTCGAGCACGGCGAAGGCGATGATTTCCTCTGGCATATCCAGAGCGTGATAGATCTGCTGTAACTGCTCAGAGGAACTACGGAAGGTGTTGAGGGCAAGGTCCGCATTGATGATCAGCACAGTTTCACCATCCGTCTCGACGCGGAAGGAACCCGCATCACGGGTATCGAACTCGCTGTCGCCTGTCACGGTCACCGGCTCCATCCCGGTCAGGCGGGCAATGTAGTTAGCGGGGGTAATTTCTTTCTGTGTCTTGAATGCCAGTCCGGCAATGCTGAATCCCATAGGTTATCTCTGCTGTGAGTGAGAGGGGAGAACACAACCCAATCATCAGGTTGAGTGTGCATTCTGGCGGTTCCCTGTGCTCCAAGGCAACGCTGTCTTACTTCTCTCTCCCGAGTGATGCAACGGTTTGCTATGGCTGCAGTACGAATACCTATAGCCAGCATGAGCGCGGTATTAATTGAGAAAGGTATTAGCAGTTAAAAAGATCAGGCTGGAATAAATGGGTATGGAAATAATTAGCGGCACGGCTATGAATTAAAGGGTTCTAATGGATTTAAAGGACACAATTCGGCCTTTATCTCCCGTCATGGATTTGCATCAGGGCAATCGCTAGAATCCGCCGCTCAAGCTTGATGTGCAGATCATGCACCTGTCCTGATCTTTTTTCAGCAAGGAGAATGCAGCCGGAAGCCACGTGTGCAGAGGCTTGGCTGAATTCCATACTCCATGAATAGTGGGAGTATGTGCTGAGTATTTTTTTACCGGGATGTAAGCGCTTTATCGTGACGGCGGTGTTGTTTCTGCCATCGGCAGAATAGTCCTAGAAAAAGCACGTTATAGAACGATATAGCCATGGAGAATAGCTGTAGAAATTCTATTTCAAGGCTTCCACTATTGCCCACGATAAAAGAAACCTGCCCATGAGAAAGTTTGCTAAAGCGCTTCTCTGCCTGAATCTCTTTGTGACAGCCGGTCACGCGATGGCAGAAAATCAGAAAACTGACGTCCTCCTGATTGGCGGCGGCATCATGAGTGCCACCCTGGGGACCTACCTGCAGGAACTGCAACCAGACTGGCATATTGATCTGTACGAGCGTATGGACCATGTCGCCGGAGAAAGCTCAAACGGCTGGAATAATGCCGGTACTGGCCACTCGGCCTTCTGCGAGCTGAACTACACCCCCGAGAAAGACGATGGCACCATCGACACCAGCAAGGCGGTCAAGGTCAACGAAGCCTTTGAAATCTCCCGCCAGTTCTGGTCGTACCAGATTCGCAATCAGGTCCTCAATAATCCCCGTTCCTTTATCAACAACACACCGCACATGAGCTTTGTGTGGGGTGATGATCGCGTCGACTTCCTCAGGAAGCGTGTCGCCGCACTGCAACACACCACGCTGTTCCGTGGTATGGAAATTTCTGAAGATCCCAAACAGATCGAGCAGTGGATTCCGCTGGTGATGGATGGCCGTGACCCCGGCCAGAAAGTCGCCGCAACCCGCATGCCTATCGGTACAGACGTCAACTACGGCGAAATTACCCGTCAGCTGGTGGAGTCACTGAAAGGCAAATCTAACTTCGGTCTGCACCTGAGCAATGAAGTACGTGACATCAAGCGCAATGCGGACAACACCTGGCAGGTGACCGTGGCCGATCTGGCCAACGATGAGAAAGAAACCGTCATCGATGCCAGGTTCGTCTTTATCGGTGCCGGTGGTGCCAGCCTGACCCTGCTGCAGAAGTCAGGCATTCCCGAAGCTGAGGGTTACGCCGGCTTCCCGGTGGGCGGTGAGTTTCTGGTGACCACTAACCCTGAGGTGGTCAAAAAGCATCTGGCCAAGGTCTACGGTATGGCCGGTGTGGGGTCGCCCCCCATGTCAGTACCTCATATTGATACCCGTCTGATCGATGGTCAGGAAGCGCTGCTGTTCGGGCCGTTCGCTACCTTCTCAACCAAGTTCCTGAAAAATGGCTCATGGACCGATATGTTCGGCTCCCTCACCACCAGCAATGTCGGCCCGATGACAGATGTTGGCATCGATAACTTCAACCTGGTGAAGTACCTGATGGGGCAGCTGATGATGGATGACGACGACCGTCTGGCCGCTCTGCGTGAATACTATCCCGAAGCCAAAGCGGAAGACTGGAAGCTGTGGGTCGCCGGTCAGCGTGTGCAGATCATCAAGAAAGATCCGCAAAAGGGCGGCATCCTGCAGTTCGGCACCGAAGTGGTCAGCTCGGCGGATGGCAGCATCGCAGCCCTGCTGGGTGCGTCACCGGGCGCTTCAACCGCGGCGCCCATCATGCTGGAAGTACTGCAGAAGAACTTCAAAGACAAGGTCGCAACGCCTGAATGGCAGGCAAAACTGAAGCAGATCATCCCGTCTTACGGTGAGCATCTGAACGGCAATATCGAGCTGACCAACAAAATCCGTGCCTACACCAGTTCGACGCTGGGCCTGAACTATATGCAGGTCACCGAGCAGGGCGCGGCACTGGCAGAGCCGCCTGCTAATGCGGCCGAAGCCGTACAGGCACCCGAGCAGGCCGCCACGGTTACTCAGATGTAATCAGCGTTTAGCCGTTCGGTGAAGCTGACTAAAAGCCCATCAGGAGACTGATGGGCTTTTTCTTTTGTTGTGGCCAATGGAATATTGGCCCCCACCTGCATGGTATTTGAAGATACCCTGTCGGCTTGCAGTTAACCGATGCCACTGGGAAGGACTGCTATCTGTTCGCATTCAGGGAGCTGGGTTGTACGCCCTTTCGGTTATTGGGTAGCTGTTGTTTTGATCGTTGTATATACATGAAGCCTATTAGGGGGTGATGGCATTTTGGGATAAGTGGTTAACTTAATTGCTGAGTAGTGACTGATATTGAAAGCCAGCTCTTTCAGAAAGTCCGAAGTACAAAACAACGAACTGGACGTCCTACAATGCCGCGCTCAAAGCGCGTGTGGCTGGACCGGGATGGCTCTCCGCTCGGCAAGCGAGGATGTACACAGCGCTTCAGCGATGCGGCCATGCAGTTCTGCCTGATGATCAAAAACCTGTTCAGCCTAGCCTTGCGCCAGGCGGTGGGCAGGGTGCAAAGCCTGCTTAAACTGGCAGGGCTGAAGTGGCTAACCCCCCGACTACAGGACGGTATGCCGGCGTCAGAAGTCGCTGAACGTGTCGATTCCTTACCGCCCCAGCACTGCGGGGCAGCATTTTCTGATTGATAGCACAGGGATCAAAATGCTGGGCGAAGCGAGTGGAAAACAAAAAAACACGGCGCAGGCTACCGCCGCCAGTGGCGTAAAGTGCCTCTGGGCATCGATGCGCAGACGCTGGAAATGCGGGCCATTGAGGTGACCGACAACACAGTGGGTGACGCCCCGATGTTGCCGGAGTGACTGAGTCAGATTCCGGCGGAGGAGAAGATCGCGTCCGTCAGTGGAGATGGCGCCTACGACACCCGAGGCTGTCATGAGGCGATAGCTCAGCGAGAAGCGGAAGCGGTGATCCCCTCACGCCAGAATGCGAAGCTGTGGAAGGAAAATCGCCCGGGGGCTTCTGCCAGGAATGAGATTCTTCGGGCCACCCGCCGGCTGGGCCGGAAGCTCTGGAAGAAGTGGAGCGGTTATCATCGGTGTAGTCGGGTGGAAACCAAAATGCACTGTTTCAAGCGGCTGGGTGAACGCGGGATGGCAAGGGATTTTGACCGGCAGGTCGCCGAGCTTCAGGTGCGGGCGGCAATATTGAGTCGCTTTACCCGGCTCGGGACGTCGATGACGGTGCGCATGCCATAAGATCATCTGGGGTAAGGGGTCTTATATGCTGACATCTATTTATGCAACAAAGCCATTAAGAATAGGAAAGTATTCTGAACTGATGAAATCAAGGAAAGTCGATGGATGACTGGGGAGAGTATCTCGCTGCGCGGAGTTCAGGCATCAAGAAGGTCTGGACGCTGAAGTTAAATGAGCGAGTCAGGTATATCACCTCTCTTAATGAGGAATCCCTGGGAAAATATGTTGAGGCGCTTTGTACTGCGTACTTTGACAAAGGGCTGAATGCCATTCCTATTCAGCACCCAGTGATATGGAATAAGGTATTTCCGGTGCTGAGTCGGAAGGTAAAAGAAGGTTCTCCAAAATACAGGCTGTGGGCATATAAAGCCTATGGCTTTGCTGGTGTATTTGAATTGATGGGGAATGATCCACAACAGATATTGCGAAATATTCTTAAGGAAGATAACGAAAACAGTGAAGCCTGCCAGTTGTTAATGGAGGATATCCTGAACTCACTGGATTATGCGATGCATGAGTTACCGGACGTATTGCTGGTCAAGGAAGACGTGTGCCTGGCAATGATTGCGGAGTGCCAGGGGCTGATCGCAAACAACGCTCAGCTTGATTCTTGTAAATCCCGATTTGGCCTTGATCTCGGCTACTACCAGCATGTTTTACATGCCTGGATTGAATATCGCGGCGTGGCGCGTGGATGTGATTTCGATGACTGGCTGGCATCAAAGCGACAGTAGCCGCTGTGCCGTGGCTCACTCCCGCAGTGAACTGCAGGAGTGGGTTATTCAGCGCCCGGCATAACCTCCCACTTTCAAATCATCACAACCGACCCTGTTTGCTGTGTCGTGCTGATTGTACTGACGCTACGGCAGAGGGGATCGCAGCACCACTTTGTGGCGTCACCGGGAAGACCGCATTGATCTGGCCGGTGCCAGAGCTGCCGAAGTAGGGCGTGATCACGTCGGCCTGTCCCCGGTAATCTGACCAGCCCAGTGCTCCCAGCAGCATGGCAGTATCGTGCATAAAGCCTTCGCCGTGCCCCTTGACGGCATATTCCGGCAGCATGTCGCAGAATGTCTGCCAGTCACCACGCTGCCACATCTCCACTACTTCATGGTCGAGGGTTTCCAGAAAGGGGCTCCAGATGCGGTTGGCATAGTCAGGTGCCTGACCATTCTGGGCAAAGCGGTGGGACAGTGAGCCGCTGGCAAAGAAGGCCACGGTGCCGTCGTAATACTTTTCTACGGCTTCGCGCATGGCCCAGCCGAGGCGGGCAGAGTCATCCAGATAGTGCACGGTGCACAGCGCGGATACGGAAATCACCCTGAAGTGGCGGTCTTCGTTCATGTAACGCATAGGCACCAGCGTGCCGTATTCCGGGTCAAGGGAGGTGGCGTGATGGGCCTGGGTGTCGACTCCCCAGTGGCGGCAGCGCTCTGCCAGTATCTGGCCCAGATCGGTATTGCCGTCGTATTCAAAAGGCATGTTGCTGATAAAGTGTGGCAACTCGTTGCTGGTGTAGTTGCCCTTGAAATGTGGCGCACAGTTGATGTGATAACCGGCATTGACCAGCCAGTGAGTATCGAACACCACGATGGTGTCGACGCCCAGCTCCCGGCAGCGGCGGCCAATTTCAATATGGCCGTCGATAGCCGCCTGACGGTAGCCTTTTTGCGGGCCGTCCAGTTCCGACAGGTACATGGACGGGACGTGGGTAATCTTTGCGGCAAGTGCCAGGGTGCCCATGGAGTGGTCCTCTTATTCTTTGATTGGCGCGTGCTCAGCGGCTGATCAGCGTTTTCAGCATGTCGCGGAAGTCGTCCAGTTGCTGCTCTGACAGGCCGGCGAACATGCGTTCCTCCTCTTCCTGCGCAATCTGCCACAGGGTTTCAGCCTGGGCGATGCCGCGGGCGGTCAGGGCGAACTTGTCTTCATGGCAGCCGATCAGCTCCTGCTGTTGCAGGATGGTCGCGGCGGCTTCCACCGCACTGGCCGGCATATTGACCTCACGGCTCAGGGCATCCAGCTTCAGACAGCGGTCACGCTCCAGCACCATCAGCATTCGGGCTTCACTGGTGCGCAGGCCGGTGGCCAGCTGACGGGGCTGATAGTCTTCCTGATAAACACGCAGTGCCTGAGTCATCAGGTAGTAGAGGTTGTGGTGCAGGCGGCTTTCCAGCCCGGCTTCCATTACTCTCGCTGCTGGTTCCTTGCCGGGCAGACTAGTATGGGGCATGGAGACGGCATAGCTGCCCTGCACATAAAGCAGCGGTGCCCGCCCGGCATCATTAAAGGCCACTACCTTGCCCAGCAGAATCCAGTGATCACCGCCATCAATAATCTGATAGCGCTCACACTGGAACTGCGCCGCGCATTCCGGCAGCAGCGGTGCGTCACCCAGACCGGCCTCGTACTGAATACCGGCGAACTTATCTTCCCGCGGACGGGCAAAGTGGTTAGACAGGTCCATCTGGTTGGCGGCCAGAATATTGACCGCAAAGTGACTGGCCTGTTCGAAGATGCTGTAGCTGTTGGAGCGCTTATCGATACTCCACAGAATCAGTGGTGGCTCAAGGGACACAGAATTGAAACTATTGGCGGTGACGCCGGTTTTCTGGCCATCGGCAGTGGCCGCGGTAATCACTGTCACGCCAGTGGCAAAGTTGCCGAGGGCTCGGCGGAAGGCTTTGGAGTCGAATTCGCTGATCATCGGGGTGTCTCGCAATAACTGGGAAGCTCGGTAGCCAGCGCTTTCACGTCGGCAGTTGCTGTAGACAGATCGTCAATGGGCTCTTACAGCAGTGAAGGATCAGGCTCCAGCCCCATCAATTCCCGACCCAGAATCTGCGCACAGACGTCGTAATCGGTGTAGGCATGAGCGCCGGTCATGTGCACATCACGAAACAGCCGCTGGGCTTCCTTGTCGTTGAACCAGTTATTGCCGCCGATGGCCTCAAACAGGCGATCAACGGCCTGAATGCACATCTTCACCGCATAGGCCTGATTGGTGCGCCAGTAGGCCAGCGTTTCGCGGCTGGGATACTGATGTTGTTCACCGTGCTCGCGGTGCTCCTCCCAGGTGGCTTCAAGGAAGGCCCGCGCTGCTTTCACCTGATGGGTCGATTCTGCCAGTCGCATCAGTGCCGGTGTCGCAGCGCCTACTCTGGCGCCGGTGTAGGCACGCACCCGGTTCCGGGTCACCTCGCGAAAAACTTCCAGCATACGTTCAGCCACGCCCAGACTCATGGCAGCGAAGCCGGAAGCAAAGTAGGGACGATAGGGGGTGAAGTAGATCTTGCTGTCCGGGTACAGACCGAAACCGGCAGAACGGCCTTCCATCATGTCTTTGGCAACCTGAATGCGGTGCTCGGGGACGAAGGCATTGCGAATCTGCAGCGTCTTCGTACCGCTGCCTTTCATTGCCATGGCATGCCAGTCATCTTCAATCTGATAGTCACTGGCGGGAATCACGGCAAAGCAGTAGACCTTCTGCTCACCAACCTGACGGTTGAAGCCGACGATGGCCCATTCGGCATGGTCACTGCCGCTGCTCCAGCGCATGTCGCCGGTGAAACGGATACCGCCTTCGGCCTCTTCATACTGGCCGAAGGGCGCAATGCTGGAGCAGGCGGTGGCATCGGGGTTGTCTTTCCACACTTCATCCTGAGTTTCTTTGGGGAACATGGCCAGCTGATGGTTATGGGTGCACAGCAGGCTGAAGGCCCAGGCGGTGCTGCAGCAGGCGCCGGCCAGCGCGGCGATACAGTCGGTAAATTCCGGCAGGGAGATTTCCAGACCACCGTACGCTTTGGGCAGGAAGGCGCGATGCAGGCCAACCTGCTTGAGCAGGTCAATATTTTCCTGCGGTACTTTCCGCAGCTGTTCGGTGTGCTCGGCGTTGGCAGCAATGGCGGGCAGTATCGCCTTGAGGTCTTGCAACAGCGGGTTGTGCTTTTTCATCGCGGGCTTCTCTCTCGTTATCGTTATTTGAGTGCGGCCGGAGTCATTCGGTCTGGCCTGCCGCTGCCTGAGGAGGCCGCGGTGCTGTCCGGCGTTGAGGAGAATTATTGCCAGCCCGGCACTGTGGGTGAATGTGCGTTCCGAAGGATCACTTGTACTTTTCAGTTTCCAGCGGCGATCGGGCTTAGCCTTTGGTCGTGGTCAGTGCGCTGGTGTGTTATCTGTCGTGCGGAGCCTCTTTCGCCGTGGTTGTGGCTGCTGTGCTATGGGGCACGGCAGTGGGCTGAAAGGTCAGCCAGAGGGCGGCCATACAACCCATGGCACACCCGCCTACCAGCAACGTCATAGGCAATGGCGTCCCGTCATGCAGCCCGCTGGTGACAGAACTGGCCAGAGCACCCAGACCAAACTGGGTGGCGACGGTTATCCCTGCTGCCGCGCCAGCCTGATGGGGAAAGTGCGCCAGCAGACTGGCCATGCAGTTGCTGCCGATGAGTCCGGTCACGCTGACATAGCCCAGTAACCCGAGCACCAGCAGCGGCAGGCCACCCATACCGGTCAGACCACAGATGATCAGCAGCATGCCCGAGAAGGCTGACAGGCGGGTGCCATAAACCAGCATCCGTTCGGGGCCGACCTTACCCACCAGTCGGGCGTTAAGGCTGACCAGCACGATGACGCCCAGAATATTCAGACCGAACAGCCAGCCATAGTGCTGGGGCAGCACGCCAAAGTAGTCGATATAGACGAAGGGCGAGGCGGTGATATAGGCGAACATGCCGGCAAAAGACAGCGAGTTGCACAGAATATAGCCGAGGGCCATGCGCTGCCTGCCAATCTGCCCATAGGCACGGAAAACACTGAGCAGGCTGGCTTGCCGCGCATCACCGTGATGGGTTTCCGGAATAAAGCGCCATACCGCCAGCCCGGTGAGCAGGGCAAACAGCAGCAACACGGCGAACAGGGCGCGCCAGCCCAGCGCCAGCATCAGATAGCCACCCAGTACCGGTGCTGCGAGGGTGGCCAGCATGGTCACCAGATGCATCAGTGACAGGATGCGGGCCGCTTCACTGAGCGCAAACAGATCACGCACTATCGCGCGCCCCAGTACCGCTGCAGCCGCACCGCCCAGTGCCTGCACAATGCGCAGGGCAATCAGCTGCTCAATGCTGTGTGCCAGCAGACAGCCAAGGCAGGCGACGGCATAGAGGGCAATGCCGAGCAGAAGCAGCGGGCGCCGGCCGTATTTGTCAGACAGCGGGCCATACAGCAGCATGCCGCCAAACAGACCAAGCAGAAAAGCGCTGATGGTCAGCTGGGTCTGGCTGGCATCCGTTTGGAGGTCTGCAGCTATGGCCGGCAGCCCCGCCAGATACATATCAATAGACAGCGGGCCGAAGGCCTGCAGCGCTGCCAGCAGCACAATCAGCCAGAGGCCGCGCAAAGCAGGAGGAGGGGGAGAGGGAGGCATCACTGGCGTCCTTTTCGCTGAGGTTAATTATGTAAATTTATTTAAATTAATATCTTAAATAAGTGTTGAGGCTAATCTCTTCTCAGTCGTTCGGCAAGGTGCCGCGGAGCGATGGACAGTGTCCGGCAGCGAAGACAGCGCACTGAGGACTTGTCAATTTCCCCGGCAGTTGTACTTTTGCCAGTCAGGTTATTTTTGCCAGTCAGGTTACTTTGTTGAATCAATGGCTTCAGGAGGCAGCATGCCCAGTGGACTTAATCATCTGACGCTGGCGGTCAGTGATGTGCAGCGCTCGTTGAGCTTCTACGTGGAGGTGCTGGGCTGTGTGCCCAGAGTCAAATGGCAGCGGGGCGCCTATCTGCAGCAGGGGGAGCTGTGGCTTTGTCTGTCGCTTGATCAGGTCTGCCCGGCGCAGGATTACACCCATTACGCCTTCAGCATCGAAGCCCACGAGCTGCCGGGCATGCGGGCGCTGTTGAAGGAGCGACAGGTGCCATTGTGGAAAGACAACCGCAGTGAAGGTGAGTCGCTGTATTTTCTGGACCCGGATGGCCACAAACTGGAAGTGCATGTCGGCGACCTGAACAGCCGTCTGGCAGCGCTGAGGGAGCAGCCTTACGACGGGCTGGAGTGGCTGAGCTGATGAGTTCTGTGTGGTGTCGTCACTGATCCACAGGTGCTGCCGTACTTTCCCTGATCACCAGTTCTGTCTCCAGCACAATTTCCTGCTTTTTGACCTTACCCGGCTGATTGATCAGATCCAGCAACAGGGCAGCCGCCTGCCGGCCAATTTCCTTGCGGGGCTGATGGATGGTGGTCAGCGCGGGATAGAAGCGGGCAGCGAACTGAATATCGTCAAACCCCACAACTGATACCTGCTCAGGTACGCGGATCCCCTGGCGGCGCACTTCATCAATAAAACCGAAGGCCAGCTCATCGTTGGCACAGGTGATGGCGGTTGGGCGTTCGCTCTGGTCAAGCCACTGCCGGGCCGCAGCTGCACCGGCATCCATGGAGAAATCACCGCTGTATACCCAGCTGTCAGCGACCGGCAGCTCGGCATCGGCCATGGCTTGCCTGAACCCGGCCAGACGTTCCTTGGTCAGCACGTTCGCCAGCGGACCGCACAGATGGCCGATACGGCGGTGCCCAAGCTGTTGCAGGTGGCGGGTGGCACTGGCCAGTGCGGCAGTGTTATCGACACACACGGTAGGCAGCTCAGCCCCTTCGATACGTTCACTGACCACCACTACCGGTGGCAGAGCAGTATCGTGCTGCTCTCCCAGCGAGGGCAGGGTGCCATCGAGAATCAGAATGCCGTCGGCACGGTTGCTGCGCACGTAATCGTACAGCCGGTGCTCTACGCCGGGATCACAGTTGGTATTGGCGATCAGCAGGTTATATCCCTGCTGGCTGGCGGTCTCTTCCATGCCAGCCAGCAGCAGCGAAAAGTAAGGGTTGCCGATGTCCGGCACGGTCACCAGCAGCATCCGTGAGCGATTCATACGCAGGCTGCGTGCGGCTTCGTTCAGGGTATAACGGGTGGCGGCGATAGCGTCAGCCACACGCTGGCGGGTCTCTTCCGAGACCTTGTCGGGCTCATTGATGGCACGGCTGACGGTGGCGGTGGAGACCCCGGCAGCGCGAGCCACATCCTGCACTGTTGCGGCTTTGTTCTTCACGGTTGCGCCCTCAAAATTTTTTTAGTTTTTATCTTGTTGTATCCGTTCAGTTTTTCCAGCTTTTCCAGGCTCTTCTGTGGTTTTGGCGTGGAACTGCGCTTGACAGTCAGAATGGGTGAAATCTATGGTTTCTCCTGCAATGTAATCAATTACATTTTTATTTGAAGTGAAATGTAATCGATTTCATTATGTTTGAAAAGGTCGATTTCTGATCAGCTCAGGCGCTGGTGAGGTAGCGCAAACACCGTTCTGGCCCGTGTTTCCGGCAGGCGCACCGGGGCTGTAATGGTCAGGACATCACATCACAACGGGGATTACCGATCCGGCAATAACACCACAATCTGAAGCGTACTCGTGGAGACAATAAAAATATGAAATACACGATTCCACTGGCTGCAGCCCTGTCTGCAGCCCTCTGGCAACTGCCTGCACAGGCTGCCGATCTTGAAGTGATTCACTGGTGGACCTCTGGCGGTGAGCAGGCGGCGGTGTCCGTGCTGGCCAGGGAGTTTGACCAGCTGGGGGCTGACAAATGGAAAGACAGTGCCATTGCTCAGGGTGAGAATGCCCGTGCCGTGGCCTATCAGCGCATCTTTGGTGGTACGCCGCCGGGAGCCGCGCAGTTCAATACTTCACGCCAGTTTGAAGAGCTGATCAATGCTGGTCTGCTGCAGGATTTGAGCAGTGTGGCTGACAAAGAGCAGTGGGCTTCGTTTATCCGGCCTCCCGCTATCTTCGGACCCTGCCAGAAAGACGGCAAAGTCTACTGCGTGCCCGTCAATCTGCACTCGGAACAATGGATCTGGGTTAACCGCAAGGTCTATCAGCAGGCTGGTGTCACCGAGCCTACGACCTGGCAGGACTTTCTAGAGTCTGCTCCCAAAATCAAGGCGGCGGGCTTTATTCCGCTGGCGCAGGGTGGTCAGCCCTGGCAGGAGTTTCTGCTGTTTCGCGACATGTTGCTGGGCATGGCGGGTAAGGATGTCTGGTATCAGGTCTGGCGTGACAAGAATGCCGATGTTGCCGGAGGCAGCGCGGTACGCAAGGTGTTTGAAACCATGGGTGAGCTGCGCCAGTACACCGATCAGGGCATGGCCGGCCGCAACTGGAACGACACCACCAATCTGGTCATCACTGGCAAAGCGGCGGCTCAGGTCATGGGTGACTGGGCGCGCGGTGAGTTCGTGCTGGCCGGTAAACAGCCGGGTGAGGACTATGACTGCATTCCCGGCCCTTCCCCTGAGCCTTATCTGACGACCAATGGTGACGTCTTTATCTTCCCCAAACAGAGCGACCCGGCAGTCACTCAGGCACAGTTCAAGCTGGCTTCCATGCTGGTGGACGCACGGGTACAGACGCTGTTCAACAACGCCAAGGGGTCACTGCCCATTCGTGATGATGTGGACATGAGTCTGGCCGATGCCTGCATCAAGAAGGGGCTGGCGCTGCTGCAGCGACCTGATGCCATTGTGCAGGGCTATGCCCTCTTTATTACCCCTGATACCCGCGGGCAGATCGAAGATCTCCTGACGGAATACTGGAGTACGCCAGATATGACGGTGGATGCCGCCCAGCAACGCTTTGTCGGGATTATCGGCGACGCTGACTGAGAGCGTTCACCCATCTGCGACAGAGCCCTGCACGGTGTGCAACGCCGCAGGGCCAGAGGATCGCCGATGGTGAATACGTTCTGAGTATGACGGGCCGGTACGCTGGCCCCGCTATCAGGGGGGAGCCCTATGTCTTCATCTGCATCTCAGTCCGGGCGGGCAGGCGCTGCCCGCAAACGCTGGCAGTGGCGTCCGCTGCTGGCAACCACGCCCATGGCCCTGACGGCCATCGGTATCTTCGTGGTCTGTGTGGTGTATTCGGTGGTGCTGGCCTTTACCAGAACCAAGCGCTTCCCGACCTTTGATTTTGTCGGCTTCGATCAGTTTGGTCGCCTCTGGCACACCAGCCGCTGGCTGGCATCGGTGGAGAATCTGCTGATCTTTGGTGTGCTGTTTATTGCCATCTGTCTGCTGGTCGGCTTTCTGCTGGCGGTGCTGATGGATCAGAAAGTGCGGATGGAAAGTGCCTTCCGTACCGTCTTTCTCTATCCCTATGCCATGTCTTTCGTGGTGACCGGGCTGGTCTGGCAGTGGATGCTGGAGCCCAGTCTGGGCATCCAGAACGAGGTGCGCAGCTGGGGCTGGAGCAGCTTCAGTTTTGCCCCGCTGACCGACCCTGATTTTGCCATCTATGGCGTCATCATCGCTGCCGCCTGGCAATCCTCGGGGCTGATCATGGCCCTGATGCTGGCGGGCCTGCGGGGTATCGACAGCGATATCTGGAAGGCGGCACGGGTCGATGGCATCCCCACCTGGCAGACCTATCTGTTCATTGTGCTGCCGATGATGCGGCCGGTGGTGGTGACCTCGGTGGTGCTGCTCGGCGCCAGTGTGGTCAAGGTGTATGACCTGATCGTGGCGCAGACCGGCGGTGGCCCCGGCATTTCGACAGAGGTGCCTGCCAAGTTCGTGATCGATTACATCACCGAGCGCGGCAATGCCGGGCAGGGGATGGCTGCAGCCACCATGATGCTGTTGCCGATTCTGCTGCTGGTGGGACCCTGGGTCTATAACGAGTATGTGCGCCGCGGTGCGCGTCCCTGAGTGTTGAGTCGTGAGCTGCTGCGTGTTGCGCAGAAGATTATCGACCGACCCCAAGCCACAACAAGGATAACGACCATGGCCAAAATCGATGGGATGACCCATTCCAGCCTGATCGGGCGTGCAGCAGTAACACCGCGCTCGGCCTCCCCCCGGGGCCGACGTCGCAGTACGGCAGCGGTGGCAGTGAGAGCAACCGCTGTTGAAGAGACGCAGGTGGACGAGCGCGCCGCTGAAGCGCTGGCGACCGCTGCCCTGCGACAGCTGGGGCAAACGGACAGCGTGCAGCCTAAACCTGCCAGCCGTCGCCGTACGCAGCAACGCTATGGCCGTCTCGGTATCTATGGCTTCCTGCTGCTCTCGGCACTGTTTTTCGCCATTCCGCTGTACGTGATGATCATCACCTCCATGAAAGGCATGCCGGAAATTCGCCTCGGCCAGCTGTTCAGTCTGCCCGGTGACCCCACCTTTGCCGCCTGGATCAAAGCCTGGTCGCAGGCCTGTACCGGGGTGACCTGTGAAGGCATTCAGGCCGGCTTTTTCAACTCCATCAAGATCACGCTGCCCAGTGTGGCGCTGTCGATCCTGATCGGCTCCATCAATGGTTACGCCCTGTCGTTCTGGCGTTTCAAGGGGGCCAACATGCTGTTCGGCATGCTGGTATTCGGCGCCTTTGTGCCTTATCAGGTGGTGATCTACCCGATGATTATCGGCTTCCGGGAAGTCGGTCTGTACGGCACCCTGACCAGCATCATTCTGGTACACACCATGTTCGGCATGCCGATCATGACCCTGTTGTTCCGTAACTACTTCGCCTCCCTGCCCGGCGAGCTGTTCAAGGCAGCACGCATCGACGGTGCCGGGTTCTGGCAGATATTTCTGCAGATCATGCTGCCGCTGGCGGTACCTATCATCATCGTCGCCGTCATTCTGCAGACTACCAATATCTGGAACGACTACCTGCTGGGGCTGATCTTTGCAGGCTCCGACAATCTGCCGATGACAGTGCAGCTGAACAATATCGTCACCACGACCTACGGTGTGCGTGAGTACAACGTCAACATGGCAGCCACCATGCTGACGGCGGCGGTGCCTCTGGCCGTGTATCTGCTGTCAGGCAAGTACTTCGTACGGGGTATTGCTTCCGGTGCCGTCAAAGGCTGATCACTGCTGCGAACAGGAGAACGACTCATGACTCATCTCTCAACGGCTGCCCGCGCGGATAACCCTTACAGCGTCGCCATTCGCGATCTTGATCTGGCCTTTGACGGCGTGCGGGTGCTGCGCTCCCTCAATCTGAACATTCACAAGGGCGAGTTTCTGGTGCTGCTGGGCTCTTCCGGTTGTGGCAAATCCACACTACTGAACTGCATCGCCGGGTTGCTGGATGTCACCGACGGTCAGATTCTGATCAATGACCGTGATGTGACCTGGGAAGAACCCAAGGACCGTGATATCGCCATGGTGTTCCAGTCGTATGCTCTGTATCCGCAGATGACGGTGGAAAAGAACCTGTCTTTTGCGCTCAAGGTCGCAGGGGTCGACAAGCAGGAAATTCAGCGCCGGGTCAGCAAGGCGGCAGAGATGCTGCACCTCACCCCCTTGCTGCAGCGCAAGCCTGCAGCACTGTCTGGTGGACAGCGGCAGCGGGTGGCCATTGGCCGGGCACTGGTGCGTGACGTGGATGTATTCCTGTTCGATGAGCCGCTGTCCAACCTCGATGCCAAGTTGCGTACCGAGCTGCGGGTGGAGATCAAGCGTCTGCATCAGCAGCTCAATAACACCATGATCTATGTCACCCATGACCAGATTGAAGCGCTGACCCTGGCAGACCGCATAGCCATCATGAAGGAGGGGGTGATCCAGCAACTGGACACGCCGCAGACCATCTACAACAAGCCGGTCAATCGCTTTGTGGCCGGGTTTATCGGCTCCCCCGGCATGAACTTCCTGCAGGGACAGCTGCAGCTGCAGGACAGCCAGCCCTGGTTTATCGCGGACAGCGCACTGGCCGGGCTGAGCGTGCCGCTGACCCACTATCCGTTTTGTGCCGATCTGGCCGGCAGCAAGGCGGTGGAGCTGGGGGTGCGACCAGAGCATGTGGTGGTGGGTGAGGCCGCCACTGCCTTGCCTGTCTGCCAGGAGGTCGGGGTAGAGATCGTCGAGCCTATGGGCAGCGATACCCTGGCCTGGACCCGTTTGGCAGGGCAGGCCTTTTCCTTCCGTACGGATACCGAGCTGAATCTGAAACCGGGAGACCGGCTGCTGATCGGTTTTGACCCGGCGCGGGCATCCTGCTTTGACGCTCGCAGCGGTGAGCGAATCTGAGAGCGAGCCTCATTTCTAACCAACAATAACAAGCGTCGCCTGAGGGCGATGCCATCGAGGAAATCATCATGGCGGATTGGTCTTTTCAACTGTACAGCGCCCGTAACTTCCCCCCACTGGCGCAGACCCTGCAACTGCTGGCAAAAACAGGCTACCGCCAGGTGGAGGGCTATGGCGGCCTGTATCCACAGCTGGATGAGCTGCAGCAGGCACTACAGGCGTCGGGCTTGACCATGCCGACAGGGCACTTCGGCTGGGACATGCTGAAGAATCACTTTGCCGATGCCGTGCATATCGCCCGCACACTGGGCATGCATACGGTGATCTGCCCCTATCTGCTGCCCGATGCCCGACCCACCGACAGCGAGGGCTGGCTGGCCTTTGCCGCAGAGCTGGAGCAGGTGGCTCAGCAGCTTAAGCAGGAGGGCTTCGGCTTTGCCTGGCACAACCATGATTTTGAACTGAAAGCGCTGCCGGACGGTGGTATCCCCATGGCGTTACTGCTGGAAGGTGCACCTGGCATGCAATGGGAGGTCGATGTGGCCTGGGTGGTACGCGGCGGTGCCAACCCGCTGCACTGGATCAGTGAGTACGGTGGCCGTATCTGCGCTGCCCATCTGAAGGATATTGCCGCGGTGGGTGAATGCCGTGAGGAAGACGGCTGGGCCGATCTGGGTCATGGCGTCATGGACTGGTCAACCCTCTGGCGGGCACTGCAGGCCACGCCTGCCAGGGTGTTTGTCATGGAGCACGACAACCCCAGCGATCTGGCGCGTTTTGCTGCCCGTTCGCTCAGCACTGCCCATGCACTTTGACCCAAGCCACTTTGATCTGAGCATTTTGATAAGGACACGGAATCATGACCAACCACAGTCATCCTCAGGGGAACATCAATGGCAGCCAGAGCGCCGGGCAGGAACGCGTGCTGGGCGTGGGCATTATCGGCTGCGGCAATATCTCCGCTGCCTACCTCAAGCTGGCACCGCTGTTTCGCGGCATAGAAATGCGCGCCTGTGCCGACCTGAGCAGTGCGGCATCTGAAGCCCGTGCCCGGGAGTTTGGCATCGCCTCGCGCAGTATCGACGCGCTGCTGGCCAGCACGGATATCGACATCATCATCAATCTGACTGTACCGGCAGCCCACTTTGATGTGTCTATGGCTATTCTCGAAGCAGGCAAGCATGTGTACTCGGAGAAGCCGCTTGTGCTGGAGCTGGAACAGGGGCTGGCCCTGCAGCAGGCCGCCACGGCCCGCGGACTGGCGGTTGGCTGTGCACCGGACACCTTCCTCGGTGGTGCTCATCAGCAGGCGCGTGATCTGATCGACAGCGGCAGGCTGGGAACCATTGTGGGCGGTACCTGCCATGTGATGAGCCATGGTATGGAGCACTGGCATCCTAACCCTGACTTCTTCTTCAAGCATGGCGGCGGCCCCGTACTTGACCTTGGGCCTTACTACATCGCCAACCTGATCAATCTGATCGGGCCAGTCAAACGGGTGGCCGCCATCAGTGCCATTCCCAGCAAGCAGCGGGTGATCAGCAGTGAGCCACGCAAAGGTCAGCTGATTGAGGTGGAAACCCCGACTACCATTCACGCCCTGTTGCAGTTCCACAACGGTGCCACCGTCACCCTGGGCGCCAGCTGGGATGTCTGGGCGCATCGTCACGGCAATATGGAGCTGTATGGCAGCGAAGGGTCGATCTATGTGCCGGACCCCAACTTCTTTGGTGGTGATGTGCGTTACACCGAGCGCAGTGGCGAGGCCCAGCTGCTGCAACCCTGGGATCACCCGTTCAGTCCGCCCAACTATCCGGCAGAGGCACCGAAGTTCGCTAACTATCGCACCGCAGGGCTGGCCGAAATGGCGCAGGCGCTGTTACAGGGCGAGGAACCACGCTGTTCGCTGTCACGCACGCTGCATGGCATCGAGGTGATGACGGCCATTCTTGAATCCGGTGAAACGGGTCAGTTTGTCGAGCTGCAGACGTACTGTGAGCGTCCGCCTGCCCTTGATCCTCAGGCTGCCCGCGCCTTGCTGCGCCAGCCTCACTGACGGAGGAATTGCGATGAAAACCATCAAAGGACCGGCCATCTTTCTGGCCCAGTTTGCCGGAGACCAGCCTCCCTTCAACTCTCTGGCGGCCATCTGCCAGTGGGCCGCTGACAAGGGCTTCAAAGGGGTTCAGTTGCCGAGCAATGATGCCCGCCTGTTTGATCTGGCGCTGGCGGCGGAATCACAGACCTACTGTGATGAGGTCACAGGGAGTGCAGCGGAACACGGCATTGTCATCACCGAGTTGTCTACCCACCTGCAGGGGCAGCTGGTCGCGGTGCATCCGGTGTACGACACGCTGTTTGATGCCTTTGCGCCTGAGTCTCTGCGTGGCAAACCGGCAGAACGTCAGACGTGGGCAGTGCAGCAACTGAAGCTGGCGGCAAAAGCCTCGCGGCGGCTGGGCCTGCAGGCTCACGCTACCTTTTCCGGTGCGTTGCTGTGGCCGTTTCTCTACCCCTGGCCACAGCGTCCGGCCGGGCTGGTAGAGGAAGGTTTTGCTGAGCTGGGGCAGCGCTGGCGGCCCATTCTGGATGCCTTTGATGAGCAGGGCGTCGATCTGTGTTACGAGATTCATCCCGGTGAAGACCTGCACGACGGCGCCACCTTCGAGCGTTTTCTGGCGGCGGTGGATCAGCATCCGCGCTGTCACATCCTGTATGACCCAAGCCACTTCGTGCTGCAGGCGCTGGATTATCTGGCCTTTCTCGATATCTACGGCGAGCGGGTCAAGATGTTCCATGTCAAGGATGCCGAACTCAATGGCAACGGCCGCAGCGGCGTATACGGTGGCTATCAGGACTGGCTGCAGCGGCCGGGGCGCTTCCGCTCGCTGGGTGACGGCCAGGTCGACTTCAAGGCGATCTTTTCGCGGCTGGCAGCCATGGATTTTGATGGCTGGGCGGTTCTGGAGTGGGAGTGCTGCCTCAAACACCCCGAAGACGGTGCAAGCGAAGGGGCTGCCTTCATCCGCGATCATATTATTCGGGTCACGGAGAAAGCCTTTGATGACTTTGCCGGTGCGGCGACTGACCGTGGACGCAATCGGGCCATTCTGGGGTTGTAATCAGACGCAGGGGAGATAACCCATGACTAAACCACGTATCCGTCTGGGCATGGTAGGCGGTGGTCAGGATGCCTTTATCGGCGCCGTTCATCGTATCGCCGCACGCATTGACGACCAGTTTGAGCTGGTCGCCGGAGCACTGTCGTCAACGCCTGAGCGTGCGCTGGCCTCCGGCCTTGCACTGGGGCTGGAGCAAGCCCGTATCTACAGTGATTTCGAGGTGATGGCCCAACAGGAAAGCGAGCGTGAAGACGGCATTGAGGCCGTCGCTATTGTCACGCCGAACCATCTGCATTTCCCGGTAGCCAGGGCTTTTCTGCAGGCAGGGATTCATGTGATCTGCGACAAGCCGATGACGGCTACGCTGCAGGAGGCAGAGGCGCTGTTACAGCTGAGTCAGCAGCATAAAGCCCTGTTTGTCCTGACGCATACCTATACCGGTTACCCCATGGTGAGGCAGGCACGGGAAATGGTGGTTAGCGGACAACTCGGTACTTTGCGGGTAGCGCAGGTCAACTATACCCAGGACTGGCTGACCGAGCCGCTGGAGCAAAGTGGTAACAAGCAGGCCAGCTGGCGCACCGATCCTGCGCGCTCCGGTGCAGGAGGCTGCATTGGTGACATTGGTACCCATGCCTATCAGCTACTGAGTTATATCAGCGGGCTGAAGACGGCTTCGCTGTGTGCCGAGATGAGTAGTTTTGTCGCCGGGCGCACGCTGGATGACAACGTGCAGATACTGCTGCGGATGCGCGGAGGCGCCCGCGCCACGCTGTGGGCCAGCCAGGTCGCTGCCGGATGTGAGAACCGTCTGGATATCCGTCTTTACGGAGACAAGGGTGGGCTGGAGTGGTCACAGGAGCATCCCAATCAGCTGTGGTTCACCCCTTATGGCGGACCTGCTCAACTGCTGACCCGCGGCGGTGCCGGGGCAACGGCTATGTCCCGTGCAGAGTGCCGGGTGCCTGCTGGCCATCCGGAAGGGTATCTGGAGGCCTTCGCCTCGCTCTACCGGGATACCGCAACGGCGATCCGCCATTACCAGCAGACAGGTGAAGTGGCACTGTCGGCCTTGCTACCGGGTATTGAGGACGGTGTGGAGGGAATGCGTTTTATTGACTGTGCGGTGCGATCAGGCCGTGACGGCGCGGTATGGGTGGATCTGGCCTGATGGTCATAATGTTTTCTTATTGTTTCGATAAAGGTTGAACGGTGTAAATTGTGATTCTGTCCGTCTAGCCTTATCAACAACCGCAGTGGGCACAGCAGCCAGTGCGTGATCTCGCGAGCACGGCTCTGGTGCGGGGCAGTTGGCAAACAAGGAGGGCAGAATGTCTGAGAGCAAAAATCCTTTTCCTGACGCGCAGTTCAAAGGGTATGAATTTTCAGGATGTGACATGAGAGAGTCCTCCTTCAACGGGGTGGATCTCAGTCACTCATCCTATTGGGCTGTGCTGAAGCAGGCCCGATTTGAGGACTGCAATCTGCACGCCTGTGTCTTCACCAATGCCAATCTCGCCAGCAGTACCTTCGAGAACATCAATCTGAGCGATGCCACATTTCACAACATCAATATGTCGGGTGTGTCGCTGCGCAATCTGAACCTGTCCAACGTACAGATTGCTGATGCCAACATGACAGGCATGACGATTAACGGTGTTCTTGTTGCCGATCTCTTTGCTGCCTACGAAAAGGCAGCGAAAAGTGAAGGGTGATGTACGCCAGAGGAGGCTGACGCGATCAGCTGTGCGAATCACTTCGCAGGGTGATCGTGCTGGACATGAGTGACCGTAGCAGGGCGGCCCCCTGCAACAGGTGATAACAGGAGAAGCGGATGAGCCGTCTTACTGCACAGGATTTTCCTCAGGAATTGTTGGAGCTTTACGACTACTACGCTCACGGCAAGATTTCCCGCCGCGAGTTTCTCGACCGCGCCACCCAGTACGCCATCGGTGGCGCTACGGCGGTGTCGCTGCTGGCAACCCTGAGCCCGAACTATGCACTGGCGCAGCAGGTGGAGTTCACCGACCCTGATATTCTGCCGCAGTACATTACCTACTCCTCACCCAACGGCCACGGCGAAGTGAGGGGTTATCTGGTGATGCCAGCCAAACTGACAGGTAAGGTGCCTGCTGTGGTGGTGGTGCATGAAAACCGTGGTCTGAACCCCTATATCGAAGACGTTGCACGACGGGTTGCCAAAGCCGGTTATATAGCGCTGGCGCCCGACGGGCTGAGTTCAGTAGGCGGCTATCCCGGTAATGACGACAAGGGCCGCGAGCTGCAACAGCAGGTTGATCCGACCAAACTGATGAATGACTTCTTCGCCGCCATTGAATTCCTGCTGAAGCATGAGTCCAGTACCGGCAAGGTGGGCATCACTGGTTTCTGCTACGGCGGTGGCGTCGCCAACGCAGCAGCAGTGGCCTATCCGGAGCTGGCTGCTGCGGTGCCATTCTATGGTCGTCAGCCCAAGGCGGAAGATGTGGCGCGTATCAAGGCGCCATTGCTGTTGCACTACGCCGAGCTGGATACTCGCATCAACGAAGGCTGGCCTGCCTATGAGGCTGCCTTGAAGGCAGACGGCAAGGTCTACGAGGCCTATGTCTATCCCAAGGTCAATCATGGCTTTCACAATGATTCCACCCCCCGTTATGACGAGGCTGCGGCCAGGCTGGCGTGGGATAGAACGCTGGAGTGGTTCAAGAAGTATCTGGCCTGACAGACGGTTTAAGACCCGCTGCATGTCAGCTACAGTGCGTTGAAACAGCCGTCAGCGTTGAGTTGATAGCGGGCGTGAGAAAAAGCGGTTACCTGCCAAGGTGGGTGACCGCTTTTTTTATACATGCAGGCAACGTTTCAGCCTGCAGCCAGATAAGGCACGTCAGCGTAAACACACCAGGCCACGCGGTGTCAGCAGGCTGGCCTCAAGATAGGCGGGCTGACCTTCTGGCAGGGCAAGGCACTGAATCGACGCGGGTAACTGTAGCGGGGCAATCTGCTCTGCCAGTTGCTGAGCGAGCGGATGATAGATGCGCAGCGCCTGCAGCTGACAACCCGACGGTGTCAGACGGCTGGCAGGATGAGGTGCGGTATGCCATTCAATCAGGGTCGGTGCCATGCCGGTATAGGGCAGGGTGCCATCCTGACGCAGGGCAAACAGCCAGCGCATGTCTCCCCGGGTCATGGGTTCTGCGCTGTCAAAGAATCCGGGTAGCTGAAGCAGCAGCTCATTGATTACCGAGGTGCGGCACACCCAGGTCGTCAGTCGTGGGGAGTGCATCTGCTCCGCATCATCCATATTGAACCAGCGCGGATAGCCGGGATGAGGTACTTCGGGGTTACAGGCGATGACTTCCAGATAGGCGCCGTTATCCAGCTGCAACAGGGTATTGTGGGTGCCCATCCGCGGGTGCTCGCCACCGGGCTGAGGACGGATACCAAACAGCTGTTCGATATAGTCACTGCCTTCCTGCAGGCTGGGGGCGGTCACGACCAGATGATCAAGTTCACAGTGAAGCGGGGAGGTTGCAGCAGCTGAAGCGCGGGTCATGGGGTCTTCCTGATGCCTGTAGTAGCCTGTCAGCCGGTAGTTGAAAGCAGTTACCGGGCCGCCTGCCTCTGGCAACGTGCCCGGTAACACAGATCGTTTTTCAACTACCTGCTCAGCCAGTTAAAGGGCTTCGAGCTTACCCTGATCCAGCGCCTTGGCATAGGTCATCTTCTCGTCCATGGTGGCCGAACCATTGACCGTGACCATAAAGCGATTGGCGACAATCATCGTGAGCTGTTCATCATTGCCCTGCAGCACCAGGGTTTTACCAATCTTGGTGACTTTGCCCATGGTAGCGGCCATGGCGGGGTTGGCCAGCATCGGCATCCATTGTGCCAGCAGGGGGGAGTCAGCAGTGATCTGCATTTCCACGGTATTGCCGGCGCTGTTGGTGTAGGTGCGGCTGACCTGGATGCCGCCTCCTAACAGTCCCATTGCGGAAGTGCCGTCAGTGCTGGCTGCTTCTGCGGTCCATTCGGCCAGCGGTTCCGGCATCAGGCCGCTGAGCGCGGTGGCACTCTGCTGGGCGATCAGTTGTGAGGCGTAGTCGAGAGCCTGCTTGGCTGCTTTGAGATCGTGCTTGTTGTAAGCGGTGAGACCTTCTTCGATGGAGCTGGAGATATCGTCGGCATGAGCCAGAGGTAACAGGATCAGGCTGAGAAATACACTGCGGGTCAGTAGGGAAGCTTTCATCGGATTCACTCTTGTTCCATGTGAGCGCTTGCTGCGTGAGCGGGAGAGGTGCAGCGCGCTCCATACTGACAATGATGTAAAGAAAATGTAAGCGCGGCGAAGATGAAATTTATGGGGATGGCAGACGCCTTTGATGGCAGTGGGTAATGGACCTGTTGAGCCGTCGTGCTGGCGCTGTAATGCAGAAAAACAAACCCCCCGGCCTGGGCCGGGGGGGTAGTGTCATCAGTACGCTGACGGCTGTTCAGGCCGTCACTGTTCAGGCCGTCACTGCTCAGGCAATCTCTACCAGAATCTCTCCGGGAGTGACGCGGTCGCCTTTCTTGATATAAACCGCTTTCACGGTGCCGGATACGGCAGCCTTGACCTCGGTTTCCATCTTCATAGCTTCGATAACCAGCACGGCGGCGCCTGCCTCAATGCTGTCTCCCTCTTTGACCAGCACATCAACGATGTTACCGGGCATGGAGGTAGTCACGTGACCCTGGCTGGTAGCCTTGCCGCGACCGCCACCACTGCCACCGGTGCTGTATTCACCCTGAGTTTCCAGGAACACTTCTTCCGGCATGCCATCGATGGTCAGGTAGAAGTTGCGATCATGCTCACCTTTAGGACCTGCACCGGTGACCTGAATATCATAGGTCTCGCCATGCAGCGTCACCTTGAAGGCGGTCGGCACAACACCATCGGCACGGGTGTCATTTTTCGGCAGCAGGGGTTCTGGCTGCAGGGTACCGTCGGCACGTTCCTGCAGGTAGGTTTTCGCTACTTCAGGGAACATGGCATAGGTCAGCACATCTTCCTCGTTCAGCGCCAGACTGCCGATCTGCTCACGCAGCTTGTCCAGCTCATCACCCAGCAAGTCGGCGGGGCGGCAATCGATCACTTCTTCGCTGCCGATGGCCTGAGTGCGCACCTTCTCGTTGACCGGAGCTGGCGCCTGACCGTACCAGCCCTGCAGATAGCGCTTCACCTCGTTAGTGATGCTTTCGTAGCGCTTGCCGGTCAGTACGTTAAGTACCGCCTGAGTGCCAACGATCTGCGAGGTGGGAGTGACCAGCGGGGGGAAGCCCAGATCAGCACGCACACGGGGGATTTCGTTGAATACATCCTGAATACGATCCAGAGCACCCTGTTCTTTCAGCTGGTTGGCCAGGTTGGACATCATGCCGCCCGGTACCTGACTGATCAGCACCTGCGAATCCACATCGTTGTATTCGCTTTCAAACTGGTGGTACTTCTTCCGCACTTCACGGAAGTAGTGGCTGATTTCCTGCAGTAGTTTGAGGTCCAGACCGGTTTCATACCCTGCTGCGTGCAGGGAGGCAACCAGTGACTCGGTTGGCGGATGGCTGGTGCCACCGGCGAACGAGGAAATAACGGTATCCACATGGTCACAGCCTTCTTCCACTGCTTTCAGCTGGCACATAGGCGCCATGCCTGAGGTGGAGTGAGAGTGCAGGAACAGCGGTACGCTGAAACGATCTTTCAGTGCCTTGACCAGATCACCGGTCGCTTTGGGGGTCAGCAGACCGGCCATATCCTTGATGGCGATGGAGTCGACGCCCATGGCGATCAGCTCATCAGCCAGCTTTACGTAGGCATCCAGGGTGTGCACCGGGCTGGTGGTGTAGCAGATGGTGCCCTGAGCGTGTTTGCCAGCGGTTTTGGTCGCTTCAATGGCGGTGCGCAGGTTACGCACATCGTTCAGGGCATCGAAAATACGGAATACGTCCATGCCGTTGGCGGCAGCGCGATTGACGAATGCGCGCACCACGTCATCGGAATAATGACGGTAGCCCAGCAGGTTCTGGCCACGCAGCAACATTTGCAGGCGGGTGTTAGGCAGCGCTTCACGCAGTCTGGCCAGACGTTCCCAGGGATCTTCACGCAGGAAGCGTACGCAGGCGTCGAATGTCGCACCACCCCAGACTTCCAGTGACCAGTAACCGGCCTTGTCCAGCTTGCCGCAGATCGGCAGCATGTCTTCAGTACGCATGCGGGTGGCGATCAGGGACTGGTGACCATCGCGCAGCACTACGTCAGTGATATGTACTTTTGCCATGTTTGGCTACTCCTCGAATATGTGTGTCACAGACCCGCTTGCGCGGCGATGGCAGCGGCGATGGCGGCTGCAAGGGCTTCTGGGTGGCGCTTGACTGAGTAATTGATCAGTTCCGGATGGGCCTCGACGAATCCTGTATTGAAGGATCCCTCGCGGAATTCCGGATGCTGAAGAATATTCTGGTAGTACGGAATCGTGGTGGTGATGCCGTAGATACTCATGTCATTCAGCGCGCGTTGTGAGCGGGCAACCAGTTCGTCCCAGCTCAGTGCCCAAACAACCAGCTTGGCACACATGGAGTCGTAATAAGGAGGGATGGTGTATCCCGTATAGATGGCAGCGTCGGTACGTACACCGGGGCCACCCGCGGAGTAGTAACGACTGATACGTCCGAAGCTGGGCAGGAAGCCATTTTTCGGATCTTCAGCATTGATGCGGAACTGAGCAGCAAAACCCCGGTACTGGATGTCTTCCTGCACAAAGGGCAGTTTCTCACCCGCAGCAATGCGAATCTGGGTTTTGACGATATCGATACCGGTGATTTCCTCGGTGATGGTGTGTTCCACCTGTACCCGGGTATTCATCTCCATGAAGTAGAAGTTCTGCTGATCATCCAGCAGGAACTCCACCGTACCGGCGTTTTCGTAGTTGACGGCTTTGGCTGCCTTGACGGCCAGACTACCGACATAGTTGCGCTGTTCGTCATTCAGCTGAGGTGAAGGTGCCAGCTCAATCAGCTTCTGGTTACGGCGCTGGATGGAGCAGTCACGCTCGAACAGGTGCACCGTGTTACCAAAGCTGTCAGCCAGAATCTGCACTTCGATGTGACGTGGATTGACGATGCATTTTTCCAGAAATACTTCTGCACTGCCGAAGGCTTTGGTCGCTTCAGAAATAACCCGGTGGTAGTTCTGGCGCAGTTCCTGTTCGTTGTTACAACGGCGGATACCGCGACCACCACCGCCAGAGGTGGCCTTCAGCATGATGGGATAACCGATGGCAGCGGCCTGCTCGATGGCGTCGTCCAGATCAGCCAGATTGCCATTGCTACCGGGGGTGACGGGGACGCCGGCATTGATCATGCTCTGGCGTGCCATGGTCTTGTCACCCATGGAGTGAATCACGTCTGCATCGGGGCCAATGAAGCGAATGCCACGCTGAGCGCAGATACGCGCCAGTTCGGGGTTTTCAGACAGAAAGCCATAGCCCGGGTGAAGTGCGTCACAACCCGTTTCCACCGCCAGGTTGACGATATGGTGAGGGTTGAGATAGCCCGCCAGCGGATCACTGCCGATGCAATAGGCCTCGTTGGCTTTTTTAACGTGAAGCGAATAACGGTCAGCTTCAGAATATATCGCTACCGCGCGAATGCCCATTTCCTGGCAGGCGCGAACGATACGAACCGCTATTTCTCCTCGGTTTGCTATCAATATCTTTTTAATCACGGTAATCACCTGTGATAGGAATGAGCGAGCAGCCCTAGCAGATTAAGCGAGTGAGCCAATATGGGGAAGGGGGAAGTGCTTATACCTAAGTATAAAATTATGCTGCGCTGCGCAAGGAAATGGCTTCCGGGTTGCAACTAATAGCCGTGGAATTTGCCTTTATTTACCCGTTAATTGGTTGAATTAGCTAATGTGATCACCTTGCCCGGAATAGCAGATGACAGTCCGAACGCACTTCCTGTACTGGCTGGATGCCGCGTATTTCGCGGTACAGTGGTCATGCCGTGGCTCTGTGTTTGCTGTATTTATGGCGGGTAACATTTTGTTTTATAGGATATTTTTGAAATTCTATGGTGGTCAGCGGAAGGGTCGCAGCGTGAACTGTGCTCTACGTCCAAAGTCTAATCAGGAACTGCGAATATTTTGATATGAAATCCGGTTTTATTTGCAACTATTTGCCTGGTAAACAGCAATCTGGTAATTGCGGTTACTTCTTTTAATCATCGGATTGAATTAAGCCTGATGGTAAAAAATAGCAGAAATATCAATCACCTGATTTAAGTTTAATATTCAATTAACCAATAATGAAAATAAGCTGGATTGAGCTATAGCCATCGCTTTCGCGGGAAATAGACGTTTATGGAAAGAAAAGTGGCGTTTTCAGCCAGCACAAGTACGCGCTGAGAAGGTAAGCACAGCAGCACCGCATCGGGGAGAGGGAAGAGTCTGCCTCGCTGCGGTCGCAGGAGGCAGGGGAGGGCATCAGTTCGAGTTCTGCCAGTCAGTCAGCAGGTTGTTGATCTCCTTACCAATGGGCTCAGGAATGTTCTCGATATACATGCTCATCAGGCCGTCTTTGTGATGTACCACATCCATCACAAAGTGACTTTTGTTCTCTGGTGCGAAAGCCTGGATCATTTTGCGGCAGTCAATCAGCAGTGCATCAATGCTGCGGGCCAGGGCTTCGGGAGTGCGCTCGGGAGACAGATCATGGGCCATGCGCTTGATCGCCTGCTTCAGGCGGGGGTTGTCAGGTAAATGGCCCGCCAGAATGGGCATGAACTGAATTTTCCAGCGGTTCTGGTGTTCATAGTCGGGCAGCAACTGTAATTCAAAGTGGGCATCGTCCGGGCTTTCAAAAATGACAGCTTCTTTGCGCCGATCAGTAATCACCCAACGGTTACCCAGCTGCTCATCAATCTGATCGCACAGGGGGAGAAAATCTTGTTTTTCGAACATGGTTACCTCGGTGATTGACGCGAAAGCGGGTGGCCGCTCCACCCGGCTTTTTAATTCGGATCCTGAAGTTTCAATGCCTGGATTTTTATTAAGGTCGCAGTCTTCAGGACGGCACCGCTGGCCGTCTGTAACAGGCAGCATGGTGCAGCGGGTCTGGCAGATTTTATAAGGCGTTCACGTTAACGATGCAAGAGTGTGATGCCAGTAAAGGCTGGGGCTGTATGGATTCAGTTGCGGTAGGACAAGAAAGCCGATAGTCACAGGCTGTTCGTGTAGCGTGGCGCGAAAGGGTCAGTGCGGGTCTTGCTTGCGTCAGTTGATGGTCTGCAGAAACAACAAAGCCAGACAACACAGATTGTCTGGCTTTGTCCTGATAGGCTATCGGACTGTATCAGGCAGTGAAACGCTGCAGTAACTGACGCTGATTACGGGCCAGTTCCAGCATCTGCTGGCTGCTTTGTGCCGTCCGGCCAGCTCCAGTGGCGGTGCGTTCAGCCGCTTCACTGATACTGAGAACGTTATGGCTGATGTCCTGAGTGGTACTGCTCTGCTGCTCGGTCGCACTGGCAATCTGCAAGTTGAGATCACGGATGGTCGCGATGGCCTGATACATCTCTTCCAGAGTCTGCCTCGCGGCGTTGGCGGCCGATGCGCATTCATCTGTCTGACGCTGGCTGCTTTCCATCACCTTGACCACATCGGTAATGCTGCCACGCATCTGTTCGATCATCTGCTGAATTTCACCGGTGGAGGCCTGCGTACGGCTGGCCAGTGTGCGGACCTCATCGGCTACCACCGCAAAGCCACGACCCTGCTCGCCAGCTCGTGCTGCTTCGATGGCTGCATTGAGCGCCAGCAGGTTGGTCTGCCCGGCAATATTGCCAATGGCATCGAGAATACTGCCGATGCTCTGGCTGTACTTATTCAGTTCCTGTGTAACCTTGCTGGCCTGAATCATCTGCTGTACCTGAACATCAATGCTGGTCAGGGTCTGGCTGACACTGTCCTTGACCTTGTCAGTCAGCTGCCCGGCATTATCCACGGACACCAGTGTGTACTGGGCTTGCTCTGCCACACTGTTGACCGTACTTTCCATCTCGGTCATTGCGGTGGCAGTAGAAGTCAGCTGCAGTTTCTGCTGATTGACGGCTGACATGCTTTGGTCGCTGATTTGCGCGTTCTGTTCGGCCATCTCAGCCAGGCGTGACGCTTCCGATGTCATCTCCATAATCAGTTGCTGCAGGGTGGACGTCAGGCCATTGAGGCGTTCGCCCAGCTTGCCGAACTCATCCTTGCGATTAGTATCGAAGCGCGGCCGCAGGTCACCCTCGGTAACTTTGCCCAGAATAGTGCTGAACTCGGCGAGAGGGCGGCGGATGCTGCTGACGACCCACCAGCCGACCAGAATGGCGACCACCAGCGCAATAGCGCTGACTGCGCTGATGATGCCGCGGCTGGCCGTGATAGTGGCATCCGCAGCCTGGGTCGCCTGCAGGGAAGCCTGATCGGCCTGATTGATCAGCTCACGCAGGGTCGACAGGGTTTCGGTCAGCTGGGTATCGGCAGTTTCCAGAGCGCTACGAATATCTTTGCTGAGCTGATCCTGCTGGCGATAAAGGGCAAACAGGCCGGTATCGGAGGTGATGCTGTTCACGATCTGATTGACCAGCACCTTGATCTTGGCGGCCTGTTTGGCATCGGCCTGCTCAAAGTCAGTAAAGCGGTCATTGATGTTCTTGTCCTGCCCTTCCAGGCTTTTGGCCAGCTCGGCAATGTCCAGACTGGTTTCATAACGGGCAAAGAAAGTGGAGGTGCGCGTCAGCTCCTGCAGGAGTGCGTTGGACTGAATCTGTGGGCCGCTGACGCCAAACTGCCGCTCACTTTGCAGGGCGTAGTTGCGCAGAATGTTGCTCAAGCTGGATTCTTTTCGGTCAACCTGCTGTTTTTCGGTGCGCAGCTTTTCTTCCACCAGCAGCTGTTGCTGATGCTGGTCCTGCAGCGTAGTAGCGAGTTTGGCGTATTCCTCGGCCTTGCTGCTGGCTTGTTGCAGCTGATCGCGTATGCCTGAGTCACTGGGCAGATGCTCCTGCAATGCCTGTTGTTCACTGTTGAAGGCGTCTATTTCCTGCTGGAAAGCCTGACGCTGGGCATCCATACGTTCAGGCAGTGAGCTGCGCAGGAAGTACTGCAAAGCGTTCTGTGCGGACAGAATGTGTAGATTCTGCTCATAGCTGCTCTTTAACAGCGGTGTGGTTTCTTCAGTAACAGAGCGCAGTTTGCTGTTGATGGCTCCGGAGCTGTTGAAGCCGGTCAGGCCTATACCTGCAAGAAGCAATAGAAGCAGGGCGAAGCCCAGAATAATACGTTGACTGACATTCAGGCTCATCGTTACCCCTTTGAAGCTGCACGGGCCGTGGTGAGTAGTTGGGTTGATAGTTGTGGAAGGTTAGTTCCTTCGCAAAGTCGATGTATTCATACTAACGCTCAAGGAATGATCAATCTGCTGCAAAACTGCCCTTTGTCTGCCACAGATCGTCGCTATAGCGCCGACTTTTTCGATTAAGCCAAGCAGGAGTCATGCCATGTCTTGAAAAGAGTGGTTTGGCAGGACATCTGGCTGGCTACAACGATATCGGAGGGCCTGTGGCCTGTCAGGTCACAGGTAAGCAGAGAAATATTTCGCCGGGCGCTGCCGTGAAGGTCGTCTTTTGCCCCACGGCAGCTCTTGCGGAGTGGTGGCTATGCCGTCAGACGCTGAAACGTTGCAGCAGCTGGCGTTGATGCCGTGCCATATCCAGCAGGTTGTGACTGCTATCAGCAGTGGAACGCGCGCCATCGGCCGTCTGCTCTGCGGCATTGCTGATCTGGCTGACGTTCTGACTGATCTCCTGCGCTGTGGCACTTTGTTGCTCGGTCGCACTGGCGATGAGAATGTTCATATCACGAATACGTTCGATGGATGCATTCATCTGTTCAAGTGCCTGACCTGCAGAGGCGGCAACACTGACGCAGGATTCTGACTGGCTCTGACTGGTCCCCATGACCCTGACCACTTCACTGATGCGATTTTGCATCTGCTCGATCATATTCTGGATTTCCCCCGTGGACTGCTGGGTGCGGCTGGCCAGAGTACGTACTTCATCGGCAACGACCGCAAAGCCCCGTCCCTGTTCACCGGCGCGAGCAGCCTCAATGGCCGCATTCAGTGCCAGCAGGTTGGTCTGTTCGGCAATGTTGCGAATGGCACTGAGGATGCTGTCGATATTGGCGCTGTAGGTTTTCAGCTCATCGGTAACGGTACTGGCGTGATTGATCTGTGCAGCCTGAGAACGAATGCTGCTGATGGTGTTGTTGACGCTGTCGCGTGCCTGACTGGCCAGACGGCTGCTGTCATCGACCGCATCCATGGTTTCCTGGGCACGATTGGCCACGTCGTGGACGGTACTCTCCATCTCAGTCATTGACGATGCGGCAGACGTCAGCTGCATCTGCTGATCATGGACGGCTGACGTGGTCTGTTCGCTGATGCGGGCATTGCCTTCTGCGGTATCGGCCAGCCTGTCAGCGGAGCTGAGCAGTTCTCCCAGGGTTTGCTGCAGGGTGCCGGTAAGTTCATTGAGACTTTGGCCCAGTTCACCAAATTCATCCTTGCGCCCGGCATCGAAGCGCACCCGCAAATCCCCCTGCGTAATGCGGGTCAGGGTCTGGCGGAAGGCATTGAGAGGCCGACGGATGCTCATGGCCACCCACCAGCCGATCACCAGTGCAGAAGCGATAGCAATAATGCAGACACTGATCAGGATGGTGCTGCTGGTATCGATGGTACGATCAGCCGCTGTGGTCGCCGTGGCGGAGGCATTCACCGCCTGGCTGGCAAACTGATCCAGCGTATCCAGCGTAGTCTGGATGGTCTGCTCAGCCTGACTGATAGCGTCCTGAATCTGATGTTTGAGGCTGTCCTGCGTGACATACAGCTGATACAGGCCATTGGCGTCAGACAGGTTATAGATAGCCTGCTTGATCAGGATCTGCACCTTGAGCGCCTGAGCATTGTCGACACTCTGGAACTCCTGCTCACGTTTCTGGATGGCTTCTACCAGCCCCTGAATACCGTCTGTCAGGCCCTTGATGTCACGGGTGACATCGTAGCGGTCAAACTGGGTCGAGATCTTGTTGACTTCACGCAGCAGGTTATTGGATTGAATCTGTGGCCCGCTGGCACCGTAAGTGCGCTCGGTGCGAATGGCGTAGTTGCGCAGGAAGTTATTCAGACTCTCGTCCTGACGCTTCATCTGCTGATGCTGGGCGCGTACTTTGCTGGACTGCTCAATGTTCTGCTCATGCAGTGCCATCAACTGCTGGGCAATCGTCACATACTGGCTGACAGCATCATGAGATTGCGACAACAGGGCTTCCATGTCCGGGGCATCGACCAGATAGTCGTGCAGCTCGGTGCTGGTGCTCTCGTAACTGGCTATGGCGTTGGTAAAGTTGGTCTTTTCCTGCTCCAGACGCTGCGGGTCCTCACTGGCGAGGAAATACTGCAACGCCTTGTTGGCCAGCAGCAGCTGAATATTCTGGCGATAGGCACCATTGCTCAGTGGCGTGGTTTCATCCGTGATGAGGTGGAGTTTCTGATTGATGGTCTGAGTGCTGATAAAGCCGGTTGAACCGATACCCAGCAGCAGGAGCAACAGTAGGCCAAAGCCTCCAGCAATACGTTGGATGACGTTGAGCGACATGGGATACCTCTGGTTATAAGTATTATCGGTAACAGTCCAGGAGAGCATCACGGTATGTGCCAAGGTACAGAGCGGGTGCTTTGTCAGTCGGTTACTAAGCCGTGGTTATTGTTATCTGGCCTGTCTGTCTCTGATGCATTTTTGAGCATAATCGGGTGGTTCCACCGGTGTTGATATCCCCAGCCAGACTTCATCATGGCAGTCGGTCTGATTCGGAGATCGGTGATGCCTTGCCTGCATCTGCTCATGCCGTCGTGTGGCCAACGGCATCGTGCTGGTTCTGTCGGTCTAAGGCATGTCCCATTCAGCCTGACGAACTTGCTTTTGATATGTCACCAGCAAGTGAGAATGTAGCAGACAGAACCTCAGAGTAAAGCTGTAAGCACTTGATAAATGGCCGGTAGTCAGAAAAAGGGTAAAGCATGCCGTCGTCCTGCCAGCGTCGTATTTACCGCGCAGAATGATGCGTCCCTGCGTGGTCGATCAGTTCTGGTGCAGTAAATCGAAAGCACGGGCCAGATCGAACTGATGCTCAGCCAGTGGGATTTGCTGGCACTGGTAATCCGGGCAACGCAAGGGGCTGCCTAAATTGTCGTGAGCGGGAATCCAGGCCTGAGCCAGTAGCTGGGTATCGTAGCGCCGGTCGGTATAGGTGGAGGGGGTGATGACAGCCAGAAAGTCACCCTTGCCCAAATAGGTACAGGGGCTAAGGGCAGGCAGGTACTGCTGCAGTGAATCTGCCAGCAATTTGATGGTTCGCAAGCTGCGAGACAGACCAACAGATTGCTGCCAGGCAGACCAGTTCTGGCAGCGCCACAGGGTCAGCTGGGCATGGCTGGCGATCTGTCGGGTGGAAATGGCAAAGAAATCTGGCTGGCTGAGCAGGCCGGTGAGGCTGTCCCGGTGGGCCAGAGCTTCCTGTACCTTTTGTTCATGGATATCTTCGGCCTGCAGCAGGAGCTGGCTGCGATGGTTATCGAGATAGCGAAACTCGAGCCGGTGCCAGCGTTTGCCTATGCTCGTTGAAAGCACTCTCTCGTTGATCTGTACCGGATGGTTTTGTAGCTGATTGAGTACAAAGCGGCACTCTGCGTCCTCTTCCAGAAGGTCCCGCAGCTGGCTGATCTGATAACGAAAGGTCTGATTAAAAATCGGGTTGGAGCTGATCAGTTGTTGCTGTGGCCCGAATAGCGCAACCATGGTGGACTGACTGGTGCTTCTGGCAGGCGCGGGGCTGGCCTGCTCCTGATAGGGGGCCTCACAAAGCATGGCCATATGGCCGTCTTCCATGACGATGCCGGAAAACTGGCAGAGCACTCGTTTGGGCTGACCATGCGGGGTGAGCGTCCACCATTTCAGCAGACGTTCGCCCTGCCTGAACTCTTCCAGATACTGACACAGCGTCAGGTACACCGCGCGCGACATATCCAGACGGAAATCCCGGCTGCTCAGTTCCTGCAAATGGGGGCTGTCCCACAGTTGCAAGCCCGCTTCATTCGCCCAGGCAATACGATAGTTGAGCGTATCGTAGATCCACACCGGGGTTTGGAGCTGAGCAAGCAATTGGGCTTGTTGCTGGAAGCTGAGCAAAACACTGTCCTTAGCTGAATTCAGTTTCGTTGTCTGTAACAAAGGTCGGCCATTCTAGTGCTTTGTAATGGGTGATACAAAGCATTGTCAGCACCGTTTTTGATCCGAAACAGTTGCTATGCGCCTTGCTGGCGTGTATCTGATGGTGTCGGTAGCTCACCCGAACGCGCCATGATGAAACATGTTCTCAGAGCGTGTTGCTGTCTTGCAGATGACGTTCTGGAAGCTGGTGTTGCCAGCGTTGCAGAATAATGCGGATATCTTCGAGGCGGAATGGTTTGGATATGAAGTCGTTCATTCCGGCATCCAGGCAGCGTTGCCGGTCTTCCTGCGCGGCATTGGCAGTCAGCGCAATAATGACCGTCCGGCTGAAGGTGCGTAGCTGTCTGATGTGCTCCGTGGCGAGCAGACCATCCATGATCGGCATCTGCATATCCATGAAAATCATGTCGAAGCGATGCTGGGTGCACTGTTCCAGCGCTGCCTGTCCATTACCCACCACTGTCACCTGACAACCGAGCTTTTCCAGCACATTCTTGACCAGTTTCTGGTTTACCAGATTGTCTTCTGCCACCAGTACGTCAAGGCGAGCGACATGACTCTCGACCCCATGTCCGACGCTGTCGTGTGCTGACGGCGCATTTGCCTGAGAGGCGGGGCCGGTGTTGGCTGTCAGGCTATGATAAATGCTTGTTTGTAACAGATTGCGCCGCACCGGCTTATTGTGACAGGTAGCGAACAGATGGCGGGTTTCTTCCGTAATCGGCCTGACCGCCGAGCTGAGCAGTATCATGGGCGCTGAAATACCACGCCTGCGGATCTCCTGTGCCAGCAGGACGCCATCCATGTCTGGCATCAGATAGTCGAGCAGGATCAGATCGAACTGAGAATGAGCGGCCAGGTGGTCAAGTGCCTGTCTGGGACTGCTGGCCACTGTGGTGGTCAGCCCCCAGGAGCGACAGAAGCGCTGCAGCAGATTGAGATTGGTATGGTTGTCATCAACAATCAGCACCTGTTGTCCGCTGATCTGGCTCATGTCGGGCTGGATGGCTGTGGCGGTATCGGGAGCACGGTCCATGATGATGCGAAAGCCAAAGGTTGAGCCTTTGCCCGGCGTGCTGTCGACGCGAATATAGCCACTCATCCGCTCCACTAGCCTTTTGCAGATGCTCAGCCCCAGCCCTGTTCCACCGAAACGGCGGGTGGTCGATGCATCTGCCTGAGAAAACGGCTCAAACAGACGTTGCATCGCTTCCTTGCTGATACCAATGCCGGTGTCCTGAATGCTGATATCGAGTGCAACGTGCTGGTCGTCGATATGGCTGGCATTGGCCTTCAACAGCACCTCACCGTGATCGGTGAACTTCACGGCATTGCCGATGAGGTTGATCAGAATCTGCCGCAGGCGGGTGGAGTCACCGATAATCTGCGCGGGCAGATTCTCATCGAGGTTGCAAATCAGCTCCAGCCCCTTATCGCTGGCAGCGACAGCAAACAGACTGACGGTTTCTTCCAGATGGGCCGGTAGCTCAAACTGATGATTCTCCAGTTCCAGAGCGTTGGACTCGATCTTGGAGAAGTCCAGCACATCGTTGAGCAGACTCAACAGACTGTCCGCACAGTGATGAATCGTGGTGACATAGTCCTGCTGCTCAGCGTCCAGCGCGGTGTCCTGCAGCAGCTGGACGTTACCGATCACGCCATTCATGGGGGTACGAATCTCGTGACTGATCACAGCGAGAAAATCAGATTTGGCTCGGTTAGCCTGCTCTGCCGCTTCCTTGGCGCGTCGCATCTCGTTTTCTGCTTCTTTACGCAGGGTGATATCCAGCCCCTGTGCGATCGCCGCCGTTGACTGGCCATCAATCATGACCGGCGTCAGGTTCCACAGCCACAGGCGGCCGTTATCGTGTATGACCTCCAGACCTTCTGCTGCCGTACCGCTGCAGGTTTGCCGCAAGGCTTCATGTACCTGTCGGGGGAAAAAGTCGTAGATCAGCGGATAGCGCGAAGACGTCGTGGTGTGCAGCAGCTGGGCAGCTGCTTCGTTATATTGCAGAAGCGTGCCGTCCGGGTGCCAGACCAGAATGGGGGAGAATGCCGACTCAAACAGATCGCGTAGCGATGACTCCTTCTGCCTGAGTTCATTGACCACTTCCTGCAGGCTACTGGCCACCTGATTGTATTCACGCACCATACTCGTCGGCAGCGGCACCAGATCAGCATGCTGAACCTGATCCTGTGCGTACTGCACCAGTTTGCGCAGAGGGCGGATGCTACTGCGGTACACCATGACAGTCAGCAGGGTGGATACCGCAAGTACCAGTGCCAATAGCTTGAGAGCGCTGTCAGTAAAGCGCTGACTTAGCGATGACACGGTATCGGAGCGCGTGACCACACAGAGATCGACATTGGATGGCATCAGGTTGAGTTGCAGTGGGCTGCACTGACCGGTAAAGCGATGATTAGCCGAGAACAGCACTGAGTTGGGCTGCTCGGCCAGTTGATCCAGAAAACCCTGATCGCCGCTGGAAGCCGATAAAGCGATACCCAGATAATCAAGACGCAAGGCTTCGGCCTGAGAGGCTGCCTGAATCTGCTTGCTCAGTGTCACGTTGTTACTCAGAACCAGACCGTGTATCAGCTCACCCAGTACCCGGCCAGACTGATGTTCAATCAGTTGCTGTTTGCTGACCAGAATCACCAGAGGCAAATTACCGAAGGGCGCAGGTAGTTTCACCAGTTGCCAGGCATTCAGTTTGGCCTGTTGACGCAGCTCGCCCAGATGACTGCCAAGGTGATAAAAGATACTGCCGGTATCTTCCCAGATCTGGCGGGATCCCTCTGTCAGCAGGGCAAAGTCAGGTCGGCTGTCGCCCATCATATTAAGTTGCGCTTCAAGCTCTAGCTTTTGCTTCGACGGATCGGACTGCGCCAGCTGGGTAAGTAAATCAGGATTGGTGATGGCCGATCCGACATGCTGAGCCTGAAGGCTCAGCAAATGATCGAAGTAGAGCTGGGCACTGGAACGGGTATGCGAAAGCGTATTCTCCTGCTCGATTTTCAGGGCATCGACCGCATTGGAGTAAGTGGTGTACAGCAAAACCGAGATAGTCAGGGTGAATGCGGTCAGCACCCAGAACAGGACTGCAGTAAACAGCGAAACGCTTTTATGCTTCATCAGGGTGCGCCGGAATACCTGAAAGCGTAATTCTCATAAGCCTTCAACTCATCTGCTGGGGTGTCACGTGTCACCAGCCGGAACTCTCCCGAGTAAATCCGGGGCACTGGCTGGTTAGCGAGATCCATGGCGATGGCTTCGGCCATGGCCACACCGGTATCGTCATTCATGCGCATGACGGTGACATCAAGCTGTCCCTTCTGAATGGCTTCCAGCTCAGAAGCGCCGCCTCCCCAACCATTGATCAGGATGCCTGCCTTGCGATTGCTGGCAGTCACGGCGTCTGCCGCACCCAGCGCCAGGTCGGTTGTACAGGCATAGATGAAGCTGATGGCGTCGGAAGACTGCAACAGTGATTCTGTGGCCTTGCGTGCGGACTCCCGATTGGCATCGGTATAGTACGACTGCAACAGTTTCATCCGGCCGGTGGCTTCCATCATGCTGATAAAGCTGTCTCCCCGATCTTTGCTGACCACACCGGGTGTCCAGTACAACAGACCATAGCTGGCGTTGCCATTGAACTTCTGTTTGAAGTAGTCCGCCAGCAGGCGGGTGCCTGTGACATGATCAAACCCTACATAAAGCAATGGCGGGCGGCTTTCCCAGGTACGTACTGGCGTGGTGATGTTTTGCAGGATGATCTTGGATAGCCCTGTCGCCAGCACGTATTCGATCATACGTTTCTGTGCCGGGCTGTCGAGGGTGGTGATGATGTAGTCCGGCTTTTGCGCCAGCACTGAACTGAAGTCCTCAGCTGCTTTGCTTTCATCCTTACCGGGCGAGGTAGAGGAGACGGTCAGATCGTAACGGATACCCAACTCGTCCAGTCGGGCCTGGAATGCCTGAATATTGCGCCGCCAGTAGTCTGATACCTGTGCCCCAGGGTAGATGATCGCCAGTTTCAGTGGGGTGTGATCCTGCCACGCAGCGTGGTTGCTGGTGGCTGCATTTTTAACTCTGTCTACCAGGGTCTGGCTGAGCGCTTGTTGCTCGGGATTGTGCTGGAACAGCTCATCGGCGGTCATGAATTCGGCATCATCCGCCTGTGCTATCGAGAGCGGAAGGAACATAAGGAGAGTGCAGGTAAACAGCCATCGCAACTTGAATGTAAACATGGTTTAAGTTCCAGCAGGCAGTCATTGAGGGGGGGGTATGTTGGCTTGGGTACGCTGACCCTGTCCTTTCCCTGGTGCGTGCTCGCATTATTCAACAATCAATCTCAGGTGCGCATGTATGCCCTGTGGCAGCTGTTTTATACGAAAAGCCGCGATACAAGCAGAGTTATAGCCTGCTCTCGGCATTCGCGCCATTGCTTAGGATCAACAGAGACTGGGTTGCCAGTCAGGATTGAGGAACAGGACACTCAGCTATATTCAGCTAAATGAGGTTGAGTGGCAAAGCGCAAGGTGAGGCTCTTCACAGAAGGGCTACCGGCAGCCAGTGGTCTCATCTGCTCGAGTCCGACAGGCTTCCGGGAGCTGGATCATATTAATTGTTACCAATACCCATCAGGGCGCTGGCAGCAAAGTGTTCTGTCTTGTTGTTTTCCAGGAAGGTGACCAGCTCATCGAGGAAAATGCGCAGCTTGGTAGGCATCAGGCGGCGCGATGAGTAAACCGCCCAGATGGTGGCGGGTTCAATTTCCCACTCGGTCAGCAGGGGGACGGCAGCACCGCTTTGTACCTGTTCCTTCATATAGGCCATGGGCAGACGGGCAATACCCAGGCCGGTCAGCATCGCTTCGCGGCAGCAGGTCATGCTGTTGGCACTCAGTAAGGCACGGGCAGTGATGTGCACTTCTTCATCTTCATGTTTGAACGCCCAGGTCTGTTGTAGCTGGGAATCCTTTTCAATCACCATGAGCTTATGCGAGTGCAGATCGGTTGGGTGGGCCGGCGTACCGTGAGATTCCAGATAGCCCGCGCTGGCGTAGAGACGCAACGGGCTGTTGAGCAGGCGACGGCATACCAGTGATGAGTCTTCCATACGATTGACCCGGATGGCCAGGTCAAAACCTTCACCAACGATATCCACCAAGCGGGAGCTGAGTTCGGCCTGGATCTGAATTTTAGGATAGCGCTGGATAAACTCCCCCATGAAGCGACCCATAATCAGCTGGCCCAGTTCGGTCGGCATGGCCACGCGCAGGATACCTGATGGCTCGGACTGGCTACGGGTAACGGCCAGTTCTGCTTCTTCCAGCTCACGAAGAATTTCGCGGCAACGCTGGTAGTGGGCTTGCCCCACGTCAGTCAGGCTCAGTTTACGGGTAGTTCGGTTCAGGAGGCGCACACCCAGTCGTTCTTCCAGTTGTGCGATTTTGCGGCTGATCGTCGATTTCTGCAGACCCAGGCTTTTGCCAGCGGTGGTAAAGCTCTGGAGCTCGACGACCTTGATGAAAATCAGTAGTTCGTTCAGATCCATGTATCGCTCCTGTCAAGAGGCCACAGTGTTACCGAAACCGCGTTTTGAAGCAATGAAACCTGGATGCTTTCATCAGTATGCAGGGCATCCCAGAGCACTTGCGCACCACAATGACGCGAGATGATGTGATCTGGCAGATTTCTGGTGCGAGTTTGCGTGGCTGGCTGCTGTCCTGAGAGTTAAAAGCCGCCTGCCGATAGCGCTAGATGTGACTTCCTGCAGAGAACGAGCAGGCAGCGCGGTGCTGTAAGGCTGATGTTTTGTGCATTGCGGTGCAAGTTGACATCATTTTTTAATAAAACTGTGGCACTGGTGTCAGTGTTAGTAAAAGTTGGCACAGTGTCTGCATTGGTTATTGTGCAGGGCAAGCTTCCAAGTTTGGAAGCTCTCCCAGATTAGGGCATGTTGACAATGGCGTCTCATCCACTTCGGTGGGGAGGCGCCTTTTTTTTGCCTGCAATTTTTGTGAGCAGTAGAAAGGGGAGGCCAGATGAGCAGTCAACTGACAGAGCACGCTGTACAGACGGCTACAACAACCTGTCCCTATTGTGGCGTTGGCTGTGGTGTTGAGGTCAGTCTGCTGGGGTCGCACCTACATGCCGTCAGGGGTGATGTAAGGCATCCGGCCAATCATGGTCGACTGTGTGTCAAAGGCTCGTCACTAGCGGAAACACTGACAACTTCTCATCGCATGTTACAGCCTCAGATCGGTGCTCAGGCTGTGCTTTGGGAGCAGGCACTGGATGCTGTAGCAAGTGGTCTGCAGCAGACCATTGCACAGTACGGACCTGATTCGGTTGCCTTCTATCTGTCAGGGCAGCTGCTTACCGAAGACTACTATGTGGCTAACAAGCTGATGAAAGGCTTCATCGGCTCGGCCAATGTCGATACCAACTCCCGGTTGTGCATGGCATCTGCGGTGGTGGGGCATAAACGTGCTTTTGGCGCCGATGCCGTGCCCGCCTGTTATGAAGATATTGAGCTGGCTGATCTGGTGGTTATTGTCGGCTCTAACCTTGCCTGGGCCCATCCCATTTTGTTTCAGCGGCTTTCGGCTGCCAAAGAGGCCAAAGGCACCAAGGTGGTGGTGATTGATCCACGCCACACTGACACGGCTGAGCTGGCCGATCTGCACCTCGCCATCGCTCCGGGCAGTGATGTCTGGCTATACAACGGTTTATGCCGCCATCTGCTGGAGCGTGGATGTATCGATGCAGCGTTCGTCGCCCAGTCGGTGGATGGCTTTACTGAACTTCAGGGGTATTTGCAGCACCCGCAGTACGAGTTAGCCAGCGTGGCAGTCAGAACGGGGCTGGCACTGGATGTGCTGCAGCAGTTCTTTGCCTGGGTAGAGCAGCACCCCCGCACGCTGACGCTGTTTTCTCAGGGTGTGAATCAGTCCAGTCAGGGCACTGACAAGGTGAACGCCATCATCAACAGCCACTTGCTGACAGGACGTATCGGTAAACCCGGTGCGGCGCCATTCTCGGTCACGGGGCAACCCAATGCCATGGGAGGACGCGAAGTCGGTGGACTGGCCAATCAGCTGGCGGCGCATATGGACTTTGCCAGCGATGATGTGGACCGCGTCGGTCGTTTCTGGCAGGCGACGCAGATGGCCAGACAGCCCGGTCTCAAGGCAGTCGAGTTGTTCGAGGCGGTGGAGCAGGGGCAGATTAAGGCGATCTGGATTATGGCCACCAATCCGGTGGTCAGCCTGCCACAGGCGGACCGGGTCAAGGCGGCGCTGGCGAAATGTCCGCTGGTGATCGTGTCTGATGCCGTTCAGGATAACGACACCTTGCGTCTGGCACATATTCGTTTGCCTGCCACCAGCTGGGCCGAGAAAGATGGCACGGTGACCAATTCAGAGCGCTGCATTTCCCGTCAGCGGGGTCTGATTCCTGGCCCCGGTGCGGCTCGCAATGACTGGTGGATCATCACGGAAGTCGCGCGCCGGATGGGGTTTGCAGACGCTTTTGACTATCACCATCCGGTGGATATTTTTCGCGAGCATGCGGCATTGTCCGGCTTTGAAAACGATGGCCAGCGGGCTTTTGATATTTCTCTGCTGGAAAACATCAGTCGTACCGAATATGACCAGCTTCAACCAGTGCAATGGCCGTTGAATCAGCACCATCCTCGCGGCATGCAGCGGTTGTTTGGCAATGGCCAGTTCTGCACGGTCAACGGGCGCGCCCGGCTGCTCTGTGTGGAGGGTGGAGAGCAACGCAAAGGTGTGCCAGATCACTATCCACTGCTGCTGAATACCGGCCGCATTCGTGATCAATGGCACACCATGACCCGCACCGGCTACGTACCGCGTTTACTGCAGCACCGTGCCGAACCTTTTGTGGCAGTCCATCCACAGGATCTCAGGCGTCTGAAGTTGCAGGAAGGGGATCTGGCAGAAGTCGCCAGTCGTGATGGCAGTGTGATCGTGCGCATTCATGAAGACGGTGGTCAGCAACCAGGGCAGGTGTTTATTCCCATGCACTGGAATGGCGTATTCAGTGCGCAGGCCCGGGTCGATACCCTGGTGGCCGCGCGACTGGATCCTTTTTCCGGTCAACCTGAATTCAAGCTGACGCAAGTGCGTCTGCAGCGTTTTGACCAGCAGTGGCAGGGCGTGTTGCTGGCTACGGAAGAGGTGGATATGGCAGGTCTGCCGTATTGGACCCGCATGCCGTTGAGTAACGGCTGGATGTGGCGAGTGGCCTCGCGTGAACCCCTGACCACACTGGCCGATGCGCTGTGTGAGCGTTACGGGCAGGCGACTATGACGCTGAACGGCGCAGCGGGGGCTGAATGGCGGCTGGCGTGGTTCCGTGATGGTCTGCTGACCGCGCTGCTTTTCGTCAGTAACCAGCAGTTGCCGCAGATCGATACGTCTTTCCTGGCTGAACAGTTAAATCAGCAACCTGATGCTACTGTGCGCCGCACTCTGCTGTTGGGGCGGGCGCTGGAGCAGGGGTCGCATCAGGGGCCGCTGGTGTGCAGCTGCTTTCAGGTGGGGGCCGGTGCTATCCAGACAGCCCTGAATGCTGGCTGCAACAGTGTGGAAGCGCTGGAGAGCAAGCTCAAATGTGGAACCAACTGTGGTTCCTGTATTCCAGAACTGAAACGTATGGTTCGTGCCGCTCAGGCACAGGCCGAGGAGGCTGCATGATGTCTATCCCACGTACCCTGACTTCTCGTGTCACCACCAGCCTGATGCAGGGATGGCAGCAGCTGCAGGCGTTTCTCTCTTCCAGTCGTGATGTTACTGGCCATGACGTGGTTAACGGCGGGCAGTTCGCCTCTCGTTTAACCCGGGATTTTCTGCCCGGCCATGTCTGGCTGGTGGGCGCAGGGCCGGGAGACCTGTCGATGCTGTCGATGGGCGTTTATGCCGCGCTGAAAGTGGCCGACGTGATTGTCTATGACCGTTTGGTCAGTGATGCGATTCTTGCCGAAGTGCCGGTCACCACCGAACGCTATTACGTGGGTAAAAGTGCTGGTCATCACAGCGTGCCGCAGGCCCAGATCGAGAGCAAACTGATTGAGCTGGCGGAACGCGGACTGCGTGTATTGCGTTTGAAAGGCGGCGACCCCTTCGTGTTTGGGCGGGGTGGCGAAGAACTCATGCACCTGCTGGAAGCGGGCGTGCCCTGCAAGGTGCTACCGGGTATTACTGCCGCTGCAGGCTGTGCCGCCAGCACCAGCATTCCCCTGACCTATCGCGGCATAGCCCAGTCTTGCCGCTTTATCACCGGACACCTGCAGGAGGGGAAAGAAGGGCTTGACCTCAGCCAGTGGTATCAGCCGAGTCAGACACTGGTGTTTTATATGGGGCTGGCTCAGGCGGGGGCCATTGCTGCGAAGCTGATGTCAGAAGGCGCGGCGTCGGATTTGCCGGTGGCTATCGTCGAGCGGGGCAGTCAGCCGGATCAGAAAGTATGGGAAACCACGCTGGAGCAGCTGGAGTCCACCATACAGCAGCACGGTTGTCAGTCACCTGCATTGCTCATCGTGGGAGAAGTCGTTGCGTTGCGGCAGAAGCTGATGGCATGCCGGTCTGACACGACGGTCGCTGCAGTGTGATAGCGTTCAAAGAAAAGGGATCGCACAAGCGATCTCTTTGCACTTTAGCGCAGTATCAGTAGCGGAATGGTCGACTTGGTGATCATGCTGGTGGTGGTACTGCCCACCAGAAATTGCCGGATGCGGCTGTGGCCGTAGGCGCCCATTACCAGAAGGTCAATCTTTTCCTGCTGGCAGTACTGCTGGATGACTTCATCCACTTCGCCGGCACGAATAACGGTATTGGGCACGCTGAATCCTGCTGTGATCAGTGCGTTTGCTGCCCACTTTATCTGTTCTTTATGTTCAACGGTCTCCGCGCCGACCAGCAGAATGTCGATCTGCAGTCCTGTCAGCAGCGGGCTGCTGACCAGACGCTCAACGCCCTTGCGGCTGGTTGGGCTGCCATCAAAGGCAAACAGCACGCGCTCAGGTGCTTTGAATGTCCCTGTGCTGACCAGAATGGGGCGGTGCAGGGTGCGAATGACGCTTTCCAGATGAGTGCCGACCTGTCTGCCCGGATGGGTCTCGCCTGCTCCCTGCTTGCCCATCACCAGCACACGCATGTCACCTTGCTGTTCGGCGATACAGTCAACCAGATCACCGTGACGCTGCATACAGCCGGCGTTAGCGACGCCGTCGCTTTTCACCCGTTCTTTGGCTGCTTCCAGCATGTGCAGGCCGTGCTGGATAGCCAGCTTGGCGCGTTCTTCATCCAGAGCGGCCAGTTGCTTCAGTAATTGCTCCTGGCTACCGAGGCCGATATTGCCGCTGTAGTCCGCGGCGACGGGATAGCTTTCCCGGTCCAGCACGTGCAGCAGGATCAATGACGTCGACAGGCGCTGGCTGGCCCAGGCTGCGTAGTCGCAGACGGTGCGCGTGGATACTGAACCATCAATGCAGGCGTAAACCTGTTCAGTCATGGGGGAGTCCTCTTTTAATCCTTATATGGCGCTTAATGGTCCATCAGCTTTTCGACGGCTTCAGGTTTGTCATGCACCGCGAAACGATCCATCAGCGTGGCACTGGCTTCATTCAGGCCAATGACCTCAACCTGGGTACCTTCGCGGCGAAACTTGATAACAACTTTGTCCAGTGCATTGACTGCAGTGATGTCCCAGAAGTGGGCACGGCTGACATCGATGACCACTTTTTGCACGACTTCACGGAAATCAAAAGCGGCATTAAAACGGGTGGAGGAAGCAAAGAACACCTGACCTACCACTCTGTAAGTGCGTTGTGTGCCTGACTCATCGGCTTCAGAGCCGATAAACAGGACCTGACCGACCTTGTTGGCGAAGAACAGGGCACTCAGCAGTACACCCACCAGTACGCCGATGGCCAGGTTATGGGTGAAGACCACCACAACCACCGTTGCAATCATTACCACATTGGTGCTGAGGGGATAGCTGCGCAGGTTGCGAATCGAATCCCAGCTGAAGGTGCCGATGGACACCATGATCATCACGGATACCAGTGCCGCCATGGGAATCTTTGAAACCCAGGGGCCGAGGAAGACCACCAGAATCAGCAGCACGACGCCTGCAATCAGGGTAGATAAACGGGTACGCCCACCGGACTTCACGTTGATGACGGACTGGCCAATCATGGCGCAACCTGCCATCCCACCCAGACAGGCGGCCACGATATTGGCCAGACCCTGGCCCTTGCATTCGCGGTTCTTGTCACTGCTGGTGTCAGTGAATTCATCGACGATGGTTGCTGTCATCAGGGATTCCAGCAGGCCAACCACCGCCATGGCAGCAGAGTAAGGGAAGATGATCGCCAGCGTCTGCAGATTGAGTGGCACATCAGGCAGCAGGAACAGCGGCAGACTGTCGGGCAGCTCGCCCATATCACCGACCGTATGGATATTCAGACCCAGCGCCATGGATACCGCGGTGAGGCTGACGATACATACCAGCGGTGAGGGGATCGCGCGGGTGATATAGGGAAACAGGTAAATGATAGCCAGACCTGCAGCGGTCATGGCATAGACGTGCCAGGTGACCCCAATCAGCTCTGGCAGCTGTGCCATGAAGATCAGAATAGCCAGGGCATTGACGAAGCCGGTGACCACAGAACGGGATACAAAGCGCATCAGGCTGCCGAGTTTGAGGTAGCCGCAGACAATCTGCAGCGCGCCGCACAGCACAGAGGCTGCCAGCAGATACTGCAGGCCATGCTCTTTGACCAGTGTCACCATCAACAGTGCCATGGCACCGGTGGCGGCTGAGATCATGGCCGGGCGGCCACCCGCAAAGGCGGTGACTACGGCAATACAGAACGAGGCATAAAGCCCGACCTTGGGGTCGACTCCGGCGATGATAGAAAAGGCAATGGCTTCTGGGATCAGTGCCAGAGCTACCACCAGTCCGGCGAGGATGTCTCCCCGCAGGTTAGAAAACCAGTGCTGTCGAACGGAATAAGCCATGTAATGGTCCACAATTTTCTGGCCAGCATATGTCTGGCCGGAGTGATGTCTTGCTACCCGCTTGTTCTGACGACCTGATCAGGTTTGGTTGCAACCTGAACAGTGCCGACAAACGGCGCGATCGAGACCCGGGGCATCAAAGCACAAGACTATGAAATTCTTATGAAAAATATCGGCCAGTGGGCGGATATTTAGCACAAGGTCAGGCATTCACAGGCCGTCATCTGACGCGCCGTCAGGGTCGTTAGACCATCAGACTCGGCGAAAAGAACGTGTTCACTATCGGCTGTGCACCGGTAAAACAGTGCCGGGAGGTGCGTTTGCATCCTCTTTCAGGAGGGCAGAGGTTAGCGTCCTGGGCGTTTTTACCTTATTGGGCGCCTGCCCGCGTGATCAGAGGTCCGTTCCGAGTGCCTTTACCTCACCCGGTCAGCAAGGCTGCGGGAAGGTAATCTGTGTACAGTCCGAAGGTTACACTCCACAGTCCATGCGTATTGAGTTGCGAGACTATTGAGGGGCGCCGACATGACCAGCGCTGTCGGTGCCGGGTCCTTCCGCATTTAGCAGAGCGGTCTGCCATTAGGCGTAAACCTTGCAGCTGAATGACTATGACGATAGTCGCTGCAGTGCACGAGTACTGAAAGATGGTCGCATTGAAGGCGCTCATCCTAGAGGAATAGCCAGGGTAACGCAAAACGTCAGGCCGGCAATGAAAGTGTCACGTAGGGTGAAAACTTAGCGTTATCCGTTGTCTTTCCCGTTAGTGTTCGGCCGGTACAGTGGGCACTATAGAGAGTTGTGTAACTGCAGTGTCTTGCACCGTTGAGCGCTGGGTGAAATTAGTCATGGCAGAGCCTTAAATACAGTTCTGCTCAGAAATTGAGTGTTAAGGGTGAATTGTTCTCATTGAACTCTTGGCCCGGAATGTTTGGCGTGATACTTTGCGGTCAGGTCGTAGGATGACATATCTCGTAACCAATTCGCGGATATGTTACTGATTTTGGTGGCCTATTACTTATGACGGTAACGTTTGGCTTCATGTGCGCTGCCATGCCAGTCGGGAATGACGGCAGGATGAAATGACAGGGCTGACGACTATACTCATAGTCGTTTCGCTCCGGGTAACGATCAGCTGACCCCAGACACCAGCTGATGCGTGCCACCGACGAATAGTTTTGCGATTGTGTACATATACAGCTGTCCGAAGCTGAGCGTCGCTCCCTGGTTGACCGGAGTGCTGTTCAGTTCGCAAGCAAGCAGCGAGATAGGGTACTGAGGTGTTCAGTACTGAAATGTAAGCATGTCAAAGGTTCGCCGGTAAGCTTAAGGACTAAGATGTTCAATAAAAGTATCCGCGCAGGTCTGTTGGCCAGATTGGGTATCAGCTCAGTCCTGTTCGCCATTGTGGTGGTGGGGATTCAGCTGTACATCGCTACTGAGCGACTTGCTGCGACACAAATGGATTTGATGGAAGAGCTGCTGATCTCTTCTGAAAAACCGTTGTCTGAAGCCATCTGGTCCTACGATGAAGTGACCACCCGTAAGGCATTGCAAGGTCTGATGCGCCTTGATCAGGTGGCTTCGGTAGACATTACCCTTGCCAATGGCGAGCAATACGCCAGCTTCTATAAAGGCGAGAACCTGATGCGTTCTCCGCTGGCTTCGCTGATTTTCCCCAAACTAATGGTGCTGCACCGTTCGCTGCTGGCGCCGGAGTATTCCGGTAGTTTTCGTGGCAAACCCATTGCGACTCTGACCATCGAAGGCAGTAACGATTTTCTGTTCCGGCAGTGGCTGGATGATTCTCTGGTTTTGATTGTCAGTATTTGCGGTTTGATTCTGGCGCTGTTTGCCATGTCCGCCATCGTTGTTCACCGCTTCCTCAGCCGTCCGCTGATTGCGCTGGGAGAGCAGCTGCTCAAGCTTGATCCCAACGAGAAAGACCGGATGTTTCTCGATGTGCCTGAGGGGCACGACGAGGATGAGATCGGCTCGCTGGTCAAAGTGTTTAACAGCAACACCATCAAACTGTCGCTGGCCAATCAGAGCATGGAGCGCATGGCGACCCGTGATCGCCTGACCGGGCTGCCCAATCGTAACCTGGCACTGGAGACACTGGAGCAGACGGTCATTACCGCCCGTGCAGAAAGCAGCCAGTTTGCCGTCTATATGCTTGATGTCGACCGCTTCAAGAACATCAACGATACCGAAGGCCATGAGCGCGGAGATCAGCTGCTGATCAGCCTCACTGAGCGCCTGACCAGCACCTTCGTCACCAAAGGTCTGTTCATTTCTCGCCTGGGCGGCGACGAGTTCCTCCTGATCAGTGAGCTGGCCAGCTCTGCCGAACGTGCTCTGGTTGAGGCTCAGCGCATTATCGATGTCATGCGCGAGCCTTACGTCATCAATGATGTGGCCATGCGTAATACTGTCTCCATGGGGGTGGTGATCTACCCGCAGGACGGCGAGAACGCTGATGCCATCATGCGTCATGCCGATCTGGCATTGCTCAGCTCGAAGAATCAGGGCGGTAATCAGGTCAGTTTCTTTACCAGTCAGCTGACTCAGCACATTCATGAGCGGCTGATGCTGGAAACTGCCCTGAGCCGTTCCATTGATCTGGGTGCGTTCGAGCTGTTCCTGCAGCCCAAGATGCATGCTCAGTCACTGGAAGTCACCGGCTGTGAGGCTCTGATCCGCTGGTTCAGGGACGATGGCACCATGATTTCACCGGCGGTGTTTATTCCCATTGCCGAATCGACCCGGCTGATCATTGGCCTCGGTAAATGGGTCATTGAAGAAGCCTGCCGCATTCTGCAGGGCTGGGTGGCGCAGGGCAGGGTAGTGCCGATGGCTATCAACGTATCGGTGGTGCAGTTGCTGGAAGAGGACTTTGTCGAGTTTGTGCTGGCATGCCTGCGCAAGCATCAGGTGCCAGCCGACATGCTGGAGCTGGAGATTACCGAATCGACCCTGATCGATAACTTCGACAAGGTGGTGGCGGTACTGACCGAAGTACGTCAAAACGGTTTGCGTATCGCTATGGATGATTTCGGCACCGGTTACTCTTCCCTGTCGAATCTGAACCGTCTGCCTATCGATGTGATCAAGGCTGACAAGAGCTTTGTACAGGGTGTGCCCAATGAAGCGGCTATTACGCAGCTGATTGGTTCTATCGGTGAGGTGCTGGGAGTCGAGCTGGTGGCTGAAGGTGTGGAAACCCGCGAGCAGCTGGAATGGCTGCGGCAGAACGGTTTTGACACCCTGCAAGGCTTCTACTTCTCTAAACCCATCCCCGCTCATCGTTTCGAAAAGCTGTTCCTGTTCAAGGATGAGTAAGCGCCAGTGGCAGCGCGCATGGCTGCCACTGGATTCTGTACAGCCTTTCCGTTTCTTCTTTCCTGACTGTTCTCTCTTCGCTTTCTCGCTTTTTCGTTCGCTCGCTTTCTTCCTCACTCCGCTGTTTGTCTTGAATTGATCGTTTCAATCTGGGCGTCATGTCAGGGTGTTGGTTCTGAAACTATCGTTTCTTTTATGCTGTTCTCTTCACTTTTTGACTGATCAATACCCATTCTCAACTAGATCAAACGTATCAGATTCATCGTAATGGTGCGTCCTGCGCTGCATTGGTGCGTTTGTTGAACATGAATCGAGTGTTTCATCCGTGCTGGGCCCGCATAAACCCTCGTAAAAACAACGGATTATATTTTGGCACGCAGGTTGCAAAACTAGCATTGCTTGAATCAAACGTTTCTTACGAGGGCAAGAAAACATGCAAGGCTTGACGTTGAAATCGGTGCGTAAATGGAGCGCGGCTCTGGCAGGTGCAGTTGTTCTTTCACTGTCGGCGGCTCATACCGCCTTTGCTGACCAGCTTGATGACATTCAGAAATCCGGTGTGCTGAAAGTGGCTGTACCGCAGGATTTTCCTCCCTTTGGTTCAGTGGGCTCCGATATGCAGCCCCAGGGCTATGACATCGATATGGCCAACTATCTGGGTAAAGAGCTGGGCGTGAAAGTGGAACTGGTACCGGTAACCAGCGCTAACCGTATTCCTTACCTGCAGACCAAGAAAGTGGATCTGGTTATCTCCAGCCTGGGTAAGAATGCCGAGCGTGAAAAAGCCATCGACTTTACCAAGCCTTATGCTCCGTTCTTCCTGGGGGTATTCGGTACCGCCAAAGCCGAAGTGAAAGATGCCGCTGAACTGGCTGGCAAAACGGTCGGCGTGACGCGTGGTGCAGTAGAAGACATCGAGCTGACCAAGGTGGCTCCTGCTACTACCGATCTGAAACGTTTCGAAGACAACAACACCACTATCTCTGCATTCCTGTCCGGTCAGGTTGATCTGATCGCAACCGGAAATCTGGTGGTGGCCTCCATCGCTGACCGTAATCCTGACCGCAAGCCTGAAACCAAGTTCATGCTGAAAAACTCACCCTGCTATGTAGGCGTTCACAAAGACGAAGCCCGTCTGGTTGAGAAGGTCAATGAACTGATTGCCAAGGCATACAAAGAGGGCGTGCTGGAGTCCATGTCACAGAAGTGGCTGAAGGCTGCCTATCCTGCCGATCTGGCCTCTATGTAAGTTTGAGCTGGGAGGAGTGGCTACATGCCACTCTTCTATACCCAAGGACTCTGTCCCTGTGGAATTGCACGTATGAATTACCAACTGAACTTTGCTGACCTGCTCAACTATCAGGATGTGTTGCTCGGTGGTCTGTGGATGACCATCAAGCTGACCATCGTATCCACCATCGGTGGGGTGCTGCTGGGTATTGCCGGTGCTGCTTCCCGCCGTCATCGCAATGGCTTTCTGCGTCGTGCTGCGGCCTGCTATGTCGAGCTGATTCGTAATACCCCCTTTATTGTGCAGCTGTTCTTTATCTTCTTCGGTCTGCCTGCGATTGGCATCAAGATGAACGAGATCGAGGCGGGTGTGCTGGCCATGGTGATCAACCTGGGCGCCTATCTGACAGAAATTATTCGCGCCGGTATCGATGCGACGCCCAAGGGGCAAATTGAGGCTGCGCGGACCCTGGGGCTGTCGAGCCGACAGATTTTCTTCCGTATCGTGCTGCCGCCGGCGTTTGCCTGTGTCTACAGCTCCGTTGTCAGCCAGTGCATTATCGTCATGCTGGGCTCAGCCGTGGTGTCACAGATTTCCGTCCCCGAGCTGACCTACGCGGCCAACTTTATTCAGTCACGCAACTTCCTGAGTTTTGAATCCTATCTGGTCGCAGCTGGCTTCTATCTGGTGTTGGCATTTGTTATGCGTCTGGGTCTCAATGCGCTTGGCTCCCGGGCATTTTCACGTGAGGAGAAACCAGCATGATGCAGTTCACTGACTGGGACATTCTGCGCAATCTGCTGCTGGCTGCTCGCTGGACCGTGCTGCTGTCGCTGATCGCCTTTGCTGGCGGTGCCATTGTGGGTCTGTTACTGACCTTCATGCGCATCAGCCGTCGCTCGGCGCTGGTGGTGATTACCCGTATTTACACTGAAATCTTTCAGGGAACACCACTGCTGATGCAGCTGTTCCTGGCGTTCTTTGGATTGGGTCTGGTCGGTATTGATGTATCGCCATGGACTGCCGCGGCACTGGCGCTGACCCTGTTCTCCAGTGCCTTTCTCAGTGACATCTGGCGTGGCTGCGTCGAGTCGCTGCCCAAAGGGCAGTGGGAAGCATCGCGTTGCCTCGGCCTGAATTACCTGCAGACCATGCGCTACATCATTCTGCCGCAGGCGCTGCGTGTGGCGATTCCTCCGACCGTGGGCTTCTCGGTTCAGATCGTCAAGGGCACTGCGCTGGCCTCCATCATCGGCTTTGTCGAGCTGACCAAGGCGGGCACCATGCTCAACAACGCTACGTTCCAGCCTTTCAAGGTGTTTGCCATGGTGGCGCTGATTTACTTCCTGCTGTGCTATCCGCTGTCCCGCGCCAGCCAGTATCTCGAACATAAATTGAGCCGTAGCTCGAAATAACCCGGAGGGTGACTGAATGTCTCTCGTTAGTATCCATGAAGTGCACAAGTACTATGGTGACCTGCACGTCCTCAAGGGTATCAACCTCAACATCGAAGCGGGCGAAGTGGTGTCCATTATCGGCCGTAGTGGCTCCGGCAAGAGCACCTTGCTGCGCTGCATGAACGGTCTGGAAAAGTACGACGAAGGCACCATCATTCTGGATGGCAAGGAAGTCAGTACCGATGAGTTTCAGATCCGCCGCCTGAGTGAAAGCGTTGGCATGGTGTTTCAGAACTTCAACCTGTTCCCTCACCTTACAGTCGGCCAGAACATCATGCTGGCACCAACGCTGATTCGGGGCATGTCCAGGCCTGCCGCCAAAGAGTTGGCCCTGGATATGCTTGGTAAGGTCGGACTGGCAGATAAGTTCGGTCAGTACCCCGAGAAACTATCTGGTGGACAACAGCAGCGCGTGGCTATTGCCCGCTCACTGGCCATGCAGCCTAAGGTGTTGTTGTGCGATGAGATTACCTCGGCACTGGACCCTGAGCTGGTGGGCGAGGTACTGAAAGTGCTGGAGCAACTGGCGTCCGAAGGTATGACGCTGATTCTGGTAACGCATGAAATGAATTTTGCACGGGATGTGGGCGACAGGGTGGTGTTCATGCACCAGGGTAAGGTGTGGGAAACCGGCCCGGCCAAGGACGTCTTTGCCGCCCCCCAGACGGCGGAGCTGCAGCAGTTTATCGGTGCCGTCCTGTAGGGTGCGCACGGGTAAAAATTTTGCGCCAGATGAAACTAAAGTTTCATTATTGTTTTTTATGAAATCTTTGATAATTTGACGACGAGTTCAGACCCTGTCTATACCTCGTCAAACCCCAGCGGTGCTGCCGTTCAGAGCCAACTGACACGGCAGTTCCCAGACCAAGGAGCACACCATGACGATAGCTGCCCAGTTCGACGATCAGGCCGTATATGCAGCTGCCGGGCCGCGCAACTGGCAGTTATCCAGTGAAGGTGTGCTGGCCGGTCTGCGGCTGGCGTTCAAAGACCTGTTTCACGTCAGGGGGTATCCGACCGGTGCGGGTAATCCCGACTGGCTGGCCAGCCACGGTGATGCTGAGCAGACCTCCTGGGTCATGCAGCGCCTGATGGAAGCGGGCTGTGTTGCGGTCGGGCGCACCCAGACTGACGAGATTGCCTACAGCCTCAACGGTATCAACGTGCATTACGGCAGTGCTGACAATCCGCGCGCAGCGGGTCGCATCAGTGGTGGTTCCAGCAGTGGTTCGGCCGTGGCCGTGGCGCGCGGTGAAGCCGATATCGGTCTGGGTACGGATACCGGTGGCTCCATTCGCGTGCCTTCCAGTTACTGTGGTCTGTATGGCTTGCGCCCCAGCCACGGGCTGATTGAAAACGCTGACTCGGTGCCGCTGGCGCCCTTGTTTGACACCGTAGGCTGGATGGCCCGTGATGCAGAAACCCTCGCGCGGGTTGGTGAAGTCCTGTTACCTGAGCAGCCTCTGGTTACGCCAGAGTCGGTGGTGCTTCTGCTGCCGGAAGGCATTGAACAGGATGCCCTGATGCCTGCGTTGTTGCAGTGGCTGCCTGCCTTGCCGGAATACAGCGTGGTGCCCGTCAGTCAGGCCTATCTGAGCGGTGCCAGTGAAGCGTTCCGGATGCTGCAGGGGCGTGCCATCTGGCAAACCCACGGTGATTGGATTACCCGCGTTCAACCGCGTTTTGCTGATGATATTGCCGGGCGATTCCGCTGGGCGGCGACCATTACTGATGCTGATGCTGATCAGGCCAGAGCGCAGGCTATCCACTATGTGCAGTGGCTGGCTGAACTACAGCAGGAAGGCCGCCAGCTGGTCATTATGCCGACTACGCCCGGCGCTGCACCTTTACGTGATATGCCTGCACCTGAACTGGCGCAGTATCGTGAACGGCTGATGGGGATGACGGCGCTGTCCGGGCTGGCCCGCTCACCGCAGTTACATATTCCCTGTCTGCACAACGAAGGCGCGCCCTGGGGGCTGTCACTGCTCGGTGCACGCCATACTGATCGCAGCCTGCTGGCACTGGCACAAAGCCTGCCTGCCGCTCAATGATATTTGCCACCCGATACTTTCTGACTGGAGAACAACAATGACCGCACCCCGTGAGATGGAATCCTCAACGCAGGCACTGACTGGCAAGGTGGCCATGACCGCACCTCACTACAAGGCAACCGAAGTGGGGCTGGCGGTATTGCAGGAGGGCGGTTCTGCCATTGAGGCCATGGTGGCCGCGGCAGCGACCATCGCGGTGGTGTATCCGCACATGAACAGTCTTGGGGGCGACGGCTTCTGGCTGATTCAGCGCCCCGGTGAAGCACCGGTAGCGATTGATGCCTGTGGTTTCAGCGCGGCGCTGGCCAGCAATGACTTCTATACCCGCCAGGGCCTGAGTGCTATTCCCGAACGTGGCCCGCTGGCGGCAGTGACCTTGGGCGGCACGCTCGGTGGCTGGGCCAAAGCACTGGAAATTGACCAGCATGCCTCGCTGCCGCTGTCACGACTGCTGGAGCCTGCCCGAGCGCTGGCTGCCGATGGCATTACGGTCACCGCCAGTCTGGAGGCAGCCAGCCGCAAAACCTTTGATACGCTGCAGACTGTGCCCGGTTTCGCACCCGTGTATCTGCCTGAAGGCAAGGTGCTGCAGGAGGGTGAAACCCTGCGCAATCCGAAACTGGCGCACTTTATCAGTCTGCTGGCGGAGCAGGGGCTGATGTCGGCCTATCAGGGCGAGATCGGTGCCACTATCGCTGCAGAGCTGGAGCGCCTTGGCAGCCCGCTGCGAGTGTCGGACTATCAGGACTACAGCGCGCAGGTCGTGACGCCTCTCAGTGTCGCCATCAGTCAGGGGCGGTTGTACAACCTGCCTGCGCCGACGCAGGGGCTGGCCTCGCTGCTGATTCTCGGTGTCTATGACCGGGTGCGTGCCGAACGCAGTGGCGCACGCGACTGGAGTGAAGCTGAGCAGGTTCACCATCTGGTGGAATCCACCAAGCAGGCCTTTATCGTGCGTGACCGTGAGGTGACGGATCCCGGTCGTCTGAAGTGCGACTGGAATGCGCTGCTGGACGAACCCCATCTGCAGCAGCTGGCGGCGCAGGTTGACAGTGACAAGGCGCTGCCCTGGCCGCATGTGGCCAAGCATGGTGACACCATCTGGATGGGCGCGCTGGATCAGCACGGCACCATGGTCAGCTTTATTCAAAGTATCTACTGGGAATTTGGTTCAGGGGTGGTGATTGAGCCCTATGGCCTGATCTGTAATAACCGTGGCGTCAGCTTCTCGCTGGATGCCCGCCATCCCAATGCGCTGGGGCCACGCTTGAAGCCCTTCCATACCCTCAACCCGGCAATGGCGGTGCTGAATGATGGCCGTCGTGTGGTGTACGGCACTATGGGCGGGGAGGGGCAGCCACAGACGCAGGCAGCCCTGTTCAGCCGCTACCTGTATGAAGGTTATTCACTGCCCGAGGCCATTGCCCGTGGCCGCTGGTTGCTTGGCCGTACCTGGGGTGAAACCAGTTTCAATCTAAAACTGGAAGCAGATCTGGATGCCCGGGTGGGTGATGAGCTGCGTCAGCGCGGTCACGATATTGCCGTCGTGCCATCGCAGGTGGAAATGATGGGACATGCCGGAGCCATCGCGCTGATGACCGATGGCAGTGTGGAGGCAGCAACCGATCCGCGCAGCGATGGTGCGGCGCTGGTTGGATAGATCAGGAATCGCCGGCGCTGAGCGCAGGCGTGCAGATGGCTCTGCAAATACATATTACAAACTGCAGGAAACAGGCAGGAGAACACTATGAGTGAATGGCTTCCCGTAATTATCGGTCTGTTGGGGACGGGTGTGGTCGCGGGAGTTCTGGCAGGGTTGCTGGGCGTCGGTGGTGGCATCGTCATTGTGCCGGTGCTGTACTGGCTGTTCCAGCATCTGGGGATCAGTGCGCCGACGGCGATGTCAGTCGCGACCGCTACCTCGCTGGCCACCATCGTGCCGACATCGATCTCCTCGATTCGCTCGCATCATAAACGCGGTAACGTCGATTTCGACCTGCTGAAGTTGTGGTCGCCAGCCATCATTCTTGGCGTGATTCTCGGTGCGTCAGTCTCTACCCACATCAGCGGCCACTGGCTGACGCTGATGTTCGGCGTTATCGCCGTGCTGGTGGCCATCAATATGCTGTTCCGCTCCAAGGCTGCGCCACTGGCGCAGAGTCTGCCGGGCACCTGGGCGCAGCGATTCATGGGGGGCTGTGTGGGGCTGCTGTCAGTGATGGTGGGTATCGGCGGTGGCACGCTGGGCGTACCGCTGCTGACTTCCTTCAATGTGGCTGCTCACCGCGCAGTGGGAACGGCTGCCGCCTTTGGTCTGCTGATCGCGCTGCCCGGCGTGATCACCATGCTGGTGACCGGGTCTGCACCTGCTGATGCGCCGGTGGGGACGCTGGGTCTGGTCAACCTGCCCGGTTTTGCCCTGATCGTGCCGCTGACTGTGCTCTGCGCACCTCTGGGTGTGGCCCTTGGGCAGAAGCTGGATCAGGCCATGCTGAAGAAGATTTTTGCGGTGTGTCTGGCGTTTACCGGCACACGTATGTTGTTGCAGGTGTTGAGTTAACCCCCTGCGAGAGACTGTCCCCGATACAGAAAGTCCCCGATACAGAAAGTCCCCGATACAGAAAGTCTTGGTGCAGTTGCGTACTGCGCCAGCACGATTGAAGAGTAAGGAAAGGCTATGAGTAACTTCGGTCAAATCAATCCACCACCCCGTTTGCTGATGGGCCCTGGCCCCATCAATGCTGATCCCCGTGTGCTGCGTGCCATGTCGGCGCAGCTGATTGGTCAGTATGACCCGGCCATGACCTCGTACATGAACGAAACCATGGCGTTGTACCGCGAAGTATTCTGCACCGCTAACCAGTGGACGCTGCTGATCGATGGCACCAGCCGTGCCGGTATCGAGGCGCTGCTGTTCTCTGCGCTGTGCCCGGGTGACAAGGTGCTGATCCCGGTGTTTGGCCGCTTTGGCTTGCTGCTGAGCGAAATTGCCCAGCGTGCCGGGGCCGAAGTCCATACCATCGAAGTGCCCTGGGGCGAGGTGTTCAAACCCGAGCAGATCGAAGAAGCGTTGCAGCGGGTGCGGCCCAAAGTGCTGGCCGTGGTGCAGGGTGATACCTCCACCACCATGCTGCAACCGCTGGAAGAACTGGGTGCCCTGTGCCGTAAGTACGATGCACTGTTCTATACCGATGTCACTGCCTCCATCGGCGGTAACTTCCTGAAGACCGATGAATGGGGGCTGGATGCGGTATCCGCTGGTCTGCAGAAGTGTCTGGCCGGTCCTTCCGGCAGTTCACCCATTACCGTCAGTGATCGCTATGTCGAAGTGGTGCGCCGTCGCCGTCATGTGGAAGCCGGTCTGGTTACCAGCGCTCATCAGGCAGGTATTGAACCGGCGATCCGCTCCAACTATTTCGACATTCCCATGATCCTCGACTACTGGGGGGAAGAGCGGCTGAACCACCATACCGAAGCAACCAGCATGCTGTATTGCGCCCGTGAATGCGCGCGCCTGCTGGTGGACGAAGGCATGGACAACGCCATTGCCCGCCACCAGTTGCACGGTGACGCCATGCTGGCCGGGGTGCAGGGGCTTAACCTCAAGCCCTTCGGTGATCTCAAACACAAAATGAACAACGTCGTCGGTGTCTATATTCCCGAAGCGGTGCAGGGCGATGCGGTGCGCAGCTCACTGCTGAACGATTTCGGCATTGAAATCGGCACGTCCTTCGGACCACTGCACGGCAAGATCTGGCGTATTGGCACCATGGGCTACAACGCCCGCAAGGATGCGGTACTGACCACGCTGGCGGCGCTGGAGCAGGTACTGCGACTGGCAGGCCACCCGTGTGATGCCAGTGGTGGTGTGGCTGCGGCCATGGCCGTCTACAAAGCCGCAGCGGAGGCCTGATGATGACGACTCAGGAGCTACTGGCGCGTATTGATGCTCTGGCGGCCATCAGCGCAATGGAAGGCGGGTTACTGCGCGCCTACCTGACCGATGAACACCGGCGTGCTAACGAACTGGTGGCTACCTGGATGCAACAGGCGGGTATGTCCACCTGGCAGGATCAGGCGGGTAATCAGTGGGGGCGATACGAAGGCAGCGAGGCGGGAGCCAAAGCGCTGATTATCGGTTCGCACCTTGATACCGTGCCCAACGCTGGCCGTTACGACGGCATGCTCGGGGTACTGCTCGGTATTGCTGCTGTCGATCATTTCAACCGTCTTGGGCAACGTTTTCCGTTTGCCATCGAAGTGGTTGGCTTTGGCGATGAAGAAGGCACCCGCTTTGGCTCCACTCTGCTGGGCAGCCGTGCGGTCTCGGGCAGCTGGCTGCAGGAGTGGTTTGCGATTGCTGATAAACAGGGCGTGACCATGGCAGAAGCCTTCAAAGCCTTCGGCCTTGATCCGGCTGAGGTGGGCAAGGCGGCGCGCCATGCCGATGACGTGAAAGCTTATATCGAAGTGCATATCGAGCAGGGCGTGGTGCTGGAAAGCAAGGATCTGCAACTGGGTACTGTCACCGCCATCGCTGGCGCAAGGCGCAAGCAGGTGGTAGTGAAGGGCCGCGCAGGCCACGCCGGAACCACGCCAATGGATTTGCGCTTTGATGCGCTGGTGATGGCGGCGCATGCCATCACCATGATTGAGCGCAAGGCCAGGATCTGGAATCTGGTGGCAACCGTCGGGCGGGTGGAATGCCTGCCCAACGCGGTCAATGTGATTCCGGGTGAAGTGCGCTTCAGTGTTGATATTCGCAGTCAGGATGATCATGAGCGTGATCGGGCCTGGGCTGAAATGGAGGCGGGTATCCGCAGTATCGTTGGCTCACGCAATGGTGACGTCAGCATCAGCGATACCCACGCCGCCCCCGCCGTACCCTGTGCCGACTGGTTGCAGCAGTCCTTCAATGACGCACTGGCCGAGCACGGTCACAAGGCTTTCTCGCTGGTCAGTGGTGCCGGGCATGATGCCATGGCCATGGCCGACATTACCGATGTTGGCATGTTGTTCCTGCGCAGCCCCGGTGGCATCAGTCATCACCCTGCTGAGTCGGTGATTGAAGACGATGTACGTTCTTCGCTGGAAGTGCTGATCAGCGCTATCGGGAGGATTGCCAGCCACTGAGCCATCTTGTCAGTACATATCACTAAAGCCACCCCGTGTGGCTTTAGTCGTTTTTGTACGGTCCGCAAAGACGAACAGAGGTCGTATTTGGGCCAGCGAATGCTGCTGCCCTTTGCCTGTGAACTGCAAAGAATCGCCATGTTTGGTAATGAATGAGGGCGAAAGTTGTCATAAATCAATTCCTCTCAAGCTGCCGAACCGACCCGTCCGCGACTATTGAGATGGGTCAATATTCCACTGCACCCCGGGTGTTACCTTGGCGACATCAAAGATTTTGAACGCCTTAAAGGGCATTCCACGTTGTTAAGGAATACTGACCATGAAAAAGTCACTGCTCTCTGCTTCTGCACTTATCGCTGCCGCCGTACTTGCTTCTTCTGCTCAGGCTCACGAAAAAGGTGACATTCTGGTGCGTGCCGGGGTAGCCACCGTTGTTCCTCATGAAAGCAGTGACGACGTGCTGGGTCTGGGTGAGTTTCGTATCAACAACGATACCCAGCTGGGTCTGACCTTCACCTACATGCTGACTGACAACTGGGGTGTGGAGCTGGTTGCCGCATCACCGTTCAAACACAACATCGGCCTGAAAGCGACCGGCGATATCGCCAGTGCCAAACACCTGCCACCCACTCTGCTGGGCCAGTACTACTTCGGTCAGGCTGACAGCAAAGTGCGTCCCTATGTGGGGCTGGGTGTGAACTACACCTTCTTCTTTGACGAAGAGTTCAACCAGACTGGCAAAAATGCCGGCCTGAGCAATCTGGATCTGGACAGCTCCGTCGGTCTGGCGGCTGAGGCGGGTGTGGATGTCATGGTTACCGACAAGTGGTTTGCCAACGCTGCCGTATGGTGGATGGATATCGATACCAAGGCGAACTTCGACGTTGCAGGGGGCGGCCATCAGAGCATTGATACTTCCATCGACCCCATCGTGTTCATGCTGGGTGTGGGTTACAAGTTCTGATACTTCAACCGCTCTCATGAGTTAGACCACCGCCGGGCGACATCACGTCTCTCCGCAGCCCGGCGGTGCTTTTCTGAATACGTCTCAGAGCAGCGTGACCCTTCCCCTTGTTACGCTGCCTTTGTTCCTCTTCTGTCTCTCTTCCTGCTGATTTGCTGAAATTCTCCTTACGCAGTGCTCTTTGCCGGGATTTCTGGCTATGCTCAGGCGCTGTGTGATCAGCACGCCGTGCATCGACAGGGCGCCAGTAGCAAGGATCCTCTACCCGTGGCAGACAAACAGTTCGATATTCCATTGCAGCAGGCCATGACACTGCTGGAGCAGGGCCAGACCGCACAGGCTGAAGCCCTGTTGCAGGCGCTGGCACAGCAGCATCCCGATCAGTTGCAATTGCGTCTCCATCTGGCGCAGGTGGCGCTGAAGTCAGGGAAAGGCGCGGCCCACATCGACGTACTGCAGGAGGTCGCTGCTTCGCACCCTCATATTGCAGATGGCTTCTTCATTCTGGGGCAGTGCCTGCAGCAGGCCGGGCGGTTGCCAGAGGCGGTGTTGGCGTTTTATCAGGCGTTACAAAGCCGCTGGGTTGGGCATGAGCCGCTTGAGCAGGCACCGGCCCTGACACAGCAGGAGAGCCAGCTTACAGCCGAAACCGGGCAGGATGGAGAGATTGCCCTCAGGTTACTCTGGCAGGTACTGGCACAGTTACGTCAGGCAGGTATGGCCGCCTTTCCCATGGCTGGCAGCCTGCTTGGACTGGAGCGTGAGGGTAAGCTGCTGGCTAACGATGTCGATGTCGATATCGGTGTCGACTGGCAGCAGATGAGCCAGGTTATCGAGCTGTTAAAAGGGCAGGGGTGGCACGAGGTAGACCGCTCCTATGATCTGATCAATCCACGTTGTCTGGTGCATCCTTCCGGGGTGGCCATGGACTTGTGCGGCTTTGCGACCGACGAGAATGGCGGGGTGATTTCCGGCCTGTGGATGAAGGATGTCCCGTTTCACTGGAATCGCATTACGCGCTTCCCGGCCATTACCCTGACCGCCAGAGAGTCACCCGGCGGTACCATCAGTTATCCCAGTGCTCCCGAGCAGATTTTGACTGCTATGTACGGCGAAGGCTGGCGTCAGCCCGACCGCCATTTCGATACCATCATCTGTGCCCATAACCTGCAGGGCTTCTCCTGGCTGACACGCTGCTATGCCTATGGCCGCCTCTATAACTACTGGACGCTGAACAAGGCCGAGAAGTGCCAGCGTTTGCTGCAGACGCTGGTGGAGAAACAGCCGAACGATCCCTTGCTGCGCCGCCTGTTTACCCATTTCACTGCGCAACTGACTGAACCGCACCGCGTGCTGGCGCTTGGGTGCTTCGACATGCTGCATATCGGCCACATGAATTACCTGCGTTACGCCAGAGCTCAGGGCAGCAGCCTGATCGTCGGCGTGGCGCCGGATGCCATCTGTTTCAGCAACAAAGGTTATCGCCCGGTGCAAACCGACGACGAGCGCATGGCTTTTATTCGCACGCTGGAGTTTGTTGATGAGGTGATGCTCGTTCAACAACCGATGGCCAGCGGTGAGCCCGCAGCCGCATGGATCAACAGTCTGCAGGTGAAGACCGTGGTGTGCGGAGGGGAGTGGCAGGGTTCTGAACGCTGGAACCGGCTGGAGCAATTTCTGAGTAGTTACGGCATCAACGTGATCTATGCTCCGCCAACACCGGGGGTGTCCAGCACCTTGTTGAAACAGCGGGTAAAAGAACAGCAGTAGGGGGAGACGGCTGATAACTGGGCCGACCCCATGCCGCTTGTGAAATAGGGGCAGGGGGAGAGGAGCATCTCAACCAGCGAGCGCAGCAATCGCTCGCTGTAAGTTGGCTCTGGCCTGCGCTTCAAAGCGCTGCCGCAGCGCTGGAGTCAGATAAATTACCGGGCGCTGCAGAAACTGCTGCAATACTTTCGCTCGCCCAACGCGGTAGGTTGCCTCATCCACCCAGGCATATTCACCACGGATGGCCTGATCATACTGATCAAACACCTCAGCACTGGCACCGAGAATGCTCAGATCAATATCCAGCATCAGCGCGGTATCGGCATCGTCAGCGGCGTCATGCCCGGCGGTAGCGCGAATCATCTTGGTCACGCGTTGAATCACTGAGTCATCACCGTGATGTTCACGCAAAAAACGCTCGGCCCAGCACGCACTTTGCTCCTCGTTATCGGCTTGATGAGTGTCGTAAATGGCATCGTGAAACCAGATTGCCAGCGCTACTTCATCCGGCCTGCTCGCCAGTGATCTGACGGCATCCAGCAGCTTCAGGCAGGCATGAATATGCTGCTGGCTGTGATAGTGACGATGAGGCTCTGTGTAGCGGTGCAGCAGCTGACCATAGAGTGATGCACTGTCCGCAGCGAGGTGCATACGCTGCAGCAGCGTGGCCAGTGAGGCTTCGGTGAAGCTGTAATCCGGTAGGGAGTTGTGCATTGTGTACTCACACTGATGTTTTCTGTCTTGCCGATAGACTGATTGCCGCTGTCAAACATAGATCAGCAATGGCCGCTTGCACAGAGTTCAGGCACACTATGCCCCCACACCCATGCTCCGGCGTACACAGGCAGTCCCATGTTCAGAAGCGAAGATTTCCCCAATGATGAAAACGGCGATGTATTGCGCAGAATGCGCGACAGCGGGGATAACTTCGCCCTACCCAGAGATTTTGAATTCACCGTGGTGTTTGCCACCCGTGAAGCGGTGCAGGCCTTCGGTGACCACTTTGCCCAGCTAGGGTATGAGGTGGTGGCCAATGAAAGTGGCCATGTGCCGGAACTGCCCTGGGACGTCACTGTCGTCACCCATATGTTGCCCACCCATGCCGCCATCACCGCGTTCGAGGCCGAATTGCAGCGTGTGGCGACTCCGCTCGGTGGACGTAATGATGGCTGGGGCTGCTTCGAGCAGTAACCTGTCGTTCTGGTCGCTGTTTAAAAACAAAACCGGCTGCAGTGATGCAGCCGGTTTTGTTTATGGGCAGTCATGCAACAGCGCAGGCGCCTTACATATGGCCGTTTTCCTCATAACGCTGATGCCAGCTCAGTGCCTCGCCCAGCAGGTGTGGGGTATGCATACCGCGACCGCTGGCACAGGCACGCTCAAAGTAATCCATCAAGCGCTCACGGTACGCCGGGTGGGCGCAGTTCTGAATGATCTTGTGGGCACGCTGACGGGGTGACAGTCCACGCAGATCCGCCAGACCCTGCTCGGTGACGATGATCTTGACGTCATGCTCGGTGTGATCGACATGGGACACCATCGGCACAATGGCTGAAATGCTGCCGTTCTTGGCAGTCGAGGGCGTTACGAAGATCGACAGATAGCCGTTGCGGGCGAAATCCCCTGAACCACCGATACCATTCATCATCCGGCTGCCCATGATATGGGTGGAGTTGACGTTGCCGTAGATGTCTGCCTCGATCAGGCCATTCATGGCAATTACCCCCAGACGGCGGGCCAGCTCAGGATGGTTGCTGATGTCCTGCTGGCGCAGGATGATGCGCTCACGGTAGAAGTCGATATTGTTGTTCAGCTCTTCAATGGCGACCGGGCTCAGGGAGAATGCCGTTGCCGAGGCCACGCCGAGGGTGCCGGATTTGAGCATCTTCAGCATGCCGTCCTGAATCACCTCGGTGAAGGCGGTCAGGTTTTTGTAGGGGCCGGCATCCAGCCCTTCCAGCACAGCGTTGGGAATGTTGCCGACACCGGACTGGATCGGCAGCAGTTCTTTGGGCAGGCGACCAGCGGCAATCTCACGCTCGAAGAACTCCAGAATGTGTCCGGCAATACGCCTGGAAACCTCATCGGGCGGCGTGAAGGGGCTGTTGCGATCCGCCGCGCTGGTTTCCACTACCCCGATAACCTTGTCCAGCGGACAGTGCAGATACTGCTCGCCGATACGGTCAGCCGGGCTGGTGATCATGATCGGTTTACGATGGGGAGGGAGCGCGGTGCCGTAATAGATGTCGTGCATGCCTTCGAGCTTGGCATTCTGCTTGTCGTTCACTTCGATGATGATCTTGTCTGCCTGCTCGATCCATGTCTTGTTGTTGCCGACGGCAGAGGAGGGGATCAGACGACCATCTTCCAGTATGCCTGCCACCTCAATCACGGCCAGATCCAGCTTGCCGAGAAAACCAGCCCAAGCGTACTGAGATACCTCAGACAGGTGAATATCGATATAGTCCATGCGGCCATCGTTGATGCGCTGGCGGCAGATGGGGTCGGACTGGAACGGCAGACGCATTTCAATGCCGTCCACTTCTGCCAGCACACCATCCAGCTCGGGAGCGGTGGAAGCACCGGTCCAGATGCTGATGCGGAACTTTTCGCCCTGCCCATTGAGGTCACGAATACGATGGGCAAGGGCAGTCGGAATAGCTTTGGGATACCCGGCTCCGGTAAATCCACTCATTCCCACTACGGCACCATTGGGAATCAGAGCTGCAGCCGCTTCGGCGCTCATCAGGCGCTGCAGAAGCTCAGGATTACGGATGCGAGAAGACGCTGACATGAGAGGCACTCCGTCGTTTGCAGACAGTCCATTTATTGGAAAGTAGTTGTTCGGGAAGTTATTTTTCGGAAAACTCACACGCCTGAGCGTGTGTGGAATGGCTGCCATTGTAGGGACTTGGCCGGCGCTGCCGCCTCCTTCTTTCGTAGTAAAAAGCGGCAATCTACAAATTGTTCCTTGATTGCTACAACCCGATGCCAGACGGGGAGCGCCTCAGCCATCAGGGACATGGTTATACGAACGCTTTATTTTTCAGAGTTCGGTAAAGGTGTCAGAGGATGACTGATATAGCGCTTGGTAATTGGCTGGAACATTACCAGACTGATCTGCCGGAAAGCCTGTGCAGTCGGGATATGGACAGCATTTCAGGTTTTTTGCTGAAGGTTGGAACCTGCATGTTTAAAAGCGCGTAATAAATCAGTGAATGGCAATTCGTTACTTTGGAGGAGTGTTATTAAATGGATTTTTTCAGGTTCACTTTTAACTGGAATTGCTGCTTTTTAGCGATATTCTGGTTTTTGGTGGAGGTCGCTATTGCCCGTTATATCCATGATCAGTTTATTCGGCCTTTTATTGGCGATGTGCTGGTCATCGTATTGCTGTTTTATATAGCCAAAACCTTTCTGGCCCTGCGTGATCGGACGCTGGTTATTGGCGCAGTGCTGTTTGCTTATGCCATCGAAGCCGGCCAGTACTTTCATCTGGTGTCACTGCTGGGGCTGGAGCATTACCGGCTGGCGCGCATCGTCATCGGCTCCACCTTTGATGTGATGGACTTGCTGGCCTACACCCTCGGCGGAGCATTGATTCTGCTGGTGCGAAGGAGCAGGGCAACGGATATGACGTTGCCCTGAGCCGCTCCATGAAGTCCGGCCAGTGAATTACGACGCGGCGCGCATGGCTTCCTTGTACTGCAGAATATCCTGCTGGCTTTTGATCATCCTGGTCAGCAGCTCATTCATTTTGTTTTTCAGCGGATGATCATCAACGGCGTGAATGGCTTTCTGCATTTCCACCAGCGTGCGCTCTTCCGCTTCTTCCAGTTGTTCAACCAGCACGTAATTGCTTTTGGCCGGATCAAGAAAGGCGACTTTCAGATCGGCATACCATTCGGTCAGTTTGCCTTCCAGGGTGTGCTTGTGTTTCAGCGGTCTACCCATGCGTTTTTCGTATTCCGGGGACAATACGTTTTCTACTTCTTCGCGCAAGGTGGCCTGATCGAGAAAAAGAGCGCGTAAATCCCGCTCTGTCACTTCCTTGGCCGCATGGGTATAGAACCGTTTGCCGTCTTCGCAGGCGGCAACAAAACGCGAAATAGCCTGGGCATCGTTCTCAGTAAGGGTCTTGTCTAGCATGATGAGTCTCTCCTGACGTATCTCCCGCACGGGAGTCATGGACTGTCATTATGGTTATCGACTGCCACTGGCTTCCTGCCACCTGATCACGGCATATCCTCCCGATATTGCCGTCCAGCTATGTCTACATGTAGCCCTGCCACAGGACTTTTTACAGGGCAGAAGTGAGCGCACTGAAAGAGTCTTTCTAATCCCAGCGATTACCACCGTGTGACAGCGCAGCCCAGCGTGTCAGCGGATGCTTCTGCAGATACTACGCCTGTGCCGTTAGCAGACGATGATCTGGATCAGGCCAGAGAAACCTCAATACCGCACCGATCAGCACCCGGAGGTGCTTTGCAAAATGGCATCCCGACGCCATCAGACTAATCTGAGATAAATGATGTCATCTGTTCACCGCCGTGAAGTGCGTGAGCATGTTCCAGGCCGCAGGAGCACGTTAATGGATACCGGGGCGCCCTCCCTCCATGCTGATACCCATCAGGTCTTCAACGTGGCCAGTCATCTGACTGACTACAACCTTTACACCAGTGATCATGCCCTGCAGCAGGCAGTCAGTGCGCTGGCAGCGCGGCCGGATCATCATCAGCTGAAACTGTTCGGCGCCGAGTCGGGCTCAGCGACGATGATCAGCCATGGCTTTCTCGCCAATGAGCACAGGCCGGTATTTCACAGCCATGACCGCTTTGGTCACCGGGTTGATCAGGTGGAGTATCACCCCTCCTATCACGCACTGATGCAGCAGGCGATCAGCCATGAGCTGCATGCACTGCCGTGGAAGCACGCAACGGCAGGAGCACACATTCAGCGCGCCGCGATGATCTATATGCAGGCGCAGGTGGAGGCGGGGCATGGCTGTCCGATCACCATGACCTTTGCTTCGGTGCCTGTATTGCAAAAAGAGCCTCTTATTGCGGAGCACTGGCTACCAAAAATCCTGTCGAATCAATACGACCCGCGCGACCTGCCGCTCACCAGTAAACAGGGAGCCACCATTGGCATGGCCATGACGGAAAAGCAGGGCGGGTCGGATGTGCGCGCCAACACCACCCATGCGGTGCCGGTCTATGGCGGCTACGAGCTGGTGGGGCACAAGTTCTTTATGTCGGCACCGATGTGCGACGGCTTTCTGGTGCTGGCGCAAACCGGCTCGGGGTTGTCCTGCTTTCTGGTGCCGCGCTGGCGCCCGGACGGCAGTAAGAACCAGCTCTTTATTCAGCGCCTGAAGAGCAAGATGGGTAATGTCTCCAATGCTTCCAGCGAGGTGGAGTTTCGCGGTGCTTTTGGCTGGCTGGTGGGCGAAGAGGGCAGAGGGGTCAATACCATTCTGGAGATGGTCGCCCTGACCCGCTTTGACTGCGCGACGGCGTCTGCAGGAGGGATGCGTCAGGCGGTGGTGCAGGCGCTGCACCACTGCGGGCAGCGCATTGCCTTTGGAGAACTGCTGATCAGACAGCCGCTGATGCAGAATGTGCTGGCCGACCTGCTGATCGAGAGCGAAGCGGCCATGTTGCTGGCCATGCGACTGGCACAGGTGCTGGAACAAAGCCGCGACAACGCAGAAGCCCGCGCCCTGTTCCGTATTGGCACTGCCATTGGCAAGTTCTGGAACTGCAAGCAGGTGGCAGCCCATGCGGTGGAGGCTATGGAATGCATCGGTGGCAGTGGTGTGATGGAGGATTCCATCATGCCGCGTCTGTATCGCGAGGCCCCGGTTAACGCTATCTGGGAAGGCAGCGGCAATGTGCAGTGTCTTGACGTGCTGCGCACCATGCAGAAAGCGCCGGCAGCGCTGGAGGCACTGCTAGACGAGCTGCGCCTGACCGAGGGGATGGACCCACATTACGATGAAGCCCTGACCCGTCTGCATGCACAGTTGCAGCATCAGGATAATCTGCCCTACCGGGCGCGGATGCTGGTGGAACAGATGGCACGCCTGTGGCAGGCCAGCCTGCTGCTCCGCTATGGCGACAAGAGCGTGACCGAAGGCTATCTGCTGTCACGCCTGAATGGTGAATGCCATACCCAATATGGCACCTTGCCAGAAGGGGTGGATGTGCAGGCCATTATTCAGCGTGGCAAGGTATAGGTGCGTGCTCACGATCTGCTGCGCGTCTGTGCAGGTCTCTGGTTTGACATCGACTAAATGAGCAGCCATAGTTTTGGCCCTGTCGAAACCGGACCCGGCTGTACGATACCGGGCTGTTTCGGTCAGCTGAACTACTTTGCTCAAGCATACAAGGACGCTGTAGCGACCAATGACTGGTCGTTGTCTTTCAACGGAAAGAAAGGAAAGCATACGTGTCTACGTCCCTCGCTCAATCCCCCAATTTATTGCGTGCCCCCAAAGTCGTCGCCATCGCTCAGGACAAGTACCTGAAGCCGACATACCCCTTTCCCGATACCTATGCGCTGCCGGCAGGCTACGTGCCACGCTATGGTCAGGACATCACCTATGGCTTTAAAGGCACGGTAACAACCCCGTCCATGTGCCTGCCCGGTAATGCTGTTTCCGGTGGACGTACCGTGGGCGTCAAGGAAAGTGATCTGATTCCTCAGGTGCGGGAACTGCTGGATGAGTTTGCCAGCAATGATCAGTCGGGCATGGCCAGACGACTGGTGGAAGACTTCCTCACCGGGAAGGATTCCGTGCGCATCTTCGCCGACGCGGCACTGAATACTGCGCTGGCACAACATAGCAACATCAGTTACTTCTGCGACGCGGCGGTATCGGCCCCCAATTCGGCTCATCGCTCAGCCGGAAAAGTGCGTATCCATCAGGCGCTGAAGAGCGCCGGTTGGGACATCAACCAGATGAAAACCCTGACGGATCTGGCGGTGCCTGCCGTCAATCTCGGTAACAAGGTGCTGGGCACGGGCGACTTCGGCAACGGGCTGGGGCTGATGATCAATGGCTTCCAGTACGCCTATGTGATTGCTACTGACTATCGTATATCGACCGAAGAACAGCGCTATCAGATGAAGCTCAAGTACGTCTTTTACGATGTCTTTGGTCTGGATGATGATGATCTGGTCGAGTTCGGTGCCTCCAGCAGTTACAACCTGTCTGATGCAGCCAAGGGCATTACCGCCTGGTGGCAACTGCAGCATCAGTTCGGCTATGCGCCGCTGGTGACTCGGGGTGTGGTTGAGCGCACGGTTATCGCGCCAACCAGCTGACGGATAACGCTGCCTGACACTTTTTGGTATGGAGTAACAATAATGAAGATGGCCTCTGCATTGTCATATGCCCTGAGCCTGCTGGTGCTGCTGATACTGGCCTTTGGCTACAGCCAGTACGCCTATTTCACTGGTGGTCCGGATGGTTACGTCACCGACTACGCAGCTGCCGTGCGCAGCCTGTATTACTACTTTGCCGTGCCCGGCCTGCTGCTGATGGGATACAGCCTGATGCTGGGACGAGCGGCCAGACAACGGCCCGTAACTATTCGCCTGCTCGTCGCGGTGCTGGTCTGCATTGCGCTGGTGTTGGCCTTCGCCATGCTGGACAGCCAGTATTACGGCGCGCTTGACCACGGTCAGGGTGGCTGAGGATTGCAAAGAGGAAAGAAAACGGGCTGGTGCACAACCAGCCCGTTTTTGTTTATGGCGCCGGTGTTATTGCAGGGTGGCCATATCCACCACGAAGCGATATGTCACATCGCCTTTCTCCAACCGTGCAAAGGCTTCGTTAATCTGCCCGGCGGAGATCAGTTCGATATCCGCCGTGATGTTGTGCTCAGCACAGAATGCCAGCATTAGAGGAGAATAGACGGTGATACCGGCATACAGCAGGGGAACCGCCGCCGAAGAGCAAACGAGGGAAGCCTCGGTTTTCCCGGCGGGCTGGGGTGGTTTTACGTTGGCTCATATCACGCCGCCCACGCCTTTGAACTTCTCCACAAAGGCCGCGATTTTCTGGAATACGGTTTGCTTTTTGGTCAGGTACTGCGGGTTTAACGGGCTCATTCTGGGCAGCACTGCGTTTAGTTCTGTACCGCTGTCGCTGGCAAACTCCCGCTTGAGTGAAGTAGTGATATAGCGCCTTGCCGCCTCGGCGTTGAGGCTTTCGGCGCTGATCAGTTCTTGTGCTTCACGCTGCTGCTCGGCTTGGGCAAAGGTAAAGAAGGCGTCTATCACGCTGGCCTTGTCACCGATCTGGTCCAGATCGGTCTGGTTGATGAAGTCCACCACCAGACTTTCTTTCGCGCGGTTGCCAAGACTTGCGCGGATCACCCGCCGCACTTCATCCACCAGTTCCGACTTGCTCCTGGTCTTCTTGTTGTGCTCGAAGATCAGTTCAAGGATGTAATCCAGATTGATTTCCTGCGATTTGAGCAGGTCTACCTCAAAGACTACGTCATCCCAGTCGATGGTGGATTTTTCCTTCTCAGCCCCCGCTTTTTCACGACGCAGCCAATCGCGCACGTCGTTGTAAGTAGAGCGGTAGTCCTGAATTTTCCGTTCGGCGGGGAGCGTGATGGCTTGCAGTGCGGTCAGGTCGTCATCGCTCAGATAGTGGGTGGCCTTGAACGCTTCCACTGCCGCAGGGTCATTAATATCCACGTCCTGCAGCGCTTTCAGGCTGGCGAACTCGTCATAGTTCTGCAGCACGTTCTCAACGCGCAAATATTCGCCGAACAGCTTGGCGAAGGCCTTCTTGTCGGCCTCCTTTTCAATGGCCGCTGGGTCAGGGAAGCGAGTTTCCAGTTCCTTCACCACCTCCACAAAGCCACGCCGTGCCACGCCGGTAGTTGCATCGGTGAAGCCTTCCATGTACTCCGTGTAGCTCTTCTCCAGCACCACGTTCTTGGTGTTCTTGTCACCGAACAGGGTGATGGCGTCGATGGTTGCCTGCTCCAGGTCGCGGAAGGTGACGATGTTGCCGAAGGTCTTGGTGGCATCGAAGATACGGTTGGTGCGCGAATAGGCCTGCATCAACCCGTGGAAGCGCAGGTTCTTGTCGACAAACAACGTGTTGAGCGTGGGTGCATCAAAGCCGGTCAGGAACATGCCCACCACGATCAGCAGGTCAATCTCCCTGGCCTTCACCTGTTTGGCCAGATCGCGGTAGTAGTTCTGGAAGCCGTTGCTGTCCACGCTGAAGTTGGTCTTGAAGAGCGCGTTGTAGTCGGCAATGGCCGCGCTCAGGAACTCCTTGGCGCTGCTGTTCATGGCCGAGGCATCAAAGCTCTCGTCCTGAATGTCGCCAATGGCGTCCTGCTCCTCATTGGCCGCGAACGAGAAGATGGTGGCCACCTTCAGAGGCTTGTCGCTGCCCTTTTGTAATTCCCGGAAGCACTCGTAATACAGCCTGGCAGCATCCACACTGCTGACCGCAAACATGGCGTTAAAGCCCCCACTGCCACGAGAGCTGCCCGCATGCAGGCGGTGGGTTTTCTGCCGGAAGTTGTTCAGGATGTACTGGGTGATCTCGCGGATACGATCCGGGTGCAGCAGCGCCTGCCTGTTCTCTGCCGCACTCAGCTTCTTCTCGTCCTGCTCGGTCTCGATGGCTTTGAACTGCGGGCGAACATCGTTGTAGTCCACCTTGAACTTCAACACTTTCTCGTCACGGATCGCATCGGTGATCACATACGAGTGCAGCTCACGGCCAAACACGCTGGCCGTGGTTTCGGCGCCCAAAGCGTTCTCCGGGAAGATGGGCGGCCGGTGAAACCGAACTGGCAGAACTTCCTGAATTTCTTCTTCAGGTTCTTCTGGGCTTCACCAAACTGGCTGCGGTGGCACTCGTCGAAGATGAACACCACCTGCTTGCCGTAGATGGGCAAGTCCGCCTCGCTCTTCATCAGGTTGTTGAGCTTCTGGATGGTGGTGACGACGATTTTGTTGTCGTCCTTTTCCAGATTGCGCTTCAGGCCTGCCGTACTGTCCGAGCCATTCACGCTATCCTGCGAGAAACGCTGGTATTCCTTCATGGTCTGGTAGTCCAGATCCTTGCGGTCTACCACGAAAAACACCTTGTCGATGAAGTCTAGCTCCGTGGCCAGGCGCGCCGCCTTGAAGCTGGTCAGGGTCTTACCCGAACCGGTGGTGTGCCAGATATAGCCACCGCTTTCGGTGGTGCTCCAGTTTTTGGCCTGATGGCTGCTCTTGATCTTCCACAGAATGCGCTCCGTGGCGGCAATCTGGTATGGGCGCATCACCAGCAGCGCGTTGCTCACATCAAACACCGAGTAGTGCAGCAGCACATTGAGCAGGGTGTGCTTCTGGAAGAAGGTGGCCGTGAAGTCCTTCAGGTCTTTGATCAGGCTGTTGTCCGACTTCGCCCAGTTCATGGTGAAGTCGAAACTGTTCTTGTTGCGCTGAGTGGTGTTGGCAAAGTAGCGGCTGTCGGTGCCGTTGGAGATCACAAACAGCTGCAAATACTTGAACAGAGAATGCTCGCTATTGAAGCTCTCCTTGCTGTAGCGATGCACCTGATTAAACGCCTCGCGGATGGCCACGCCGCGCTTTTTCAGCTCCACCTGCACCAACGGCAGGCCATTGACCAGAATCGTCACGTCATAGCGGTTGGCATGACTACCTGTCTGCTCAAACTGCTTGATCAGCTGCACCTTGTTGCGGGTGATGTTCTTCTTGTCGAACAGGTAGATGTTCTGGATACGCCTGTCGTCAAAGACAAAGTCGTGGATGTAGTTGTCGTGAACCTTGCGGGTCTTCTCGACGATGCCATCGCTGGGCTTGTCGAGCCAGGTCTCGACAAAGCGCGACCACTCGCCATTGGTGAACGACACCGAGTTGAGCGCTTGCAGTTGGGTGCGTACATTGGCCAGCAAGTCGGCAGGCGTCTTGATGGCAGCCGCCAATTCATAGCCTTGGTTGACCAGATCCTGGATCAGTTCGCGCTCCAGATCACTTTCGCTCCAATCCACCCAAGTTAAGCCTCAACATGTCTTTTGAATCAAATGCTTACGTGGCTTTCCGCGGTCCTTTGGTCGGGGTTTAGAGGTGCCCGGTCGTCGGGGAAATGTACAGCGCGCTATCTGTTTTGTCGCTTCCGCTAACCGCTGCATGGCTTTCACGCATCCGGTCAGTACCACGGGCAAAATATCTCTCAACGCCATGTGACCGTAAGCACGGTTGGTCGCCTGATCAACACCGACCCGATGTTGCCGTTCTGCGAACATCACCACGACCCTTTCCAGATTGTCACAGACGATCTTGGCGGCAAAATCCTGCATGACCGCTCGTTGGGACAACCCCGATACCTGCTCTATCTGCAGCCGGTGCTTTAACCGTTTGAACGCCTCTTCAATACGCCAGCGTTGATGGTACAGCGACATAAAGACGCTGGCCGGAAAGCGCTGACGATCCATCAGGTTCGTCATCACCACATGGACCTTCCCCTTTGGCGTTCGATATTTGACCAGCCGCACGGGCTGAGGGGTGGGCAGGCATTCATACGAGGCGGCGTCCTGCTGGCTGGGAGCGGGCAACATCACGTCCTGATCTTTCAGACCGGAGGACATGAACTCCCTGACACAGCGATAGCCCAGCGCATCGACCCGCATGCAGAACGGGATCCCTCGCTGGTTTAATGCCGCCACCAGCCAGCGGCAGGGGTAACCGCGATCCAGCAACAGCAGGTCATCCGCGCGCAGACGGTCCAGATGCTCAAACAGCATCTGCCGTTCACCCACCTGGGGGGAGTATAGCGTGGCGGCTAGCATCATCTCGGCCTCGACCAGATAGAGGCCAAAGGCCAGCTGCTGTGGGCGGGCCGCACGTGATCGGTGGCAGGCCCGTACCGCCAGATTCAGGTGCGAGGCATCCGCCGCAACCAGACGCAGGCCGCGCCAGCGCGGTATCAAAGAGTGGCTTTCCAGCAGCGCCAGCAGGTGATCATTGAGTGCGGTAAAGGCGGAGTGAGACAGTTTGGTGCGCGCCTGGGCGAAGGCCTGTTCTGACACGCAATGAGAGAGGCCGGGCTGATGCTGGCAGGAGGCAAAGAACTGATCCAGTTCCACCTGCACGCGTTTACTCATGGAGCGCAACATGCAGGCAACCAGTGAGGTCAGTGGCAATTTGCGTTGCCGTGAGAAGCCATTGGGGTGATCAGGGTGACGCGCCTTTTGTGCGAACGCATCAGAGTGCAGAAAGGTCATAAATCGCTGAAGCAGAGCAGAAAGAGACATGGGAACACAGCCGCAGAGGAGTGAGTTCCCTATTGGTCGCCGTCCGACACAGGAGATAAAAAGCAGGTTAGTCGGACGGCGACCTCGCAAAATCAGCGACAGGTCAATGATTTATATTGGTTTTTTCATTAACTTGGGTGGATTGACTTTCGCTCTGGTAGCTCTCGGCGGGTTTCCATTCACGGGCGTACTTGTCCAGAACGATGAAATTCCTCGATTCGGCAATGGTTTTGTAGTCGCTCATGGTTTTGCTCACTGCGTTCTAATTCTCATCCGCCCAATTTGTCCCGCAGGCTGTGGGGCAAATTCAGCTTCTCTGCGCACTTTCTTTGCGCACCGGTCAGGTGCGGCTCATACAAAACTGCGCTTGAACTTTTCGTGGTTATCGATATTGCTTTGCAAATCCATGGCATCCCAGATTTGCAGTTCCCACGGGAAGTAAAAATTGCTTTTATTCTTGAAGTAAACATGCAGGCCGCGATAGCCTGCTTTGTCCCGCATATACCAATTCTTCAGCCCCAGTTCATCCTGCCAATCGTCCAACACATCCATCAAAGCACGAATGTCGTCCGCACCGAGAATGATGCGGGCGCCAAAAATATCATTGAGCCAGTTGTTGACCGGGTATTGGTCTTCGCGGCCGGCGAAGCGTTCGATCTTGTCGTCAATGCTCTCGCGGGTTTTAACGCGGTAAAAGTATTTGATGTCGATACTGGCCGTCATCAAATAATCATTGATGCACTCATGCAGGGTCAGGCGGTACTTGTAAATATGAGGTACCGGCACATGATGGATCGTTCTGGAAAGATTGATTTTCTCTATCTTCCCGGTCTCAAAATAATCGCTTGAAAAATCACGGTGCAGCCGGTTGATTTCGCTCACCAATTGCCGGGTTTGGTCAATGGGGTTCATGCGGCCACCTCTTGTGGTTTAGGAAATTTCAACAGCAAATCGCGGTAATACGCGTATTGCTTCTGGCGCAGTTCGATTTCTCGGGGCAAGCCTTCGGTGATGGAATTTGTTAGGGCGTCGAATTTGTCGAGGATGGCGACGATGCGGATTTGCTCTTCGAGAGGAGGGAAAGGTAGCTTCAATTGCTCGAACGTGCCGAGGTTGATATTGCTTTGAGCACTGCTTTTCTCCTTCCCCTTTTCTTCCAGCTTGGTCTTGAATGATTGAAGAAGGTATTCAACGTACCCCGAGCTGGTCTTGTTTGAGTCAGCCACAAATCCAATCACACTATCGGGAAAGCAGGCATCAAAGCCCAATATTGATGTTTCAGCAATGTTGGCCGCAATCGTGATGCACAGCGTTCCTTTGGGCCACAGCTTACTTTGCTTCAGGCCGCGCTCGCTGTACGTTTGGTTGAATTCCGTGATGACGTGAGACGCGCTTCTGATGTCACCAGTTTGAATAAACGGCACGTCGCCACCATACAGGCTCTCATCATTCCGCGGACGATGCTTTGATTTTCCGCGCCCAAAATCAATCGCCATTTCGGGCAACGTCTTCCACTCCACATCTCCATCCTCAAAACTCAACAACTGATCACGATAGTAGTTATATTGTTTTTTGCGGGCAGTAAGCTCGGCGGTCAGCTCGGCGGTCAGCTCGGCGGTCAGCTCAGTGAAGGTGTCCAGGGTGCGGACGATTTCAGCTTGAATTTCAAGCGATCTATTTGGATTTTCTGGGCAGGGAATGGGGAGTAGTAAATCCTTCAAATTGCTTGCATTCAATGCAGGAATGCCGTCATACGTGCAAAGTGCTTGGATTTCAGGTTGCAATTTGAGCAGTAGGTGATAAAGGAATCTTGTGCTGACAAGCTTCGGATCTTTGATCGTAACCGAATAGTTCAAATTCCCTCGGAAATATTTCCCAGGCTGCCATGTTACTGAGCCAACCCCTGCACCTCGTGACGTAATGCCAATTGGATCATTGTCAGTGTTCCATTCATCAATAAATCCGAGTGGCTCTCGTCCACTATTAATTACGGGGTACTCGCCTGGGTTTGCAGAGATCATTTGTTTATTAACTGCTTGGCCAGTCTTGATTGACGTGACTTCCCCTAACGTCCTCCACTCTACCGATACCCCATCCAGCAGCCTGTCTAAGAAATTCACATCGTTCATGCCCCCAGCTCCTCGCCGTCAATCTCCGCGACGATGGCATCAAGTTCTTTGCGCAGCTGGTCAATCCGTGTAACCGTGGTTTTCAGCTCGGCATTGAGTTGGGCAATGTTCACCACCTCGCGGTTGTCCTTGGCATCAACGTAGCTACTGACGGACAGGTTGTATTCCTTGGCCACCACATCCTCAAACGGCACCGACCTGGCAAAGTGATCGACGTTTTCCTTGCTGTCGAACACGGCCATGATCTGTTCGATATGCGCATCCAGCAGCACGTTGTTATTGGTTTCTTTCTTGAACAGGCTGCTGGCGTCAATGAACTGGGTGGTGGTGTCTTTTTTGTTCTTGGCCAGCACCAGAATATTCACGGCGATTGTGGTGCCGAAGAACAGGTTGGGCGCCAGCGAGATCACCGTTTCCACGTAGTTGTTATCCACCAGATACTGGCGGATTTTCTGCTCGGCCCCGCCCCGGTAGAAGATGCCGGGGAAGCATACAATCGCGGCGCGGCCCTTGCTGGAGAGATAACTCAGCGCGTGCAGCACAAAGGCGAAGTCGGCCTTGGACTTGGGCGCCAGCACGCCCGCCGGAGCAAAGCGGTCGTCATTGATCAGTGTGGGGTCGTCGGAGCCTATCCATTTCACCGAATACGGCGGGTTGGAGACGATGGCGTCAAACGGTTTGTCGTCGCCAAAGTGCGGTTCGCGCAGGGTGTCGCCAAGCTGGATGTTGAACTTATCGTAGTTGATGTTATGCAGGAACATATTCATCCGCGCCAGGTTATACGTGGTGTGGTTGAGTTCCTGCCCGAAGAAGCCGTCTTCAATGATGTGCTCATCAAAGTGCTTTCTGGCCTGCAACAGCAGCGAACCCGAGCCGCAGGCCGGGTCATAAATCTTGTTGACGCTGGTTTGCTTGTGCATCGCCAGCCGGGCGATCAGCCTGGAGACATGCTGCGGGGTGAAGAACTCACCGCCGGATTTGCCCGCGTTGGCGGCATAGTTGGAGATGAGGAATTCGTAGGCATCGCCGAACAGGTCGATGTGGCTGGCGTCACTCTTTTCATAAAAAGCATGGCCAAAGTCCAGCTCGGCCACGCCTTTGAGCACAGCCGCCAGGCGGCTGTTCTTGTCCTTGACGGTGTTGCCGAGGCGATTGCTGGTGGTGTCGAAGTCGGCAAACAGGCCCTTGATGTCGTGCTCGGAAGGGTAGCCGTTGGCTGAGCTTTCAATGGCGGCAAAGATGTTGGCCAGATCGGTATTCAGGCGCTCGTTGGTGTTGGCCTTGGCAGCGACTTTGGCAAACAGCTGGCTGGGGTAGATGAAATAGCCCTTGGTCTTGATGGCGTCGTCTTTGATGTCCGCTGTGATGACGCTGTCTGGCAGCTCGGCATAGTTGACGCTGTCGTCACCGCCTTCGATGTAGGTCGCAAAGTTTTCGCTGATAAAGCGGTAGAACAACGTGCCGAGCACGTACTGCTTGAAATCCCAACCATCGACGGCACCGCGGACATCGTTAGCGATTTGCCAGATCTGGCGTTGCAGGGCGGCGCGTTGTTGGATGCTGGTCATGCTTGGTTTCCTGTTGCGTCTTTCATTTTGTCTTCATCCGCGCCACCGGCGCGCACCCATTCATCCACTTCCGATACCTGAAACTTCCACAACCGCCCCACGCGGTGTGCGGGCAGGTGTTTGCGGTCGATCCAGCGGTAGATCGAGTCGCGTGTCACGCCCAGATGCTCGGCGATCTGATCTACGGACACCCATGGTTCAGCAGTCATGGCAGCGCTCAGGTAGTAGGGGTGAGGGTAGTAATAAGTCGGTTTAAATCGTAAAGGTTGCAATTTATCAGGTTGATGGGCGGCAGACGAGGTTTCGGTGCCGTGGGCATCATCTTTCTCTTGGCTTCCTGATTGTTCAGCGCGTGAAGGGTGGCGTTAGCATTCAACCCGGCTCCCACCATGACCGCCCAGCCCACCACCATTGATGTCTATCTTGCCCGTGCCGCAGCTATCCACATCAGGTTAGCCCCGCGCCTGCTCGTTGCGGTGCTGGTCTGTGCTGCGCTGGCTGTTGCAGCGTGGCGTGGTGGTGATTCCCAAGTCGGTGACACCGTCACGCATTTTGGAAAATATCGATGTCTTCAATTTCCACCTGAGTGATGACGACATGGTCAGCATCGCTACCCTCGACCGTAACGAAAGCGCGTTCTTCTCCCATCGTGATCCGGCCAGGGTGAAGTGGCTGAGTGGCGTGACGTATCCCACCTGATAACCTGCTCTTCAGGGATGTACTGGCCGCCTGCTCATCCCTCCGGGCGCGGTTCAGTCCGCTGCCGGGCAGTGCTCGCGGATAAAAATATTGAACGGCGTGCACTCCTCCGGCTTGCTGCGCTCGAAGTGTCGGGCCAATAAAGCGCCCCATCTGCCGGTTGTCCGGCACCACATAGGCAATCCGGCCACTGTCTGGCAGATCGGTCACCAGCGTGATCACCGGAAGACGGTGCGACAGCGGACAACGCATGCAACTGGCCCAGATGAGAGGTAGTGGATGACGTGTATAGAAGGAATTTGGCCAGTTAATACTTCTGTATAAGATATCGTTTTAAATTTTTATTTTTTGAATACGATTTTTTATCGGGATGAAAGGATACACAGAAAATGCAGGCGGGGATAAAGAGAATGGGCTATATGGTATTGGGGCTGACTAAATGAAAAAAGCCACCTAACAGGCAGCTTTCTCAACAAATGTTCAGGTTGTTTTATTAAACAACACGAACCTTGTTTGCGCATGGACCTTTTTGGCCCTGGCCAATATCAAACTCCACCTTCTGACCTTCGATCAGAGTGGCGAAACTGCCACCTGCCAGAATTTCAGAATGGTGTACAAAAAGATCTTTGCTGCCATCATTCGGAGAAATAAAGCCAAAACCTTTATCGGAATTAAACCACTTAACTGTACCTTCGTTCATACTGTACTCGTCTTCATAAGGTGAGAATTAATAAGTCTGTTTTCACTATCACCATTACGAAAACAGATAACAATTGCCAACATTTTTAGCATCGCTAAAAGTGTTTCACCGCAAAATCTTTATCACTACTACATAAGAAATAGGAAGGGTCTTGCAGCACTGCCAGACAGAAAATTCTATCTTCCGGAAATATTTTTTCGGAAGAAGTACTAGGTGTCACTCGATTGCAGAACGACACCATACCCTAATTACTACTGAATTGATAACTTTATTATTGTGGGGGCTGAAAACTACCTTCGGATGATGTGCGGGTTAGCTTAGAAAAAGTGTCAACACCATTGGAAAGTCACTCCTAAAATTGTTGTAATTCAACACTATTATCATTTTTATCCATCATTGCGGATGGTGAAAAAATAAATTTTCTTGCCGTTTTTTTAGCGATTTATTTTAAATAAAAATGAGGAAGTGTTTTTTCTCATGTTTTGATATCGAAAGATTGTGAACCACCCCGAGTTTTGCGGAGGCGGGTCTGTCAAACGAACTGTGTAACTGCTCCCTTTCAGAGTGCGGCCAGCGGCACGCGCTCCTCCCCAAACATCACCTGAAAACTCTGTAGTGCCGGTTTCCAGTGATGAATAGCCTTCCAGTTCTTCGATGCTTCGCGGATAGCCAGAAAGAGTGACTTGAGTGCCGAATCGTCGTTCGGAAAAATGCGCCGATTACGTGTCAGTTTCCGCAGGCTCATGTTCAGGGATTCGATGGCGTTGGTCGTGTAGATCACTTTCCGGATCTCCGGCAGGAACTGGAAGAACGGTATGATGTTGTCCCAGTGACCGCGCCACAACCGCACCACCGCCCGATATTTCTCACCCCAATCGCTCTCAAAGTCATCCAGTTCGCGCACGGCTTCGTCCGCTGTCGCCGATGTGTAAATTCGCTTCAGGGCACCCACAACGACCTTGCTGTCTTTGGTGTTGACATAACGCAAGCTGGCGCGCACCAGATGCACAATACACAGCTGGGTCAACGTTTTCGGAAACACCGCGTTGACCGCTTCCGGCAACCCCTTCAGGCCGTCCATACTGGCGATGTAAATATCCTGCACGCCACGATGACGCAACTCCGTCAGCACCGACAACCAGAACTTCGCCCCTTCGCTTTCGGCCAGCCACAGACCCAGCACTTCTTTCTCGCCGCGCAGATTGACGCCAAGCACAACGTGCGCTGACTTGTTCACCACCTGCTTGTTGTGCTGTACCTTGACCACCAGACCATCCAGCCAGACGATGGGGTAAATCGCTTCCAGCGGTCGCGTCTGCCACGCTTTGGCTTCCTCCAGAACCGCATCAGTAACCTGGGCGATGAGTGTGTGCGAAATCGTCACACCGTATAAGTCCACCAGCGCACTCTCGATATCACGCGTGGTCATGCCCTTGGCGTACAGTGTCAGGATCTTGTCTTCCATCCCCGCCAGCCGAACTTGCCGCTTCTTGAGCAGCTGTGGCTCGAAGCGGCCTTCTCGGTCGCGGGGAGTCTCTATGAGCAAGTCGCCGACATCACTCTGCACCGTTTTACGGCTCTTGCCGTTACGGGTATTGCCCCGCTTGGCACCGGGCTCGGCTTTGTCGTGGCGGTCGTAGCCAAGGTGGTCGTCCATCTCGGCTTGCAGGCTGCGATTGATCATGTGTTGCAGCATCTGGGCGTACAGCTTGCTGACATCCTCCGGGGTCTTACATTCCTGAGTCAGCTCATCCAACATCTCTGGCGTTAGTGCCATGTAACTGCTCCTCGCGGTGTTCCCGCATCATCCCATAAACGCAGTTACACAGTTCAATTTACAGACCCGCGGAGGCTGGTTGGTTTGAGTCAAGCCGCAATGGCCTGACTCCCGAGGTTGCGGTAGTAGTTTGCCTCAGCTTCTGCCGGTGGAATATAGCCAAGTGGCTCAAGCAGCCGCTGGTGATTGAACCACGACACCCAATTGAGGGTCGCCAGTTCCACCTCTTCCAGGCTGCGCCAGCGGCGCCGGTGGATCACTTCGGCCTTGTACAGACCGTTGATCGTCTCTGCCAGCGCGTTGTCGTAGCTGTCGCCCTTGCTGCCCACCGATGGCGCGACCCCCATCTCAGCCAGCCGCTCGCTGTAACGCAGCGACACATACTGCGAGCCCCGGTCGCTGTGGTGGATCAGCGCGTTCCGCTCTGGCCGTCGGGCGTATAGCGCCTGCTCCAGCGCATCCAGCACGAAGTCGGTGCTCATGCTGCGGCTCACGCGCCAGCCGACAATGAAACGCGAGAATACATCCACCACGAAGGCCACATACACGAACCCTTGCCAGGTCGAAACATAGGTGAAATCCGAGACCCATAGCTGGTTGGGGCGCTGGGCTACGAACTGCCGATTAACCCGATCCAGCGGGCAGGGCCTGCTTTCATCTCCATGGGGGGTTCGCACCGCCTTGCCCCGGCGTACGCCATGCAGTCCTAAACGCTTCATCAATCGCTCCACCGTACAGCGGGCCACGGCAACGCCCTGGCGCTTGAGCGCACGCCACACCTTGTCAGCACCGTAGACCTGCAGGTTCTCTTCCCAGACCCGCCGAATGTCGTGGCTGAGCGCCTCATCGCGCTTGTCTCGGCGGCTGCGCAGGTCCGGCTGACGTTGTCGTGCAACATGGCGCCGGTAAGCGGACGGGGCAATCTGCAGAACCTTGCAGAGCGGCTCGACCCCGAACCGCGCCCGCTGTTGGTCGATGAACGATCTTATGACTTGAAGCGGCGGTCGAGCTCCGCCTGGGCAAAAAACGCGCTGGCCAGACGCAGGATCTCGTTGGTTTTGCGCAGCTCCCGCACCTCGCGCTCCAACGACCTGATCCGCTCCTGCTCGCGAGTGGTCAATCACGCTGACCCGTATCACGCTCATACTGGCGCACCCAGTTACACAACGTCTGTGGGTTACAGCCTATCTTGCTGGCGATCGATACGATCGCAGCCCACTGAGACTCATGCTCACCGCGCTGCTCAAACATCATCCGTACCGCACGCTCACGGACTTCAGGGGAAAACTTGCTGTTCTTTTTCATGGCTCCATCTTCTCAAAAGTTGGAGCCTCCGCGAAAGCCGGGGCGGTTCATTGTCCTACGAAATCGTAGTCGAGCCTGCTCGTTGGGTGTGCAGTTTTTCTGGTGAGAGTGACACTGCTTCAATATCAGTTTGAACTGGCTCAGATGGTAGAAAACGTGCTTCTCAGAATTCGGGTTGAAACCCGATTGAGCCTTTATCAGTGGACCATGGAGCCCGCTTTTTCGTTTCTGAAATAGGTGCATGAATGACTTTGATCAGCTACGGCAACTGCACGCCAATCTGCCCAGATACCGTGACGATCAACGGGCCGAACTGGCCCCTCAGGTAGACTCGCAATTTGCAGGGATAGAGCCTGTAGCTCAGAAAGGTGCCTTCCGGCGCGGTCTGGGACTGGTGTGGTTCAGACGGGGCAGCCTTGGGGCAAAAGATTGGGATAAATGGGGAAATATGAGGAAGGCTTGGCGGTGGTGAGGGGAAAAGCCTTATTGATTTACCCGGCACGAATCAGTTCGATATCCGTAGCAATATTGTGGTTTTGCACGCTGACATTTCTTGCGTTTCAGTAATGCTCAAAAACGCAGAACTCAGGATTTACGCAGGCTGGAGGGCACCACACCCTTCATTTGACGGAAGCGGTTGGTGAAATGGCTGGATGAACTAAAGCCACATTGCAGGGCGATATCGGTGAGCGGCAGGCTGGAATGGCGCAGTAATTGTTCGGCGCGCAGCAGACGCTGCTGCATCACATACTGGTGTGGGGCCATGCCCTGACTCTGTTTGAACATGCGGGCGAAGTGATATTCGCTGAGGTTGATCTGCCCGGCCAGCTCACCGAGCTGCAGGGGCTGATCAAGATGGGCATCGATATAGGCTTTGATCTGCGCCAGCTGATAAGGCGACAGGCCGCCGCGCACCTGCAGCGCCTGCCACTGAAACTGGGTGTAGTGACGGACAATGTGGGTCAGCAGCAGCGATGCGGCGCTGCTCAGGGTCATGCGGTCAGCCTGATCCTGCCAGTGGCTGGCCAGCAGGAAGTGGCGATAGAGCGCAGCGATCTGCGGGTCGTCGGCAAAGATATGCTCATCGACGCTGAGCGCAGCCGGGCTTTTGTCCCAGGTTTTCTCGGCGATGTCGCGCAGATGGGCATCGGTAAAGTAGAAGTGCACAAACGACAGCGACTCGCGGATATGCCAGGTGGAGGCATACCCTCGCGGCATCAGGCACATGCGATCCGGCGCGCCGCCATTACGCCAGCCGTGAGGGGTTTTCAGGTAAGACTCATAACCATCGGCCACATAGAGGCTGAGGGTGTGATGGTTGGCTTCATCGACCACTACCAGATCGTCATGGTTGGTCCATGAGGCGAGGCCGACACCGTTATCCAGATGTGTGGTGTCGATCAACTGTGTCTTGTGCTGCTGCAGGTTCTGAAAAACCTGATAGGTATTGGACACGGTGCTGCTCCGGTGTCGTTCGGCGTTCTGAAACAGGACGAGGGGCCATGGTAAACCCCTGACCCGGTAGCGCCAAGGCGGCAGGTGGGTAGCCTGCAAAAAAAAGCGCAAGAATATGCAATTCCAGCGCAAGTAACGGCAATGATGGCTGCTGCGTGCTGGCAGATAATGGTTATCCAAAAATGCAGTTTTCAGGATGCCTGACCATGAATGCCATGCTCTATGCCATCACCGTGCTGATCTGGGGGACGACCTGGATTGCGATTGCCATGCAGACCGGGGATGTGCCGGCCCCGGTTTCAGTGTTCTACCGTTTTGTACTGGCCGCCACTGTGCTGATCAGCGTGCTGGGGCTGACCGGGCGACTGAAGCGCATCGGTGGTCGCGATCATCTGTTCTGTATCCTGCAGGGCATGTGTGTGTTCTGCTTCAACTTCTACTGCTTCTACAGTGCCAACCGCTATATCAACAGTGGTCTGGAGTCAGTGCTGTTTTCCATGGCCATTCTTTTTAACGCCATCAACGGCGTCATTTTCCTCAAACAGCGTATTACCCCGCGGCTGATGCTGGCCAACGGTCTGGGCATCATCGGCATTGTCAGCCTGTTCTGGCGTGATCTGAACCCGGCACAGATGAATGCTGATGTACTGCTCGGAATCGGCCTGTGTCTGCTTGGCACCTATGGCTTCTCGCTGGGCAACATGATTACCGCCCGTCATCAGCGCAACGGGCTGGATCTGCTGTCGACCAACGCTTACGCCATGACCTACGGCGCCATCACCATGCTGGTAGTGATTATGGTTACCGGAGCACCTTTCCGTATCGATACCAGCCTCAGCTATCTGGGGGCGCTGGTGTATCTGGCGGTGTTCGGTTCAGTGGTGGCGTTCGGTACCTACTTTGCGCTGGTCGGTCGCATTGGTCCCGGGCAGGCGGCCTATGCCACTGTCATGTTCCCGCTGGTGGCGCTGACCATTTCCACCCTGTTTGAGGGCTATAGCTGGAGCACCTCGGCCATTGTAGGTCTGCTGCTGATCCTGTCCGGTAATGCGGTGATGTTCTACAAGCCCAGAGCCAGAGTGGCGGTCGCTGTGGCGAGTAAACCCGCCTGATGGCTGAGTAGCGCGAGATCCTGATCTGCCCGCAGTCGGAAAACACGATTTGCGAAGTGCAGGGCGCTTGTCGTGTCTCCCTGCCAACCCCAAGAACTTTGTCGTTGCTAGTTACTTGTCGTTGTCAGTTACTTGTTGTGGCCAGTCACTGACAACCCAGGTGCAGATCGTCGGACGGCCTGAAGTGTGGGCATGCGGTAGTCGGTCAACCTGACACGGACAGAAGCAACGTCCACATTTCCCGGCTGAATAGTGATCAGAGTAGGTTTCAACAGCCTGACTCTGCAGGAGACGACGATGGCAAAGGTGATGGTGATTTATCACAGCGGTTACGGACATACCCAGAAGCAGGCCGAGGCGGTGTACGCCGGTGTCGGCTCGGTAGCGGGCATTGAGGCGGAGCTGGTCGCGATCAGTGCGGAAGGCGAACTGCCTGAAGGCAGCTGGGAGAAGCTGGAAGGGGCGGATGCCATTGTGCTCGGATCGCCCACCTACATGGGCGGCCCCTCATGGCAATTCAAGAAGTTTGCTGATGCCTCCAGCAAGCCCTGGTTCGGTGGCCTGTGGAAGAACAAGCTGGCGGCAGGCTTTACCAACTCGGCATCAATGAATGGCGATAAGCTGTCGACGCTGCACTATATGTTCACGCTGGCCATGCAGCACGGCATGGTCTGGGTGGGGACCGGCATGATGCCATCTAACACCAAGGCTGCCAGTCGTAATGACCTCAACTATATGGGCTCGTTCAGCGGCCTGATGGCGCAGTCTCCCGCTGACTCATCACCGGATGAAGGCCCGCTGCCGGGCGATCTGGAAACCGCCAGAGCCTTTGGCGTGCGGGTGAGCGAGACAGCATTGCGCTGGGTGGGCTAACCCCGGGCCTCACTCTGCCAGCCTTGCCGGGGTTACTCGGCAAGGCACATCAGATTGGGTGTGAAGTCACCACGCTCAACCACCCGAATACAGGCCTCGACCACCTTGGGGTCAAGTTTGCTGCCACTCATCTGTCTGATCTGATTAAGCGCGACCTCTGTGCCCAGCGCCGGCCGGTAGGGGCGGTCCGATGACATCGATTCGACAATATCGGCGACCGACAGAATGCGTGCCTCCAGCAGGATGTCATCACCCTGCAGGCCCTGCGGATAACCGGAGCCATCCAGACACTCATGGTGTTGACGGATGATGTCGGCGATGGGCCAGGGGAAGTGGATGTGTCGCAGAATCCGATAGCCAACCTCCGGATGCTGCTTGATCAGATTGAACTCGGCTTCATTCAGCCGCGCTGGCTTGGTAAGAATTTCCGCCGGAATCTGGATCTTGCCCAGATCATGGACGATGGCACTCAGATAGAGACCGTGTAGTCGTTCCTGCTCCAGCCCCAGCTCCCTGCCGATCAGCATGGCCAGCTCGGCAACGTGGGTCTGGTGGCCTGCGGTGTAGGGGTCGCGCTGTTCAAGTACCGCGGCGATAGCGGCCAGCGCATCTTCCATTGCCTTTTCCATCACCTTCGATTGCTCGGCGCTGCGACGTAATGAGGCTTCATAGGCTTCTTTGGTGCGGCGTGACTCCAGGCCGAACTGCAGGTTATCGACCAGTTCAATAAACAACTGCTCTTCTTCCGGGCCGAACGCATCGTCGACCGGGGCAAAAACCGCTATGACTCCCATGCTGGTCTCATCCAGCCGCAGTGGCAGGGCAATCACCGAACTCAGGCCGCAATGTGCATCGGGCTGGCTGGCGGTACAGCCGGATGAGCTGCGCAGATGGCTGAGGATGACAACCTGACCCGATCTGGCACAGCTGATGATGGGATTGCAGTCTGGCAGTTCTGCCTGCCAGCTTTTTTCCAGACCACTGGTGCACTGACGTGCAACGCCGGCACTGGTGATCAGATGAATAGCGGGGGACGTGCTGCGGGTATCGACGCGATAAAGGGTGGCAAGACTGTAGCGGTCACGCTGCACCATCGCCTCACATACCTGATGCAGCAGATGTGCGGAGGAGGATGATTTGACCAGCGCCTGATTACAGGCGCTCATGGCCTGCAAGGCCCAGGTCTGCCGCCTCAGTGCCTCCAGGTTTTGTCTGCGCTCGGTCACGTCCCTGAACATGGCGGCGATGCCGATGACCTTGTTATGGTCGTCGTAGAGGGCAAATTTGATCGTTTCTACCCAGAATGTCTGGCCATCCTGTTCATAGGGTTCTTCATAGAGGTGCTCTTTGCCTGAGGCCATGATCAGCCGGTCGTCAGCCCGGTATCGGGCGGCCAGCTCAGCCGGGAAAAAGTTCAGGTCGGTGCGGCCTGCCATCTGCTCCTTGCACAGGCCGAAGTCGTCGGCATAACGCTGATTGCAGGCTATGTAAACCGAGTGGGTGTCTTTCAGCAGCAGCCGGTGGGGCAGCCGGTCCATCACCTGCAGATAGAGCGTGAAAACCTTTGCGGTGACGGTACTGGGTTCGTCGCTGTGCAGAGCCATTTCGTGCAGTGGGTGATTCATGGCAGCCTCTCCCGGTTAAGGTGCATCAGGCATGTGATAACCCTGCTGGCTGAACAGCTGCAGGCAGGCATCCACGATGCGTGGGTCATAAAGTGTACCGCTGCCGAGTTTGAGGCGAGTCATTGTCTCCTCCTGGCTGTAGCTGCGACGAAAAGGGCGGTGAGACAACATGGCTTCCACACTGTCAGCAACGCGCAGAATACGTGCCTCAAGCAGGATCGCATCGCCTTGCAGGCCGCTGGGGTAGCCACTGCCATCGTAGTTTTCATGATGTTGCAGTGCGATCCGGGCGATGGGCCAGGGGAAGTCGATATCCCTGAGAATGTCGTAGCTGGTCTGGGCATGGAGTTTGACCAGATCAAACTCCTCTCTGGTCAGGCGGCGTGGCCGGGTCAGTATCTCTGAGGGTGTCTCAATCTGACCGATGTCATGCACCACCGAGACCAGCAGCAGACCCTCAAGCTGATCATCATTCAGCCCCAGCATCTGCCCCAGACGCAGGGCCAGATGCTGGGTGCGCTTCTCATGGCTGGCGGCGGAGCGGTCGCGCGACGCCATGGCCCGCGACAGTGAGCTGATGGTTTGCACCAGCGAGGCTTTCAGTGACTGCTCCGCACGCGTGGTCTCGGTGATATCCACCAGCGCAGTGATGGTGCCGCTGGCCTTGCCGTTCAGATCAAAAAACAGGTTTTTGTGGCACAGCATCAGCCGCTCGGCACCGCTGCTGTCGAGGCCGCGCAGAGTGAACGGCGGCAGGTGGCCATCCTGCAGCAGCTGTTGTTTGTACGCCAGATTACGATTGAACCAGTCAACCTCTGGAAACTGCCCGACCGTCTTGCCGGCTATCTCACCCTGCTGAAGACCTGTCAGCTGGCTGAAGCTGGCATTGCAGCCCAGTAAAGTGCCATCAATCTCGGAGTAGTAAACCGCGATGGGGATGGCGTTCAGCAGCGCACTGTTGAACTGCCTGGCCTGTGCCGCCTCTGCTCTGGCGGCCTGGTTTTCGCGCTCGTAGTGATGCTGCAGCTTCTCACTGTCGCGGCACAGTTTGATGGATTTCGACAGGTTCAGCAGGATGGGGCTGAACATGCCCAGCGGCAGCGCGGGAGGGGAGTGGGTAAACATCAGCCACAGGCTGTGCTGACTGTCGATGGGCAGATGCAGAATACTGCCCCGGGCGGGCAGCCTGTCGTGCAGTTCTCCGATCAGACGGATGTCCCTGATCCATTGACTGTGCGCGCTGAACAACGAGTCGGGGAGGGACAGGCAGAGCTGATCAGTCTGCTGTTGCAGAGCAAAGTTGCCAATCACCTTGAGCAGGGTACAACGGCGCACCCCGAGGTTGCTGGTGTCGGGGTGATGCAGTACCAGCCCTGTCGGGCTGGCAGTGTGAAACATGAAACGCTGCAGGCATTTGGTCAGCAGCGCATCAAGGGTAATTTCCCGACCGATGGTCAGGGCCAGATCATAGACCACGGCCAGTGCTTGTTCCTGTTGCATCTAGCCTCTCCAGGCAATGCCAAGCAGGCAGGCATTCTGAAAAACCGGGTAGCCGCCATCGGTGGGTGAGCCGATTTCACCCAGCGACAGCGCACCGGCCAGTGCGCGCGGCCCGGCTTTGTCAGTCAGGCGTGCCAGTTCCGTAGTGGCGTGCTCCTGAAAGTGCAGTCGCCGCCCGGCACAATAAAACAGCAGGAGCGGCAGCCCCTGCCCATCGCCCGGTGGTGCATCCAGTTGTGTGATGAGCTGTGCAGCACTGTCGCCGGGAACCTGGGGAGCCTGTAACAGCATCAGCAGGGAGTTCTCCGGCACCTCACCGACACAAAGCAGGGCACCATCCTCTGTCAGTTCAACAGGGATGCGTATCAGCACATCGCCATTCAGCCGGGAAATGCCAAAGGGGAAATGCACCCCAAGAGAGTAGAAGTTGTCGCGGGTGATTTGCATACCGTGCTGCTGGCGAACGATGTCCTGATAGGCGCTGAAGGCATTCTGCCAGTTAATCTGCTCCACCTTGTTGCCCCGGCTGGACGTTGCTGTCATTACCCGCTCAGGTACGCAGTAATCATGTCGCAGGGCATAGTCGAGTGGCTGCGGCAGGACCAGGCATAGCACGGCATCACGGACAAACTGGGAGGAGTCGAACAGGCATGGCAAGGGCAGAAAGGTTTCACTGCCAGCATTGGCACCCAGGTATCTGACGCTGTCAGCAAAGTGCTGGAACAGATGATCGAGCACGGAGGCAATGCAGGGTATCAGTCCATCAAACAGCAGCATCAGGGTGGGGGGTATTGGGCTGCTGTGCTCCAGGGCTGGCTGCAGGGCATCAATCAGCTGTGCAGCTATCTGCACCGGCTGATCAGTATTGAAGGTGGTTAGTTGCCAGCGTGTGCCTGACGGCAGGGGAATCAGCCAGCAGCCACTGTCGATAAACGCCGCATCTTTCACCAGCATCGGGAATATGGCGCCCACACAGTCCATGCCCAGCTCACGGCATAGGGCCTGCAGCTCAGCAACATGCGTGCGTTCATGGTCAGGCACCAGCAGCAGTAAGGTCTGGCCTGGGTGACGTTGCTGGCAGTTCAGCAGACAGGGCGTCAGGGTGTCAGGCACCAGCGACGGGCAATAGACAAAGGTGCTCATGCAGCCCTCCAGAGCCAGGAAAACTAAATATATGTTCTTAAAGTCATTTTAGACAGGATAATGAGTATGGTCAGTCTGTTTATTCGTCAGATCTAATTTAGTTGATCTGGATCAATGTGCAGATTTAAAGACGAGAATTCGTGCTTTTTGGCGCCTTTGGTGATGTTGTCTACACTACTTGGTCATGCCTGACGCTGGTCTGCTTTTGAGTGGGAAAAGTTGGCGTTATTGGTGCTGACACGGTTAACCCTGTTCCGGCCTCTGGCCTCTACACTTGTCGTGATCGGTAATTTTTATCTGCAGACGTGTTGTCTGGCAGCATCACCCGAGAACAGTTAATAACAATGGTTGTTGAGCAGGATTGGATGACCAGTCGTCTGCAGCTAACCGAAGCAGGGATAGTTTGCTACGCATGCGGATAAGGTGACCGTAACCCATGAAATGGCATAACGCCCGGGGATTGATGACCAAAGCCGTTGGCCTGAGCTTTTGTATCGGCCTGCTGCTCAGCACATTGCTGGTGCTTGAAGTCCGTCAGAACAACGCTGAGCGTCTGGATCGCTCAGTGGAAGAGCTGGGCGACAATGTGGTAGAGCAGGTGCTGGAGCGGGTGCATCTGTATGAGTACGGCTTGAGTGCCACCCGCAGCCTCGTGCTGACTGCCGGTGAACAGGGGCTGAACCGAGAGCTGTTCCACCGCTACATCGGTACGCGTGACTTTGCCGGGGAGTTTCCGGGGGCGCGTGGTTTCGGTATTGTTCGCCGGGTGCCTGCCAGTGCCGTTGACACGTTTGTCGACGCGGCCCGTCTCGACGGCTGGCCAGACTTTGCACTGCATGAATTGTCAGCGAATGACGATACCCGCTATGTCATTCAATATATCGAGCCGGTGCAGCCCAATATTCAGGCGGTTGGTCTCGATATCGCCTCCGAGCGCAATCGTAAAGCCGCGGCAGACAAGGCGCTGGCAACCGGTGAGGTCCAGCTGACAGGGCCCATCACACTGGTGCAGGCGACCGGCAGCCCGCTGCAGTCCTTTCTCATCCTGATGCCCATCTATCGTGATCCCGCTACGCCCGCCACTGAGGCTGAACGCCTGTCGAAGGGCTGGGGCTGGAGCTACGCGCCTTTGCTGATGACCGATGTGCTGGCCGGTCTGGAGCTTGACCCTGACAAGCTCCATCTTGAACTGTTCGACGTTACTGATGTGAGCAAGCAAGAGCGTTTCTACAGTTCCGACGATCTTGATCTGCGCGATACCCACCCCTGGCAACGACAGCATGAAGTGTTTGGCCGGCAATGGGAGGTGCGTGTCAGCGTGCGACCAGCTTTTATTGCCGGGTTGCATCTGCCATCACCCTGGTCGGCGGGTTCTGTGTGTCTGGGGTTGAGTGCCTTGCTGTCTGCGTTGCTCGGGGTGGTGAACCTCAACCGGAAAAATCGTGAGCGTACCATTGAAGATCAGGCACGCATGGCAGCGATTGTGGCCAACTCCGCCGATGCCATTATCGGCAAAACGCTGGAGGGCGTGGTGATCAGCTGGAACAGAGGGGCTGAACTGATATTTGGCTACTCCGCCGAAGAGGCCCTTGGCCGTCCACTGATTGATCTGATTGTGCCGAAACAGCGGCGTAAGGAAGAGCTGGATATCCTCAGTACCATTGCGCAGGGCAGGATCGTGCCAAACTTTGAGACCCGGCGGCAGCGCAAGGATGGTTCGCTGGTGGATGTCTCCGTGACAGTCGCACCCATTGCTGATGCTACCGGCAAGGTGGTGGGAGCCTCAAAAACCCTGCGCGATATCACCCTGCAGAAGGAGGCTGAACAGCGTATCCATGAGCTGAACGCCTGGCTCGAACATGAAGTGGAAGTCCGTACCAGTGAGCTGCAGTCTGCCCGAGACCAGCTGCTGATGGCCTCGGATATTGCCCAGCTGGGTATCTGGACCTGGCTGCCGGCATCCAACAGGCTGGAGTGGAACACCAAGATGTTTGAGCTGTACAGCCAGCCACTGGTGCTCAAGGAGGGGGGGCTCAGTTACAGTCACTGGCGTGAACGGGTTCACCCCGATGATGTCGCCGCGACAGAGTCTCTTCTGCAAAATGCGCTGGCAGGTCAGGGCAAGTTTGACACGGTGTTCCGCATTCTGCTGCCTGACAATGACGTTCGCTACATTCAGGCCGCAGCCTATATTGAATGGGGTGAGGATGGCCTGCCGCTGCGGCTGACGGGGATCAATCGTGATATTACCGCAGAGCAGGAGCTGGAAGGCTGGCTGCGGCGTGCCAAGGAGCAGGCGGATCAGGCCAGCTCGACCAAGTCTTCCTTTCTGGCCAACATGAGCCATGAAATTCGCACGCCGATGAACGCTGTGCTCGGCATGCTGGAGCTGGTGCGTCAGACTGAACTCACCGCCAAACAGCGGGACTACGTAAGCAAGGCACACATTGCCGGCCGCTCCCTGCTGGGCCTGCTCAACGACATTCTGGATTACTCCAAGATTGATGCTGGCAAGCTGGAGCTTGATCCCCAGCCCTTTGATCTGGAGGCATTGCTGCAGGAACTGGCTGTCGTGCTGACAGGCCTTCTGCATAAGCCCGACGTCGAGCTGATGTTCGATATCGATCCCTATTTCCCGGCAAGTCTGATGGGTGACAGCCTGCGCCTGCAACAGGTACTGACCAATCTTGCCAGCAATGCGGTGAAGTTTACCGAGTGTGGGCAGGTAGTCATCCGGGTGCGGCATGAGATGACCAGTCATCAGTCTCTGCACTTGCGGGTGGAAGTTGAAGACAGTGGTATAGGCATCAGCCCCGAGCAGCAGGAGCGTATCTTTGAAGGTTTCACCCAGGCCGAAGCGTCAATTTCGCGGCGCTTTGGCGGTACCGGGCTGGGGCTGGTCATTTCCCGCCATCTTATCCAGATGATGGGTGGTACGCTGCAGCTGGAAAGCGAGCTGGGCCGGGGTAGCCGGTTCTGGTTTGACGTTGAGCTGGCTGTCCCCGAAGGGGTGCCGCTGGCGATGAGCAAGCCTGCTGCAGTCCGACGGATCTTGCTGATAGAAGACAACGCCGTCTCCCGGCAGGTCATGGTGGCCATGTTGCAGCGCCTGGGCTGGCAGGTCACGGAGGCTGCCAGTGGTAATGATGGCCTCGCAGCGGCGCGCCAGACGCTGGAGCAGGGCGGTGAGTTTGATGCTGTGCTGCTCGACTGGTATCTGCCTGATCTGGACGGTGTCGCCGTGGGCCATGCCCTGAAGGCGTTACCCTGGGCTGACAGGTGCCCTTCCATACTGATGATTACCGCGTATGGTCAGGAGCATCTGAACGCGGTGATGTCGTTGCCCAATTGTCCCTTCACTGATTACCTGAGCAAGCCGGTAACCCCCCAGCAACTGGTCAGCACCGTTGATCTGGCCGTCAATGGCGGTAAAGCCATACCGCAACCTTCTGCCATTGTGCATAAACCAAGACTGACCGGGGTGCGTATCCTTATCGTTGAGGACAATGCGTTCAACCGTCAGGTGGCTGCAGAGCTGCTGATCAATGAGGGGGCCGAGATCAGACTGGCGGTGGATGGTCAGCAGGGTATTGAGGCGGTGCATGAATATGCTGATCAGCTGGATGTGGTACTGATGGATGTGCAGATGCCCCGCGTTGACGGGCTGGAAGCAACCCGACAGCTGCGGGCGGACGGACGCTTTGCCCGTCTGCCGATTGTTGCCATGACGGCTAATGCGTCTGGCGCTGATCGTGAAGCCTGTCTGGCCGTGGGTATGGATGCTCATCTGGGCAAGCCACTGGATATCGAAGCGATGGTCGCGACCATCAGTACGATGGTGGCAGAGCATGTGGCAAAGCCGGTGAAGGCCGCCACTCCCAAAGAGACAGGGCTTGTGCTGACAGATGATTCGGAGGATCCGATTCTGAGTCGATTTGGCGGAATGGGCGATCTCTACCTCAGTCTGTTGCCCGGTTTTCGCCAGAACTCAGCGGAACTGCTGCAAAAGTTGCGCATTTACGTCGCGGACAGGCAGACAGACGAAATCAAAGCGGTACTGCATACCCTCAAGGGCTCGTCAGGCACCATGGGGGCGATGCTGTTTTCTGCCCGGATGGCCGCTCTGGAAAAGGAGTACAGGCATACTGAGGCTGGCTTCAGCCTGACGATGGCGGCGATTGATCAGCTGCAGGAGGAACTGGAGCAGGAGCTGCAGCAGCTTCAGCAGCTGGCTGCCCGCTATGTAACGGGCCAGAACGCGGTAGTGCAGGAGGGGCTGTGGACAGAAGAAGAGTGGCGTATCCATCTGCGCTCGCTCCGTGAGTTACTTGATACCAGCAATATGCGGGCACTGGAGCACATCGACCTGTTTCCATTGGGGCAGATATCCGGTCAGGAAAACCGTATTCACATCAATGAGGTGTTGCAGCGGGTGCGTGATCTGGACTTTTCAGGTGCAAGCCGACTAATCAGCGCCATACTGGAGGACATGTAATGCTCAATCATCTGTTACAGGTGCTCCCTTTTTCTGTGGGTACGTTACGGCTGCTGATTGTCGATGATCAGCAGGTGAACATCCGGGTGCTGCATGAAATCTTCAAGCAGGACTATGAGGTACTGATGGCCATGAGCGGTGAGCAGGCCATTTCCATCTGCCGTGGGCAACAACCTGATCTGATCCTGCTGGATGTGGTGATGCCCGGTATGAGCGGTCATGAAGTCTGCAAGGTACTGAAGGCCGACCCGGCTACTCGTAATATTCCCATCATCTTTGTCACCTCTCACAGCGAACCCGCCGAGGAAGCGCTGGGTTTTGATCTGGGCGCGGTGGATTTCATCACCAAACCGATCAACCCGGTAACGGTCAAAGCGCGGGTGCGCACCCATCTGGAGCTGAAATTACAGCAGGATTTACTGCGCTCCATCGCGCTGATCGATGGCCTCACCGGGGTCGCCAACCGCAGCAAGTTCGATGATGATCTGGCACTGGCATGGCGCCGCTGTCTGCGGGAAAGTTCTGCCATGTCGCTGCTGATTCTCGATGTGGATTATTTCAAGTTATTTAACGACGCTTATGGTCATCCCGTCGGGGACAACTGCCTGAGGCAGGTAGCTCAGACCATGAAGAAACAGCTGCGCCGGCCCAGTGATCTGGTGGCACGTATTGGTGGAGAAGAGTTCGCCTGTATCCTGCCATTTACCGATCACGACGGTGCCGTCAATCGTGCTGAGGCGATGCTGGATGCCGTGCGTGAACTGGGCATCATGCACCGGGATTCGGCGATCAGTGACACGGTCACCGTCAGTATTGGTATTGCAACGCTGGTGCCCAATGAAGCGCTGAGTGCTGAGCATCTGCTTAACAGCGCCGATCAGGCCCTGTACAAAGCCAAGCGTCAGGGTCGCGATCAGCTGGTCAGTGTGATGCTCTGACGGTGCTGCGTTGTCAGCGGTGCGGTTCACTGCGTTCACCGGCACCCTACCTCGGGATCACTACGGCGTAGGGTGCTGGTGAGGCACGAACCGCACCGAACTCTGCAACGCCAGAAGCCCTCTCAATCAGTGAGGCCAGTGTTTGCCTGCCAGCAGCGGTGCGGTTCACTGCGTTCACCGGCACCCTGCCTCGGGATCACGGCGGCGTAGGGGGGCTGGTGAGAGACGAATCGCACCGAACTCCGCAACGCCAGAGGTTCTCTCAATCAGTGAGACGATTGTTATGCCTGCCACCGTGGTGCGGTTCACTGCGTTCACCGGCACCCTGCCTCGGGATCACGGCGGCATCGGGTGCTGGTGAGGTACGAACTGCACCGAACTCCGCAACGCCAGAAGCCCTCTCAATCAGCGAGACGATTGTTATGCCTGCCACCGTGGTGCGGTTCACTGCGTTCACCGGCACCTAACCTCGGGATCACTACGGCGTAGGGTGCTGGTGAGGTACGAACCGCACCGAACTCCGCAACCTCCGAATACCTTCAGACAATGGCGTCTTCTGCCTGATACCTATGGCTTGAGGCAGTTACGATGCCAGTCGTTCGCGTGGGTCCCGTGGATAGAAGTTCTCGGCCAGCGCATCCTGATGCTGCAGCTGACGGGTGTTCTTGTAGGGCATCTTCATAAAGCCGGATACCCCCAAACCCCGGATCAGCGGAATACAGGACAGAATGCGCTGCAGGGCACCGGCAAAGTCCTGTTCCCGCTGCTTATCCAGCAACACGTAGTAACTGTGAATTTTCAGATGGGTGGGCAGGGCCTCGAAGATCAGCAGGCCGGTGTGGTGGATGTCGTTGAGGAAGGTGATTTCGCGCATGATTTCCTGCGGTAACTGCAGAAACTCATCAGGATCCTGGCCGTCTTCAAAATAGGAGTGATTGCGACTCTTGTCCTCAACCTGTGGTGCGGTGTGCACCTCATAGGGAATATGCATACCCGGCAGAGGGTGAAAGATATCCTGCTCACTGGCGCGTTCCACGTGCTGGGTGACGCGGGCGTTGAACATACAGCATTTGAATACGCCGACCCTGCGGATAGCACGGGCGAGGGTCACCATATTATTGACCGCAATAATGAAGGAGTGCTTCAGCGCCTTGTTGTAAAGGTTGAGACTGGAGTCGATAAACACGCCGCTCTCTTCCCAGCGAATCGCCAGCCCGCCGACGATGGGGAATTTCCCCAGACGACTGACGGCGGCCAGCAGGGCGCGCTCGGTGTCACCCATGCCGTGCATGAAATTCTTGTAGTACTTCTCCAGCTCAACGTCGTTGACTGCAGCCAGATAGTGATCGGCGTTTTCTTCCCGCAGAAAGCTCTTGCGTGAGGAGTACACCACGGTGTCGATATCGCGGTCCTGATCGTAACTCCAGATTGGAATCAGCGGTTTGGGGGGCGCGCTGGGCAGATCGGGCAGCACCAGCTTACTCATGTACTGCATATTGCGCAGAAAGTAATCCCCGGCCTGCTGCCGACTGGCAAATTCACCGGCCAGCATGGCCTGCAGCATCAGCGCAAATTCTTTAGGCAGCCCCAGTGCCGTGGCCGGAATGGCACGAAAGCCATAGCGGCAGGACTGGCCGGAGGCCAGCGCATAGAGGGTGCCAGCCACACCCTGCTCATCGAAACGGGGCGAGCTGAGCCCGCCGTTCAGCTGTTCGTCACCGATAAAGTAAACATCTCCCAGCTTGGCATTGGTGTGCTGCATATCCTGACCGAGCATGCCAAAGGCACCACCTCCCACGGGCTGGCCGCTTTCATCCAGCTGGGCAAAGACACTGGAGCCCCAGTCAATCAGGCGGATTTCCTCGCTGACCGGGTCAAAGACGATATTGGATGGCTTGATATCACCGTGTACCACCGGCGCACTTTCGCCAGCACGTTTGAACTGGCGCAGCGCCTTCAGCACTTCGGCCAGCTGCGCGGCAATCCTGACCACCAGACGCGGGCTCAGACGTCCGGCCTTGAGCAGATACTGTTCCAGATCTTCGCCCTGAGCGCGCTCCATGATCAGTACTGACTGCTTGCGAATCTTGCTGTATTCACTGACGGCAGGAATGAAGCGGTGGCTGACCTGACTCTGCATCCAGGCTTCTTCTTCCAGCCGGTCCTGCACATGCTGCGGCAGATTGATACGTGAGAATTTGAACACATAGTCGGTGCCGCCACCGGAGCGGCCACCAAAGACGAAGCCATAGGCACCTTTGCCGATAAATTCGATGTCGCTGAAGCCCAGCTGCTCCAGCTGTTCCATACACAACCTGACCCAGTCTTTGATTTTCTGGGCATCCTGATGGCTCATCAGGTAAAGCGACTGCTCCTCGTTGATATAGAACTGCTGCAGGATGGGCTGGGTGGGCATGGGGCGGGCCTTATTATTGTTGGAACGTGTTCACGATCTGCTGCGTGCAGGATCCAGAACCTGTGGCGATAGCCGCCATTGTCGGCGCTTTCTGACACCTCCGTCCACCGCTGTTGCCTCACTCCATCAGCAGATATTCCAGAATAGCCTGCATCAGCTGATGTGCCTTGATATAGCGTGCTTCACTGACGCCCGACAGGGTGGCGGCATCCTGTACCCATTCGCCGGGAACCAGTTCATTGCCGCATTCATCCAGCAGGTCGGCAATAATGCTGGCCGTCATTTCCGGGTGGCATTGCAGGCCGATGACGCGGTCGCCCAGCTGGAACGCCTGATGGGCACAGGCGGCGCTGGAAGCCAGCAACCGGGCGCCTTCCGGCAGGTCGAATGTTTCCCCATGCCAGTGCAGTACCTCAATTTGGGGAGGGAAGATAAAGCAGTCTTCGTCGGTTCCCTGCTGATGAATGGGATACCAGCCAATTTCTGCCACAGGGTTGGCATACACCCTGGCCCCCAGTGCACTGGCAATCAGCTGCGCCCCCAGACAGACCCCTAACACCGCGGTTTCCCCTTGCTGGATGGCTTCACGCAGAAAGCGTTTTTCTGCAACCAGCCAGGGATAGCCTTGTTCATCGTTGACGCTCATGGGACCGCCCATGGCGATGATCAGGTCGAAATCCTGTGCCGGGGGCAATGTCGCATCCGCTTCAAAAAAGCGCACATAGTCGATGCTGGCGTCGTGCTGTTCAAACCAGTTTTCCATGGCACCGATGCCTTCAAAGGCAACATGTTGCAAAACCAGGACACGCATCAGTTAGCTCTCCGTAGGGATGGGTTCACGATGTTGCTGACCCTCGCCGGCGAGGTCGTGAACGCGTTCATAGCAGTGAATTCGGCTCATTGGGCACTTCGCCAAGCATAGTCGCAGTTGGGCTGACGGTCTGCTTTTTGCTTAATAATTTTTTACTGTGAGGAAAAGGAGGCAGGCATGACGTTCATGGCGAGCTGGATCAATTCCCGCTATCAGTCGCTAACCAACAGTGATGCAGAACCCAGCTGGCAGGACGCACTCTGCCGCGGTGAGATTGACAAGGCCCTGCTGCTGGGGGCTGAACAGATGCCGCAAGCCTTGCGCGACAGGCTGCTGAGCACCACTGCGTCCGATGAACGTGCTGGTAGTCAAAGTGACATGGCCATGCCCGTGCTGGTGCAGCGGCTGCAGGCATTACAGCGTCATGGGCAACAGGCACTCACTGTGCTGTCGTCTACCCTTGGCGAGATTGAGGCGCGCACCGCCGAACAGCATGCCTTTGTTGAACGTACACGCGGCTTTTTGCAGCACAGCGGTGACAACGCCAGGGCGCTGCGCACTGAAATAGAACAGGAGCTGGGTGAGACTAACCGGCTGTTCTCCAGCCAGTTTGCCGACTTGCAGGCTCTGATTAACGAGCGTTCATCCGGGGCGCTGTCCGTGATCAAGTCTATTGAAGACATAGGCAAGACGGTTCAGCTGCTGTCTATCAACGCGGCTATCGAAGCTGCCCATGCAGGAGAATCGGGGCGGGGTTTTGCGGTGGTGGCCAGCGAGATTCGCGATCTGGCCATGCGCACCCAGTCCAGCACGCAGGAAGCCTACCAGCAGATGGATCTGGCCATCGTTAGTGACCGGCTGGGGGCGATACTGAACAGTTCCGATCATCAGCTGGGCGAGCTTGCTGTGCAGGTCAAGCAGTCACTGGACAGCATCAACCATCTGCTTGATGAGATCAGCGGCTCGCTCAATGAGGTGGACAGCAACAACCGGATTATCGAGGCAACACTGGGCTTGAGCCACGGTGCGGAGCAGCAGGTCGCTGGTAAGAGCCAGTGGGGGCAGCAGTTGCTGGCCGACCTGTCCGGTGCTCTGCAAGAGCCTGGTCGTCACGGTGAGCAGCGTGTTGAGGGCGCCATTGAGCGTCTTCTGCATCTGGAGCATTTGCATACTGCCAAAGGGTTTGACCGGCTGCAGGCGATCAGACAGCGTGGCGAAATACGCATCGCCATTGAACCGGCTTTTGTCGGCGTGTCGTTTCACCCCAGTGCCAGCGCGCCGTTGCAGGGGCTTGATGCCGAGCTGGCGCAGGCCTTTGCCCAGTGGCTTGGGGTGAAATGCCGGTTTGTCGAGCACCCGTGGGACCGCTGCCTGCAGTTACTCGAAGCGGGGCCAAAGCGTGGTGAAGCTGAGGTCGATCTGGTGTGGAGCGCCATGCCACCGATGCCGGGCTACGATCAGGTGGCCTTTTCCCAGCCTTATGTATTCCTGCCCTATGTACTGGCCAAACGTCAGGGAGACGGGCGCATTGCCGGTCTTAAGGATCTGGAAAGCAAGGTTCTGGGCTGTATCAATGACCCTGCCGCCATGCAGGTGCTGGAGGATGCCGGCCTGCGCTGGGGCGCCAATCGTCATGTGACGGGTGGCAAGGTGCAGCTGGCCAATCTGCTGACCTATAACGATCAGAGCCAGATTCATGACTGTCTGGCCAACGGCGTCGTCGATGCTTTTGCGGTGGACCTGCCGATCTATCACTGGGCTTGCTACGGTGATGCCAGCCCATGGCGCGGCAAGATGGAAGTGCTGCCGGGAAATCTCAGCCCCGAGTTGTGGTTCTATTCTGTGGCGGTGGGCAGACTGGCAGGCAACCTGAGTCTGTTGCAGGCCATCAATGATTTTATCGGACATTATCGCCAGCAACGGGAATATCAGACCCTGATCAGCCGCTGGATGGGTACGGTGTACAACGATCCACAATGGCGTTTTGCCAGAGGGGTGGCGGATATCAAGGCGGTGGAAGCGCTGGCGGCAGCACAGTAGTACAGATCGTGAACAGGGGCGCAGCCGTTGCCGCTGCACCCGGGGCACAGCGGCGTCAGTGAAGCCACTGAACAGGCTGTTAAAGCTGCTCCACGAAACGTGCGGTATAGAGATTGATGCTGGGCTTGATGGCTTCGATCAGTGCTTTCTTGGTGACTTTCATAAACCAGGCCGCTTCTTTGGTTTGCAGCTGCTGGGCATAGTCGGCCAGTGTGGCATCAGGTACGTCGCGATAGGCATAAGCCAGGAACTGCACCCCCGGGCGGGATTCCAGATAGGTCTTGCTTTGCTCTTTCAGGCCATTGATCAGCTCAACCAGCCGGTCTTTGTCGATCAGTTTGTAGTCGGTCTTGCTCTGCACCTGTGTTTCCAGACCGCTGGCGATCAACTGCAGAATACTCGCCATCCAGCGCGAAGAATGCGTCAGGCTGTCCAGCTGATAGAGTGTGGCCACACGCTGCTGGCTGGGGATATGGTTCTGCATGGTGTTGAGGTAGTCGCGCATGGCTTCGCGGTGTTCAGGCAGGCTGGCTTCGGCCTCCAGCAATATCAGTCTGGCTGCCATGGGCGTGCGGGCAAAAGCCAGAGCACCCTGTGCGACCACCGGATCGTAATGCTGGACCAGATAGTCCTGCGCTACGGCAGACATCTGCTCCTTGACGAAAATGTCAGCAAACATCGCGGTGGTGGTGGCCTCTTCGGTCGCGACCGGCGGCTGGCTGCCGGGCAGATTACGCGACATGCGAATCAGCAGGCTCTTCTTGTCTTCCATGGCGATCAGGAAGTCATCGATATGGGAGGCGACAAACAGCTTCTTGACCGGGGAGCTGGGTGGGGGCGTCACTGCCTGTGCCTGACGAAGTGGTATCAGTACGGTGAGCCACAGCAAGATCACACCCAATGTCAGGAGCAGTGGCCAGCGGTTGGCGCTGCTTTGATGAGCAAAGCAGGCACGGGGTAAGAGCGGGGTCAGCATGTCCGGTTATCCATCTTGGCAGTCTGGACCAGCAGCGACAGCTGAAGCCGGTCACCCGGGCACAGGCTTCACTGTCGAAGTGGGAGCCCCAACCTTGGGGCATTACAAGTCACCTGTTCACAATCTGTTGTGTGCCGGCAGCCAGTTACGCTGCATATCGTGCTGGCAGCGGGATCATAAACAGGGTCTGAAGGTGGCCACGTTACATGCGTTCGGCGACATATACAATCAACAGGGTGGCAGGCACCAGCAGCACCTGAGCCAATAGCGTGCCAACAAAGCGACTCGCCACCAGCCAGGCGATGCCACGACGAAAGCGGGCTTCGGTCATGCGGTTGTCCATCACGTCGTCGGTCATCAGTGACATATGCGGGTCAACAAAAACGTACATCATGATGGTGGCAACGCCGTTGATGATGGCGGACAGGTTACTGGAGGTCATGCGCACGTCAGGGTTGATAAAACCGGCGTAGAGGGACGCCAGCACGCCGATGGTCCACAGGGCTGAGACGCCGATATTCATGGCGATCACTCTCAACGGCACTTCGCGGCTCTGCTTCATGCCGACAAGAATTTCGCGGGTGGGCAGGCGGGCCATTTCCTTCAGGCCATCCCAGTCGCTGTTGCGAATGGCATAGCCGATCAGGCTGGGTACTGAGCGGTGGTTCTGAAAATGCACTACCGCTGAGCTGAACAGCCGCTGGAAGGTGGGGATCAGCACTGCGCCCACCAGCGTGGCCAGCGCCGCCGAGGCCAGCAGCCAGCGAAAGTCGCCCAGCATGTCCTGACCCAGACCGGCATGAATGTTTTCTTCAATGCGTTTGGCCAGAAACGGCCCCTGAAAGGAGTTGGCGATGCGGGAGACCAGTACCAGCACGTTAAAGAGCGAAAAGGAGATGGCAATGCGGCGGGTGCGCACACCGGAAATGCGCACGGCAAATGCCAGCGTGCTGATCAGGTGGATGACGAAGGTCAGGGCACAGAGGAAGACGAGTTCGAGGTCCATGAAGCACCTTTGGATGGCGTAGCAAGCGCATACAGCGTCGCGCCGGTGAGGCTGATGTCGGCGACAGTGTAGCCGCTGTCACAGGAATAGATAGTCAGTGAAACAGTTGGCTGCATGCGTGAAGCAATATTCATCACTGACGACCGGGTAGCGTAAGGGAACCTGCCGTCAGGATGAGTCACAGATAACCGATCACTGTTCTGCTATGTCGCCCGGAAAATGGCAGTTGTGCAGAGCAGGGCTATGCTTAGGCAGTGCTGGCCACCGTTGTATGACAATCAGAGCCAGACTAATCAGTACCAGGGCAATCTACGTCACCCCTGGCGGGAGCAAGCATTATGTATCAGGGCAGCTGTCTTTGTGGCGCTATCACCTATGAAATACGCAGTGAGCCTCTCCGGGCCTCTCACTGCCATTGCACTATGTGTCAGAAGCAGCATGGTGCGGCATTTGCCACCTACGCCAATATTGCCCGGGAAGATCTGATCTATCTGACCGGGCAGGACAAACTGAAGACCTATCATTCTTCCGCGACGGCGTTACGCCGCTTCTGCAGTGACTGCGGTTCCAGTCTGGAATGGAGTGACCCACACCGTGCGCCGGACCGGGTGGCTATGGCCATGGGCACCTTTGATACGCCCTATATGCCGGAACATATCACCGACCTGCATCTGGATACCCGCGCCTGCTGGTTACCTTCGCTTTTGGATGAGACGGAATAACACCATGAACGGGGTAAAGCCGCGGACTCACCGTCGCACCATCAGTCGTTTCATGCTGGCTATGCTGTTACTGGCACCCACGCTGCTGTCGCCATGGAGCCATGCCGGGCCGTTGCGTGAGCTGTGGCAGGCCCGGCGTCAGGCACAAAGTGAAGAACAGGAAGCGCACGGCGGTGCCGCCAAGGGGCAGGTGCTGGAAAACGTGGCCTACGGCAGTTCCGATCAGGAGCGGCTGGATATCTATCTGCCGCATCAGCCCCATCAGGCACCCCTGATTGTGATGGTTCATGGTGGCGGCTGGCGGGGAGGGGACAAGGATTCACGCAGCGTGGTTGTCAACAAGATCGAGCGCTGGGTACCACGCGGGCTGATCTTCGTTACCGTCAACTATCCGATGCTGCCCGACACGTCGGTATTGCAGCAGGCCAACTATGTCGCCCGGGCGCTGGCCTATGTCGAACAGCATGCTGCGCAGTGGGGCGGTGACAGCCAGCAGATTGTGCTGATGGGGCACTCGGCCGGAGCGCATCTGAGCGCGCTGATCGGTGCAGACCCCAGTCGCTTTGCCAGCCTCGGCCTGAAGCCCTGGCTGGGCACGGTACTGCTCGACAGTGCTGCGATGGATGTAGAAAGCATCATGTCGAACCGTCACCTGCGGCTTTACGATGATGCCTTTGGTGATAACCCCCGCTACTGGCGTGAGGTCTCACCCATTCTCTATCTTAGCCGGCAGGCTAAGCCTTTTCTGGCGGTGTGTTCCAGCCGTCGTCAGACGTCCTGTGAAGAGGCTGAGCAGTTTGTCGGTAAAGCCCGGCAGCTGCAGGTGAGCAGCAGCCTGCTGCGCGAAGACTTGTCTCATCGAGATATCAATCTGCAGCTGGGAACAGAAGGTGACTACACCCGCACGGTGGAGCGCTTTATGTCCGGGCTCAGTGCTGGGCTGGCGGCAGCCTTGAAGGTGAAGTCCTGACAACGCCGCCGCAAACAGCGCTAGCTAGTTTTTTGTTACCACCCTAAGCGCATGGTCTTTACTGCGCATAAACGGTAAACGCGCCAGAATGCCGATGACCACGACGGCAAACAGCAGCCGTGCCCAGAGAATGCCCGACAAATCCGCTCCCATCAGAACGACCAGCAGGGTGTCTTCAATCACACTGTGGCACAGGCCCAGAAAACACAGGGTCAACATGATGTCCCGTGGTGGCAGCTGACCTGAGCGGGCCTCGCGAATCAGGATGCCGGCACCGTAGCTGAGTCCGAGGGTAACCCCGATGATGGTGACATTAGCGGCATCCTTGCCGATACCGAGAATGCGCAGTATCGGGAACAGCAGAGCATGAATCAGTCGTTCGATGCCCAGCCAGCGCAACACCTTGAGCAGGGTCAGCAAGGCCAGAATGATGGGGAAAATAGTCAGCAGGGTGACTACCTGATCCATCAGCCATCCCACCAACCCGGTGTCGGCTGAGGCCGCCGGGCTCCACAGTACCTGTCCCGGTGTCTGCAGCCAGCCCGTGGCGGCGTAGAACCAGTGCAGAAGCATGCCCAGTACCAGCGCGCCGCCGATGCGCAGAGTCAGGGTGAGGCGCCACGAAACACCGGCAGCTTTGGCGACGGCGCCTTCAACCGGCAGCGAGTGTGCCAGTAGCAGCAGCGTACCCATGATGGTGATCTGGGCACCGGTCAGCGTCTCATGAGCGGCAATATCCAGAAAAACCATCATCGCCGTGTAGATGTTGGTCAGCAGCACCGTGGCCCAGACGATACCCAGGCTATCGGGCAGGCCCATCAGCTGCATCAGGGGCGATAGCAGTTTCCCTAGCAGCTCGGTGCCACCCAGCATATCCAGCAGTTTGACCGCCAGTAAGGCGGGCACCATGACTTTCAGCAGGGCCCAGTACACCCTGAGCGATTCTCCCAGCAGGGCGGTCGCTTCCTTCCGACAGCGCAGCAACATCGACATAACAAAGGCCTCAATGAGTGGGGTGCCAATGAACAGCTATTGGCAGGTGTTGGCGTTGCAGGCAGTGTAGCGTGGCGAGTAAAAATTATTTCCAGATAAGTTATCGGTTCTTTTTATTTAATTTGTTTTATTTAAATTAAAAGAAATTTTATTAGGTGAGTGTGATGGAGCTTGATCGTATTGACCGTGCCATTCTGAGTACCCTGCAACAGGATTGCAGCTGCACCAATCTGCAGCTGGCAGAGCAGGTTGGTTTGTCGCCACCGGCCTGCCTGAAACGGATCAAGCGTCTGACCGATGAAGGTTACATCGACAAGAAGGTCGCACTGCTGGTACCGGAAAAGTTCGGGCCCTGTTTGCATATGGTGGTGGAAGTCATCATGGAGCGCGACAACAAGGCGTTATATCAGCGCTTTCTGAACCGGGCCGTGGCGGCGCCTGAAGTGAAGCAGTGCTATCGGGTGACCGGCGAAGTGGACTTCGTGCTGATCGTGATGGTGCCTGACATGGATGCCTATGAGGCCTTCTGTGACCGGGTGCTGCATGCGGACGACAACATGAAAAAGTTCCGGACTCTGATTTCCATGAAGCGCGACAAATTCGAAACGGCGATTGAGGTGAAGTCTGAACAATAAACAGCCAGAACAGGTGGTTGTTGCGAGAGAAAACACCTGTTCTGGAATATCTAAGCGACTTGCTGCACGGTGATCATTCAGTGCTGAAAGCACGTCGGAGTGCTCATTCAACAGGTGACTGAACTCCGTAGCTCAGCACTTTTTGTCTTATCTGGCTCACGTATTGTGAGCATATTGCTATCAGGAGACAGCACTGTGATTAGTGAGGCTCTGATTTCTTGTCATTACCCAGCTTTCAAATTCGCTGAGGCTATCTTTGGAAAAAAGCTCAGCCAGATCATCCGGATACTGCAGACCCAGTGCCCGATAGCATTGCAGATCAAGATCCTGTTCGCTCTGCACTAGGTTGGGGTCAAGCCTGTTCAGCTTCAGTAGCTGAACCTTTTGCCACAGCCGTTTTGCATGGGGGATGCCGAACATGCTGGAATCTGAGCTGTCTGCAGGGGTGTCATAGTTCACGGCATTGGTGACCTCATAGCGAATTTCGAAGTCAGGTCTGTCATTCAATACGTAGCGAGACTCCAGCGTGCTGCCAATTTCCAGTCGGACTTTATGGCGGGTAAAAGGCATGGTCAGTGAGCATTGTCCCCTGGTAAGGCGATGGTCACCATAGACGACGATCTCAGTAGTAAATTGCAGATCAGTGTAATGCGCAGGATGTTCAGGTATTACCAGCTGCGCAGAGAAGCAACGCTCATCACCGCTAGCGATCGCCAGGGCAGTCTGCCTGTCAAGGCTGAACAGGCGGCCTAATGGAATCGCTGATTGCTCATCTGACGTGCCGGCGGCCAGCAGACTGGCATTGACCTGAATTTGCTCAGGTATCAGGCTGCCGCTGGGCTTCAGGGCCGATACCAGATGAGCAAAGATCGCCACCTGTGGTTCTGCCTTGAGCATGGCCGTCATGGTTTCCGATACAACCAGATCATAGTGAGCTACTGGCGCAGGCCATTTGAGAATATCGGTACAGTGGATGGCAGCAATACGATCTCTGACATCCAGCTCATCTATCAGCTTGTTCAGCAGCATCAACGAACGATCATGGATATCCAGAAGGGTGATCTGTACCTCTTTTGCCGATAGCAGGGGTAGCAGCGGCACGATCAGCAGCCCAAACGGTCCGGTGCCAGCATAGAGAATATTTAGCGGCGTGCTGTCAGCAGCCCGATCTGGGCTATCCAGCCGTTCGCGAATGGCGGCATATACTCCCCGTATAAATACCTGGCTGCGCAGTATTTCCCAGGCACAACGGCCGGCAACGACGGGTGACACCGCATTCCCCTTTGCCGTTGCTGTATTACGCTCTGACATCACCGTGGGATTGAGATCTATGCCGGTGATATGACACAGAATGGCGCACATCTCATCGATTAGCGGCTTGTGACTGGCCAGAGTTTCAACGGGGCTGTCGAGATACTGGCAAATGATGCAGGTTAAGGGATGAGGCACAAAGAATCCTCCATGAATCGGGGAGTGCGAGAGCTGTGAGAGTGTCTAGAGCCTAGTACGCTCCACCAGGACTGCAAGGAGCGAAAGAATACGATGGTCTCATAGCCGTCGCATGCTGGATGCCAGAACGCCGTTCATATAGCTGGCAAAACATGACCAATCGGTTAGTATGTTGCCCCCTCCGTCTCCTCCTGCTTCAAGGAGCTTCGCGTGAATCAGCGCCCTCCCGTTACACCCGCGTTGCGACTGCCTGAGTTTGTTGCCCTGTTTGCGGTGATGATGTCGCTGACGGCCATGAGTATCGACGCCATGTTGCCTGCGCTGCCGGCCATCGGCCATTCACTGGGGGTGGAGGACAGCAAGGACACCCAGCTGATCATCTCGCTGTTTATTCTCGGTATGGGCTGTGGCGAAATTTTCTTCGGTCCGCTTTCTGATGCGATCGGGCGCAAGAAAGCGATCTATATCGGTATTGGCATCTATTGTGTGGGAGCGGTACTGGCATTGACGGCTACCAGCATCGAGCAGTTACTGCTGGGCCGTATTGTGCAGGGCATTGGGGTATCCGGGCCAAAGATTGCGTCGCGGGCGCTGATTCGCGATCAGTTCGAGGGCAATGCCATGGCGCGCATCATGTCCTTCATCATGATGGTGTTTATCCTGACACCGATGATTGCTCCGGCGGTAGGGCAGTTCATCCTGCTGTTTGGTGAGTGGCGTTCGATCTTTCTGGTCTATCTGGTGGCAGCGGTGCTGGCGGTCACCTGGATGGGCATCCGTCAGCCTGAAACCTTACTGCCTGAGCACCGTATTCCCATTTCCCTGCGCAATCTCTATCAGTCGGCGCGGCTGATTATCAGTCATCCAAAAGTGATGGCCTACACCCTGACGGCCGGGCTGATTTTCGGCACCTTGCTGTCGTATGTTTCGACCACCCAGTCCATGTTTCAGGATCTCTATCAGGCCGGTGCCCGATTCCCGCTGTATTTCGCCATTCTGGCACTGGGCGCTGGTTTGGCGTCGATGGTGAATGGTCGTCTGGTGATGCGCTTAGGCATGCAGCGCCTCACGCTGTGCGCGCTGAGCGGCATTCTGGTGGTGGGTTCTGCGTTCCTGTTGCTGACCTGGTATTACCAGGGCATCCCTCCGTTATGGATGTTCATGAGCTGCTGCTTCCTGCTGTTCTTCTGCCACGGCATGCTGTTTGGCAATATCAATGCCATGGGCATGCAGTACCTTGGCCGCGTGGCGGGTATCGGCTCGTCGCTGATGTCGTCCATTTCCAGCTGGACTGCGGTGCTGGTGGCGATACCCATCGGCCGTATGTATGACCACTCGGTCACTCATATTCCCATTGCTTATCTGGCCTCCGGGTTACTGGCGCTGCTGCTGGTACTGGCTGCACGTAGCAGCCGGGCAGGAGCAGTCTGAAGAACGCGATGGTTTGCTGGCGCCTGCTGATCGGCTATGATGCGCGGCGCTATTTACACAATGTTACCGATTTCAGGATGACGTCGGATCAACTTCAGGGAAGAACGCTCTCGATTCAGTCATGCCTGTTTATTCCATACTCAGGCTGATGCGCTTCATCTCTGCTTCTGATTCCTCTTGTGATTGGCTGACCCTGACCGCGCTTTCGGCTGCGCCAGTCTGCAACGTCTGAATATGCTGGCCAGCATTCTTACCTGAGGAAAAAGGAATGAGCTCATCATGTTGGCAGGTACTGGGCATTGCCCCCAGTCTGGATACTGCCGCCATCCGCAGCGCCTATCAGGCCCAGCTGTCCCATACCAGTTCAGTGACAGACTATGAGGGTTACAAGACCCTGCTCGCCGCTTATGAGGAAGCGCTGCGACAGGCACGTCGTGCGATTTCTGCGGGTATTCGATTTCCCACTGCGCGGGAAACAGAGGTCCTGGAAGCTGCCTCCCCTGTATCCAGTCCTGCTGTAACTCAGCCAGTATCGGCTGTCGCTAATGAAAGCGAAACGATTCTGCCGGAAAAGGCTGAGACGGTAGCTGAGGTCGTTCCTCAATATGACGTAATACATGCTGATGTGAATGCGTCAGTGCCGAGTGTATTAGCGGAGGTTTTACCAGCGAACAGCACTGAGTGCCCAGGACAAGACCGTCGCCAGCTTTCTGAAAATGATCATTGGTCCGTTATTTCAGAGGCAGTGTTAACAGCAAACAGTGAGGATATATCAGAACTATCTTTTACTGATCGGTCTGATTGCAGATTTAATACTTTACGTTCAGCAAAAGAGGCTTTTGCCATTATTGAGAAAGAGGTATCGCGTTATTCCGTAGATGAGGGCTTCTGGTTGTTACTGTGCTCTATTCTTCTTCACTCACATCAGCTCAATAAGAAAGAGAGAACGCAAGTGAAAGAGTGGGCTAGTGAATCTATAAGGGGGCACTTTTCAGAGGTTTTTCATGAGGCGTTGCAGGGTGAATTTGCTCAGGGAGATACTCATACGCTATATAACGTTATGGCAGATAAGAGGGATGAAAAATACTCAAGGCAATATCTATGGTCAATACGTCCATTGTTTATGAATATTGTTAGGCCGTTATCACAGCCCGCCAAAACAGATGCTCTTATTGTTTTAAGAGCAGAAATGGATAATGAATCCAACCCTCTTTCGTTGCGCATGGCTATCAATATTTGGCTGGGTTCATATCAGATGCTAGTGAGCACATATCAGAAAGAACCGACAATCCCTGACTGGTGCATATGGGAACCTAATCGGAGAGTCGGTCGCCTTCCCACTTTCATATATATAACGTCCTTTTTTATGCTTGAGGCTTTCTTGTCGAAATATGCCTCAACGCCTCTTTACTGGACCCTGATTCTGCTGCCTGCGTTATCAGGTGTATTTATGTGCATGCGCAGATTACGTGATGCTAATAAAGGGTGGCCGACGCTCCTGTTCTTTCTTATCGCGTTCAAATGGTTTCCCTGGGTTATGTTCGGTGTTCTTTTCTTTAAGCCAGATCCTCTGCCGAATAGGTATGGCCCTTCACGATATTTCTCCACAGAACAGCTTGATGATTTGGCACACTGTCTGAAACAGTTGAGCTGATTTTCGAACGTTCCTCTGATGAGGAGCGGAGTATTTCCCTGCCTCTGCTTCTCGTATCACTTTCCTGTCTGCTGACCCTGTTGGGGGCAGTGGGAACTGACCCGTTTCTTATCCCTACTTAATTGACAGCTAAGCCGTTCGGAATGGTGGCCACCTCCAGCCAAATGACAGGTAGGACCCACTGACTGAAGGCTATCCAAGCAGATCACTACGGTGGGGATACCGTTATGGCCAATAGTTTCAGTTCTTCCTACAGCAAACCCAGGGCGGTCAGGCCCGCGAAGTCTGGTCAGCTGGCGCTGGAAGGGAAGGAGTATCAGGTACGGATTGCCAGAAACAAAAAGGCATCAGCGGCGGACGACAATCCGCCGCTGCAGGCCGTATTTCAGGCCTTATCTGACGTGGCAGGGTCACCCCGCGTGCCGGAGGTCAAATCTCAGGGCGGGCATCTCGCTCATCGCTTGTCAGCTATGCTGCAGGGGGAATAGTCATGGTGCGATCGGTTGCTCCCACCCCCAGTTTTCAGTCAGTAGAGCATCTGCGACAGAGCAATATCGACACCAAGGCGCTGCTGCGCCATGGCAGCCTCTCCATCGGTGGCACTCAGTACCGGGTCAGTGTGAACACGGACGATCAGATTCAGGTGAGGCGCGAAGACTCCTGGGGCAAGCCTGCCTGTAAGAAGTTCTTCGGCGCTGCCAAAGACATGTTCAACCACCGTTTGAAAGATGGCAGCGCTGCGTCCCGAAGTGAGCGCATCGCTGATGTGCTGAACCAGCGGCATGTGCCCGATGCGCCGCTGCCGTCGATGTTCCCCCGGCAGCATAAGACGGAACTGGATATCGGCGACTTCAACCAGTCGGAGCATGCACGGGCGCGGGAAGAAGGGACCACCTATCGGCAGGAGAATGCTGATGAGGCCTTTGCTGCCTACAAGGCATCTCGCCACAACTCACCACAAAGCTCACCCGCGCATTCCACCCATGGCCATCATCACAGCCATCATGGACATAACGAACCCCTGCGCCGCACGCGCTCGGACGAGCTGCCTGCGAAGTCATTCAGTGAATTCAAGCAGGAGTTTGAACAGGTGGAGCAGGGCCGCCTGGATTACCACGGTGAGACCTCCAGTGGTGACAATACCAAGCGTGCCTATCAGGATTATCAGGCGCAGCGCCGTTTTAACCAGTCGGCGCCTAGCAGCCCGTTCCGTTCAGAGCCGGTGAGGTCAGAGCCACAGCGCACCGAATCTGCCGCAGAGCAACAGGCGTCCGCGGATTACTACGGCCACAGTGCGGGCCTGTCCAAGTGGGACACCATGCTGCTGCAGTCAGAGGCTGAACTGGCTGCACGGCGACGCTCAGAGCAACGCACGATGCCGGGCGTAACACTGCAACATGCTCATTCTGCACCGGCACAGCTGGAAACAGTGGGCCGCCTTTCGACCAGAGAACTGAAGAATCAGGCCGTGGATGCGGCGGTCAGACTGAGTGGCAACAATCTCACCTTTGCTGTGAGCATTCTGGAAAAAGTCGATGCGTTGCGAAATAGCCATGCCATCAGTCACGCCAACAAGCGGGAAGCACTGGAAACCTTTATCGATATTCTGAGCAACAAGGATCTCGGGACAACCATGAGCAAGCTGCAAGATCTGAACAGGATTCTGGACGGCGCAGGGAGACACCAACGATGAACGACGTCTTTATCAACCGCCTGTTTGCAGAGACTTTTGAAAAAATGGGCATTCAGCTGGATCCGGACAATATCGGTAATGAATACCAGCTGCTGATAGATGATCAGTATCCGGTACTGATGCGATATGACCCGGTCAATGAGCGCGTGCTACTGGTCAGTAATGTCGATACCAGCCAGGTATCTGAGAAGCTCCTGCCGACGGTAACTAACCGGCTGCTGCAGGCGGGACTGAACCCGCTGACCGCCAGTGGACCCGGTGCCGGCAAGGATGAAAAGTCAGGCCTGTATTTCTGCTACACCACGCTGCCGCGTCACGATATTAATGCTGACAAGGTCTGCCAGGAGATGATCAAACTGGTGGAGTGGAGCAAGCAGGCGGTGGTGGCGTGATGGATGCTGTTGCTTGGTTAGCAGAGCTTGCCATGGCTGGGCTACAGGGGGGCCTCCATGGTTAATACTGTGAAGTCCAGCCACTTTCAGTCGGTGGATGAACTGCGGCATTCGACGGTCACGGTGCCTGAGTTGCTGCAGCACGGCAAACTCAAGGTGGATGGCAAGAGTTACAGCATCAAGCTGGATAGCCATAGTGAATTGCAGGTAGCGGCATCGGCATTCAAGGGGATGAAAGGGCTGTTCAAAGGTGAGTCCAGTAAGGCTGAGAGTGCGGCCACTGGGCGAAGTATTGCGAGTGCAATTGCAGATAAGGCCCGACAGGCATTAAACCGTCATGTGGCCGAAGCAGGGGCTACTGGTCAGGCTGGAACGTCGTCACCGGCAGGTCAGACAGCACTGGCGTCGATGCTGCATTGTGCTGAATCCGCTGATGCAGGCAGGCGGTTACGTGGACACTCCCAGCCTGTGGATGTGATGGCCGTTTATAACCAGATAACCGCCAAGCCACGTAACCAGCAGATGATGTTCAGGCCACAGGATCAGCAGCATGTCCTTGATGAAATGTGCCAGTTGCAGGAGCCGTATCAGGGGCGTGTCTGGATCCAGAGTCAGTTGACGGATGGTCGCGAAGGAGTGTCCCTGCGTGACTACGTCAACGAAGTCCGTGGCCCGGACAGCAGCAAAGCTTTCGCGGGCAATATCCGGTTTTTCAAACAGGCAGCGGATGGCAAGCTACAGTACGGCGAATCCGGCGCCCGAGTCAGTCTGGCGGTCAAACCGGAATATTGCGTTACGCTGGGAAAGATGCTGGCACAACTCTGTGCCACTGATCCTGACGTCAGGGAGGCCAAACTGATGTCGCCACGTATATTCGGCAGCAGTGCGGACTCTGCGGTGATTTATCTGGGCCCCGATCTGCATAAAGCCAGCCAGGTGGCTGAGCGGGTCAGGCGTTTACTGCCGGAAGAGGCCTTTGCAGACCACGCCATTGTCGGTATGCAGCCACTGGCCAAAGGCTGCTTTTACGGCGAGTTAACCAAGGCCGATATGCAGCTTGGCGGTAGCCTTGGACTGTCACGCGCCGCCATTATCAGTGAGGCGGTCAATACTCGTGGCAATACCTCAATGGAACAGCGCCTCAGAAGTGCCATCGAGCGGCGAGGCTATGAGCCTGACAACCCGGCATTTATGAAAAGCAGTAAGTATCAGATGCCGTGATCTTCTGCCGCATCTGCCTGTAACGGGCTGATCAGGCGTTATGTCATGGGGGTATTGTCAGGTTCCACACGTCTGATATGTGAGCCTCTCACTATCAGCTCTCCGGCAATCAGGCAATTAAGTGGCTGGGAGGAGCGGGGTGCTTTCAGTCGCTTCATTACCTCCGCAATCAGCGCGTGCATGGGCTGACGATAACTGGTCAGGTTGTACAGCGGTGAGCTGGCCAGATCGATATCATCAAAACCAATAACTCCCATCTGTCCGCCCATGTCTGCACAGTGCAAGGCTTCCAGTGCACCCATTGCCAGAATGTCATTTTCACAGAAGATGGCTTCAATACGCTGTGCAGCAGGTGTGTTTTGCAGATAGTGGGTCATCAGTGTCAGCGCCTGTTTGCGCTGATAATGTTCTGCCTGCAGATAGCCACTGACGACCAGCCCGCCTTCCTTCAGACGATCACGAAAGCCCTCAAAACGCCGCAACATTGTCGACTCGCTTTTGGGGCCAGCCATATAGCCGATACGCTGTAACGGCTGTTGCAGCAGCAGCCCCGCAATCTCCTGACCTGCCTGATAGCCATGGGTACTGACCACCTGAATATTAGGGTCGTTGCTGTGGCGATACATCACGATCAGCGGGATGTGCTTGATATCTCTGGCCAGTTCTATCAGCTCATCGGTGAGCAGGGTGCCGATAAAGATCAGGGCACTGACCTGAAACTGCTCTGCCAGCGACAGGGTGCGCTCGTAGCTTTTGTGTGAGCTGATGTTGAGCATCATGGCGATGTAGCCTTCACGCTGCAGCTGGCGGGTAATCTCATCGATGACCGGCAGAATGTGCAGGCTGGCCATCTCATCCACCACCAGACCCACAATGGTGCTACTGCGGGTAGACAGGCTGCGGGCCAGCAGATTGGGCTTGTAGCCCAGTTCTGCCGCGGCCCTGAGTACTTTTTCCTTGGCGCTGGCAGAGATGGAAGCGCCCGGAGTCATTGCCCGGGATACTATCCATTTCGATACCCCTGCGTGGCGGGCCACGTCCATCGCGGTGATCTTGTGGCTAGTGTCTTCGTCGGTCGACATATTTTTTGTTTCGTCCGTTGACATCACTTTGTGCTCTGAACTAAGTTGTGTGCAACCGGTTGCATGTGTGCGACTTTATTTTTAAAGTCGGATGCAACCGATTGCAAATGCTACACCTTAGTCTCTTGCCCATTGCTTGGGAAGACTGCGTGCTGATTTGCAACCGGTTGCATTCGTAAGTCATCCAATACTTGCATACACCGCAGATTCATATAAGCGGGTAAAAACAAAAAGGAAACGAGCATGCTGTGTGACGAACCTCAAAGCCCCCGATCGCTGAACCGAATCTATGCCGCTTTCGACGCGGCCGTTGCCGGGGAGACTCCCAGCGGGGCTGGCCTTGCCGCAACGACGGTATACCCATGCCGCTGCCTTTGAATTAACTGCTGTTTTTCCATCTGAGCCTTTTCGGGAATGAACTGATGAAACTCTCTATCTGCACTGACAGCCTGGGCAATTTGCCGTTTGAAAAGATGCTCGACACCGTTTGCGAACTGGGCATCGAAGGGGTGGAAATGACCGTGGGTGGTTGGTCATCTGCGCCACATATCAACGCCGATGAACTGCTTGATAGCGAGCCCAAACGTCGCCAGTTTCTGCAGGCCATCGAGTCTCGCGGCCTGGGTATCGCTGCCCTGAACGTCTCCGGTAATCCACTGGACCCGGGTGCACTGGGTGCCAAACACAAGGCCGATACCGAGAAAACCATCCAGCTGGCCGGACTGCTCGGGGTCAGAAAGATCGTGATGATGAGCGGCCTGCCGCCTGCCAGTGCAGAAGATCGTATTCCCAACTGGATTACCTCCACCATCAGCTGGCCGCCCACGCTGAAAGACTGTCTGGATTACCAGTGGAACGAGGTAGCCATTCCCTATTGGCATGGGCTGACCAGCCGGGCAAAGGAGTGCGGGGTGGAGAAGTTCGCGCTGGAAAACTTCAGCTCCATGCTGGTATGGAACCCGGAAACCCTGTTCCGTCTGCGTGACGCAGTGGGGCCAATGGTCGGTCTGAATCTTGACCCCAGCCATTTGCTGTGGATGGGTGCAGACCCTATCGCTTCGGCCCGTGCGCTGGGGGATGCCATACACCATGTACACGGTAAAGACGCTCGCCTTGAGCGCGGCAAGGTGGATGTGAATGGCCTGCTGGAGTTCAAACCTATCGATGATATCGCCAACCGCAGCTGGAACTATGTCGCTGTGGGTTGCGGTCAGGACCTGCAGTGGTGGAAGGAGTTTTTCTCCGTAGTGCGGATGATGGGCTACAACGACTGGGTTTCACTGGAGATGGAAGATCTGACCATGTCCGTGGAGGCGGGTATCAGAACCTCAGTCAATGCGCTGCAGCAAAGCATCAGCCGCTGATGAGTTCACGGGGTATCACCGGTCTTCGCGTGGTGCCCTGTGCAATGTTGCCGCCCTGTCTGCACCTGTCGTCGGGATGCCTTAAGAGCACTCACTGTGGATGTGGCGGTTGTTACCTCGGTAAAGATAAATACAACAAAACTGATTGGAGTAACTCACAGATGAAAGCCAAGAAACTGCTGCTGGCCTTGTCCCTGTCTTCTGCTGTCGTATCGAGTGCACAGGCCGCCACCATTGGTGTGGCCATGTCCTACTTCGATGACAACTATCTGACGATAGTGCGCAACCATATTACGCAAGTCGCCAAGGAAACAGACACTCAGCTTCAGTTTGAAGATGCGCAGGGCGACATCGGTCGCCAGATCAGTCAGGTGCAGAATTTCATTGCCTCCAATGTGGATGCCATGATCGTCAATCCGGTCGACGCGGTTTCCACGGCCAAAATGATCAAGCTGGCCGTGGAAGCCAAGATTCCGCTGGTCTTCCTCGGCCACGAACCGGAGACGAAAAAGCTCCCTGAGGGCGTGGCCTACGTAGGTTCTGATGAGAAAGACTCCGGCACGCTGGAGATGAAGGAGCTGGCCAGACTGGCAGGGAACAAGGGCAATGTGGTGGTGATGATGGGTGACCTCGGTACCCATGCTGCGCAGATGCGCACCAAGGACGTGGAGGATGTGGTTGCTCAGCATCCGGACATGAAGATCACCGAAAAGCAGTCGGCCAACTTCTTCCGTAATGAAGGCATCGACCTGATGACTAACTGGCTGACCAACGGTACCCCGTTCAACATCGTTGCCGCTAATAACGATGAAATGGCCATCGGCGCCATCATCGCTATGCAGCAGGCAGGTATCGACCCCAAACCCTATTTTATCGGCGGCGTGGATGCCACGCCGGATGCGCTGAGCGAAATGGAGAAGGGTAATCTGGATGTGACGGTTCTGCAGGATCCTAAAGGACAGAGCAAGACAGTCATGGATACGGCGTTAAAGATGATCAGGGGCGAGAAGGTGGAGCAGTGGAACTGGGTGCCTTTCCAGCTGGTCACTCAGGAAAACTATAAGCAGTTTATGGCTAAGTAATACGCCTGCCTCAGCCGGATTCGGTCTGAGGCAGGCGGGAACGCCCGGTCACTTAGGTGAGCCGGGCGTTTCTCGTTCAGCGCAGATAACTCAGCATCGAAACCGGATCTTCCAGATAGCTCTTCCACTGATTGCAGAAGCGCGCCATGGTGGCGCCGTCGATAACCCGGTGATCACCTGACCAGCTGATATGGATGATCTTGCGTGCTTCCACCTGACCCTGATCATTAAAGCGTGGCAGGGTCTGCACCCGACCCAGTGCGACAATGGCAACTTCCGGTTTGTTGATGATGGGTGTGGCCACAATACCGCCGATGGCGCCAACATTGGAGATGGTGATGGTGCCGCCTTTCAGGTCATCCTGACTGACCCGGCCTGCACGGGCAGCCTGCGTCAGGCGGCCCACTTCTTCGGCGATCTCACGCAGTGAACGACGCTGCACCTGTTTGATATTGGGCACCATCAATCCCACGGGCGTATCTACCGCCATGCCGATATTGATATCACCAAGATAGGTCAGCTCGGTGCAGTCAGGATTCACCCGGCTGTTGAGGATGGGGAAGGCCTCAATCGACAGGGCCAGTGCCTTCATGAAGAACGGCATCATGGTCAGCTTGACGCCGTCTTTCTCGAAGCGGGCTTTCATCTGCTGGCGCAGATTATCGAGCGCGGTGATGTCCAGTTCTTCGGAGTAGGTGAAATGGGGGATGGTGGAGACCGAGTCCTGCATCTGGCGCGCCATCGCAGCGCGGATACCTCGAATGGGCTCGATGCGGTTTTCGCCCTGATCGGCAGCAGGTGCTGCGGCTTTTGCTGGTGATACCGCTGCTTGTGATACAGGGGCTTGTGATACAGGAGCCTCAACCGGTTGTGATGTCTGTGTTGCGGATGAAGTAGTCGTACCGACAGGGGCGGGGGAGGCTGCAGGTGCCTGTTGCAGTCGCAGCAGGTCTTCCTTCAGTACCCGACCGTTCTTGCCGCTGCCAGTAACCCGGCTGAGGTCAAGGCTCATTTCGCGGGCGATACGGCGTACTGCCGGGCTGGCCAGCGCCTTGCCCTGCCCGGCAGGGGCACCATGCAGGGCGGCGGGCTGAGCCGCTGTGCTGCTGGTCACGCTGGTCTGAGGTTTTAGCTGAGCGATGGTGTGCACATGGGGAGGGTGTTCACCACTGACTTCGATGGCGTACAGCGGGCTGTGTACCCTGGCGATATCGCCCTGCTGGTAGTAAAGCCTGACGATACGGCCACTATCCATCGCCGGAATCTGTACCAGTGCCTTGTCCGTCATTACATCGGCGACAGGCTGGTCTTCCTCGACCAGATCGCCTTCTTTGACCAGCCACTCCACCAGCTCGGTTTCAACAATCCCCTCGCCAATATCGGGCAGGATAAAGTCCTTGATGCGGCTGGCGCCGTTTACGGTTGCCGGTGTTGTCGATGTTGCTATCGGTGCCGGGTCGTTGGCCGCCTGCTCGGCAGCATCGGCAATATCCAGCGCAAACAGCGGCGCGTGTACTTTGGCGATTTCTCCCTGCTGATAGTACAGCCGTGTTACCGTGCCGGAGTGCATGGCAGGAATCTGTACCAGCGCCTTGTCTGTCATCACATCAGCGACGGGCTGATCTTCCTCAATGACATCGCCTTCATGCACCAGCCACTCCACCAGCTCGCATTCGACAATGCCTTCGCCGATATCCGGCAGAATAAAATCAATTTGCATGTCCCTCTCCTGTTATCTGTTATTTGCGGGGCAGTTCGGCGGGCGCTCAGTAGGAGACGCTGCGCTTGATGGCCTCAAAGGTCTTGAGGTGGTCGGGCATGTACTCCTTCTCCAGTGCCAGAGGGAAGGGCGTGTCCAGACCGGTGACCCGCATGATGGGGGACTCCAGATAAAGGAAGCAGCGCTCCTGAAGGGTGGCGGCGATTTCCGCACCGAAACCACAGGTCAGAGGCGCTTCATGGTTGATAATCAGGCGGCCGGTTTTCTTCACCGACGCTTCCAGCGTGTGTACATCCCAGGGCAGCAGGCTGCGCAGGTCGATCACCTCACAGCTGATGCCTTCTTCGCTGGCCAGTTTGGCCGCTTTCTCGATGGCATCCACCTGTGCTCCCCAGGCGACCAGCGTGACGTCCTTACCTTCACTGATGACTTCCGCCTGGCCGATAGGCAGGGTGTAGTCTTCACTGGGCACCTGACCGACCGAGGCGCGATACAGTTTCTTCGGCTCGAAGAAAATGACCGGGTTGGGGTCGCGGATGGCCGCCAGCAACAGGCCCTTGGCCTGATAGGGGTTGCGCGGCACCACGACTTTCAGGCCCGGGGTATGGGTGAAGTAGGCCTCCGGTGACTGGGAGTGATAGTGGCCGCCATTGATGCCGCCGCCATAAGGGGTGCGAATGGTCAGGCTGCCGACATTGAACTGGTTACCGGAGCGATAACGGAACTTGGCCGACTCATTCACGATCTGGTCAAAGGCGGGGAAGATATAGTCAGCGAACTGGATTTCGGCAATGGCCGTCATCCCGCCAGAGGCGACGCCATTGGCAAAGCCGATAATGCCCTGCTCGGTCAGTGGTGTATTGAAGCAGCGCTGCTTGCCGTACTTTTCCTGCAGGTGGCTGGTGGCACGGAATACCCCGCCAAAATGGCCGACATCCTCGCCGAAGCACAGGGCGGAATCGTCCGTGGCCATGGCAATATCCAGCGCACTGTTGATGGCCTGCAGCAGGTTCATATCACTGATCGTGCCTTGCTGGGTCTGTTTGTTCGTACTCATTATTTGCCCTCCCCGGTGCTGTTGTCCTGCGTCAGGCGCCAGGAGGTGACGGGATAGAAATCCGGATATTTGCGGATGTGTTCCTTCAGCGCCGACAACTGCTCCTGCAGATGCCAGGGCGGGGTGTCGTACACATCGTTCACCAGTTCTTCCACGGGGGATTTGGCAATTTTTTCTGCCGCCTTCATAGCATCCATGACGGCCTTGCGATGAGTGTCTCTGGCAGCGGCTTCCTGCTCTTCATTCCACCAGCCTTGCTGTACCAGCCAGTTCTTGAAACGGATGACCGGGTCTTTCTGGCGCCACAGCTCTTCCTCCTTGCGACTGCGATAACCGCTGGGGTCGTCCGAGGACGAGTGCGCACCGAGGCGATAGGTCATGGCTTCGATCAGCACCGGCTGATGCTGTTCAACCGCCAGACGACGCGCTTCCTGCGTGGCTTTGAGGACTGCCAGCACGTCGTTGCCATCAACCCGGATGGACTTCAGACCATAGGCAACGCCACGGGGAGCAATACCGTCACCGGCGAACTGTTCGCTGGTCGGGGTCGAGATGGCGTAGCCGTTGTTGCGGCAGAAGAAAATGGTGGGGGTTTTCAACACGCCTGCCATGTTCAGCGCCGCGTGGAAGTCGCCCTCAGAGGCCGCGCCTTCACCGAAATAGCAGATAACGCAGTTGGCTTTGCCCTGTGCCTTGAGGCCATAGGCGTAACCGGTGGCCTGTGGCAGCTGGGTGCCGAGCGGTGAGGAGATCGTCATATAGTGCAGGTCGCGCGAGCCATAGTGGATCGGCATCTGGCGGCCTTTGCCCAGATCGTGCTCGTTGGAGAACATCTGGTTCATGAAGTTTTCCAGCGGAAAGCCGCGGAAGGCCAGTGACCCCTGTTCGCGGTACTGGGCGAACACCATGTCTTGGTTATCCAGCGCGGCGGTACTGCCGATGTCAGCTGCTTCTTCGCCGGTTTCGGTCATGTAGAAGCTGATACGCCCCTGACGCTGGGCGGCCAGCATGCGCTCGTCGAGTGCGCGGATAAACAGAAAGGTGTCGTAAATCTTGAGGGCAAGGGCCTGATCAATCTCGGGCAGGGTAGCGCCGGGGTAAAGCTGACCGTCTTGCTGGAGAATCCTGAGTGTCGGAATGGAGAGATCCGCGCTGCCGGTAAATACCGGCTGGTGGACGATGCCACCATCCTGCTGTTGACTGCTCATAAGTGACCTTCTTTTGTTGTTATCTAGGCGGTTCAAAGGGTATTTGAGCGGATTTAGCCGAGCTCCGGTAAGAGCGCCAGCGCGGGACCGGGGGTAGTGGCCGTTGCTTCGGGCATATCCATGTCTGCTGTTAAAGGTACGTCGTTGAAGCTGTTTTTGCCTGCATTCACTGATGCAGTCAGGGCTAACTGATTCTTGGTGTCTGTGCCCGGTGGTTCAAGGCAGCCAGCGGGTAAGTGTCAAATAAAATTATCGCCCTGATCAAAGATTGCACCACCCTATTCTACGTTGACGTAAAAGTAAACTGGCTGCCCGAGGGGAGAGTGTTTCAACCTCACGATGAAGCTCACGATCCACGTCAAAAAAGTGCGCGAATGTGCCTCACCCCATTGGCGCAAAGCCCCGTACTCTCTATGCTGCATGAGATTTTTCGCCAATGAGGGAGTGCCTGTTGTGTGGGTTAGTCGTCGCCGCTATCTGGCCATGGAACAGAAGTACCAGGATCGTATCAATGCACTGGAGGCCGAACTGGTGCAGATGCGTGAGCAGCAGAACACCGTGTCACGTGATACTGAACAGACACTCCAGCGCTGCGAGGCGCAGCGTAAGGAATTCAAGGATGTCAGCCGGCACTGGCATACCGGTACCCAGCTGATTACCGACGTGCGGCAGAGCGTGGCCAATGTGTTTGCCACCCTGCAGCAGGAAAACAACGGCCTGACCAACGCCGATGATCTGTTTGAAGACAGCCGTCGGGTACTGGGCAAGATTCTCGAACAGCTCGCCAGTGCCAAATCTCAGGCGGACAAAAGTGTCGGGCATGTGCACTCTCTGCAGGGCGTGGCCAGGGAAATCGTCAGCTTTGTCGGCGTGATTCGTGATATTTCCGAGCAGACCAACCTGCTGGCGTTGAACGCGGCCATTGAAGCTGCCCGTGCCGGTGAGCAGGGCCGTGGCTTCGCCGTGGTGGCTGATGAGGTTCGCAATCTGGCGCAGAAGGCCTCCGAGGCCAGCGGTGAGATTGCCAATCTGGTGGAGCAGATTGCTGGTGTTACCCGTGAGGTGGAGAACAATATTCAGTCCATGACCTCAAGCAGCGATGCCATGGCAGCGTCGGCGGAGCAGGTGAGCAGTGCCGTCAACGAAGTGTTGAACATGTCTGGCAAGATGCAGCAAACCATCGAGCACAGCGTAAATTCCACCTTCGTGGAAACCGTCAAGCTTGATCATGTGGTGTGGAAGAACAACGTCTACGCCAGCGTCTGGGAGCTGGGTGGCATGGGCGCGGAGCTGGCTGACCATAAGGCGTGCCGCCTCGGCAAATGGTACTACCAGGGGGAAGGCAGTGCGCTGTATGGCCATCAGTCGGCGTTCAAGCGGCTGGAGGAGCCACACCGTCAGGTGCATCAGCATGGTTTGAAAGCACTGGAAGCCAAGGTGGAGGGCAATATCCCCGCCATGGTCGACCATTTGCGGCAGATGGAACGTGCCAGTCAGGAAGTGGCCGGACTGTTGAGTGATCTGGCCTGAGGACGTATCCGCTGGCTGAGTGACCAGACAACAAAATGGGCGCATCTCATGTGAGGTGCGCCCATTTTTATTTTGGCCGGATGTTCGATTTCGTCAGAGCGACAGGCGAGTGTCAGCCTGACGCTGTTTACATGCTTGCGGCAATCTGTGCAGCCAGACGGGCATTATTGAAAACCAGCTGGATGTTGGCTTTCAGACTGTCGCCGCCAGTAATTTCTGCCACCTTGGCCAGCAGGAAAGGTGTGGAGTCTTTGCCTCCAATTCCTTTCTCATCCATTTCGGCCAGCGCGTTGCTGATGGCCTGATCAATCTTGCTGCGATCCATGGCGAACTGTTCGGGGATCGGATTAGCGATCACCACACCACCGTTCAGATTCAGTGCCCATTTGGCTTTCAGGGCATCAGCGATCTGCTGGGGAGTATCCAGCTGGTAGTCGACACCGAAGTCACTTTCGCGGGTGTAGAACGCAGGCAGGGTAGCGGTCTGGTAGCCAACCACAGGCACGCCGTGGGTTTCCAGATATTCACGGGTCAGACCGATATCAAGAATGGACTTGGCCCCGGCGCAGATGACCGCCACGTTGGTATGGGCCAGTTCCTGCAGGTCGGCAGAGACGTCGAAGGTTTCCTCTGCACCGCGATGCACACCGCCAATACCGCCGGTGGCGAAAACACGAATACCGGCCATGGCAGCCAGAATCATGGTAGAGGCAACGGTAGTGGCGCCATCCTTGCCGCTGGCGACGATAAAGGGAATATCGCGGCGGCTGGTCTTGATCACGTTCTGGCCAGCCTGACCCAGGTATTCGATCTCTTCCTTGCTCAGACCCACTTTCAGACGGCCTTTGATGATGGCGATGGTGGCCGGTACAGCACCGTTGTCACGAACGATCTGCTCGACCTGCAGTGCGGTTTCGGCATTCTGCGGCCAGGGCATACCGTGGGAGATGATGGTGGACTCCAGAGCGACAACCGGTTTGCCTGCGTCCAGGGCGGCTTTCACTTCGGGATGGATATCGAGATAGGCGTTCATGGTTAATCCTTTCAGGCGTTGTGCTGAGAATGGGCGGTATAGGGGAGTGCCTCGGTCTGCTGCAGCAGACGCTCGACAGCGGTGACCGACATAGTGGGGTTGATGGTCGATGGGTGAGTCAGGGCCAGCGCCGCACTGGCTACGGCAAAGCGTGCGGCATCGCAGCTTTGCCAGCCTTGCAGCCAGCCATGGGCCAGACCGGCGAGGAAGGCATCACCCGCACCGTTAGCATTGACCAGATCGACCGCCAGAGGGGGCAGAATCTGTTGCTCTGCCGTGCCCTGATCGTTCATTTCACTGAGATACGTGCCGCGTGCACTCAGGCTCAGGCAGAGGCGTTTTACGCCCTGCTGATGGAACCAGTCGGCGAGGCCGGGCAGATCATCGTCGGAGCGGACCTTCAGCCCCGATAGTTGCTGCGCTTCCAGCAGATTGGGCTTGAGGGTATGAATGGACCCCAGCAGCCCGCGTAGTTTTTCCGATTTTGGCCCGGACACGGTATCGACGAAGATCGGCACCTGACTGAACTGGCTCAGCAGGTATTCCAGTACCTCACGACTGAGGTTGGTATCGATGATCAGCAAGCTGGCGCGTCGCAGCATCTCGGCATGAATGACCAGCGTTTCCACCCGCAGGCGTTCAATAATGGCCATGTCGTTGATGGCCACATGCATATCGCCACTGGCATCCAGAATCGACAGATAAGTAGATGTCGTGGCGTCGTCCAGCAGCAGGCAGTAGCGCATATCGATACCCGCCTGCTGACAGTGTTCCAGCAGCATCTGACCGTAAGCGTCTTTGCCGATAGGCGCGATCAGACGGCTGTCTGCCCCCAGTCGGGCGAGGTTTTCCGCTATGTTGCGGCCCACGCCGCCGGGAGAGCAGCTGACCCGGCCGGGGTTGGAGTCCTGCAGCTGAAAGGCGGTGGCCGGCTGGCCGAGGATGTCCATATTGGCGCCACCGATCACCACCGCGTAGGGTGCATCGGCAACGATATACCCCTTGCCGCGAATCGCCCCCTTGTTGGTGAGGTTCATGATATGGCCAGCCACCGCAGAGCGTGTGATGCCCAGACGGTCGGCCAGCGCCTGCTGAGAAATCAGCGGATCCTGGCGGATCAGCAGCAGAATTTCCTGTTCGCGCTCAGTGATCACAAACTTATGTCCGTGTTGCAAACTAAAGTTTGCTAATTATGTTGCTTAATCCCGGTTTGGCAAGCATCACCGATCCTTTTTCTTCCTGCCGCCCAGTTGTTTGATGCTCGACAAGTTATGTCGTGGCTGATCATGCATTTCTGCACTAGCCTGTCTAAAGAGCGGCTGACAAAGAGTCACATTTGGGTTTTAGCAGGCTGTTGAAAAACGTTATCGAGGCAGTCGAGACAAGGAAATACCCCGAGGGCACAAGAAACAGGCGAAAAAGCGGAGTTTAGTGAACTAAATGAGCATTTTGAGCGTGTTTTTGACGCGGTATTCGGCAACGCAGATAGATTTTCAACGACCTGCTAGGCTACCTGTCGCCATTAGGCGTTATGTGGCCACCGTTAGTATTTCTAGCCAGGGTTCGGGAAAGTATTGAATGGATGATGAATTAGGTTTTCTGCCAGAGTCTGATCTGCCCGCCGGTTCCGCTTCCAGCCCGGTATGGCGGGTGCTGGCCGTTGATGATGACCCTAAATTTCAGCGTTCACTGGCATTTGCCCTGGCCAACATGGAGCTGATGGAGCGCTCTATTGAGCTGGTGCAGGCATACAGCATGGCCGAAGCGGCTGCACTGCTGGGGCAGGACCCGCATTTCGCGGTGGTGCTGGTCGATGTGGTGATGGAAACCGAGGACGCAGGCCTGCGTCTGATCAAGGCGGTGCGTGAGATTCTGGGCGTGTCGGAGACGCGCTTTATCCTGCTGACCGGCCAGCCGGGGATGGCACCTGCGGAATCAGTCATGCAGGACTATGACCTGTCTGACTATGTGCTCAAATCCGATCTGGCAACTCGCGGTATACGCAATATTCTGACCGCCGCAGTACGCAATTATCATCAGCTGAAGACGATTTCGGCGGCCCGCCGTGGCTTGCAGCTGATCGTCGAGTCCAGCAATCGCCTGTTGGGCATTCGTAACCTGTCGCAGATTGCCTCGGCTACCCTCAGTGAAATTGCCACCCTGATCAATGTGCCTGATGAAGGGCTGGTGTGCGTCAATCGGGCGGCTGCGGTAGGTCTGGCAGAAGGGACGGATGAGCCTGAACCCATTACCATCGCCGCTAGTGGCCGCTTCCGGCCCTACATCAACAGGGCTCTGCGCGAGTTACCCGATAGCGAAGTACAGACCATTCTCTATCAGGCGCTGCTGGAGAAGGCTTTTGTCGGGGCGCCAGAAGGGCAGGTGCTGTTTTTCTCCAAGTCGGCAGCAATTTCCGAGTTCGCCATTTATGTGGCCACCGGACGTCAGCTCACTGAAACCGAAATGGAACTGCTGCATGTGTTTGCCGCTAACGTGTCGCGTGGTTTCGGCAATGTCGCACTGATCAGCAAGCTCGACCGGGTAGCCTATCAGGATGAGCTGTTGGGTATTCCCAATCGCAGTGCGATCTTACGGGAGCTGGCGCGTCTGAATAAGCTGAAGGATGCCAGCATGTTCCGGCTGGTACTGCTGGATCTGGATCACTTCTCCGGTTTCAACAACCTGTTTGGTTCCGGGTTTGGTGATGCGGTCCTGCAGGCAGTGGCTGAACGCCTGTCGGTGTCCTTTCCTCAGCCTACGGTCATCGGGCGTCTGCATTCGGATCTGTTTGCCATCATCGGACATGCCGACAGTGTCAATCTGCATGCTGCACAGCAGATGTTTGAGCAGCCCTTTGAAATCAACCAGAGCAGCCATAATCTCACGGCCTGCCTGACGGCCATGTCACTGACGGTGGGGGCGGAAGATGCATCGTCACTACTGCGCTCGGCGGTCACCACGTTGCGTATTGCCAAGGCCCATGGTGCCGGGTCAGTGCAGCCGTTTGATCCGGAGTTTGAGCGGCAGGCCAGCGAGCGCTTCGCGTTGATGCAGAAGCTGGTGACGGCCATTCGCGAGCAGCAGTTTATTCTGCACTATCAGCCGCAGGTCGATTTGCAGACAGACGAGGTGGTCGGAGTAGAGGCGCTGATTCGCTGGCAATCCGACCAGGGCATGATTTCCCCCGGTGTGTTTATCCCGCTGGCTGAACAGTCGGCTTATATCCACTGCATAGGTGACATTGTCGTCAACCACGCCTGTCAGGCCGTGCAGCGCCTCAATTCGGAAGGGTTCGAAAAGATGCTGGTCAGCGTCAACTATTCGGCACGTCAGCTTGAGCGGGCAGATGTGTTTGATCGGTTGCGTGTGGCCTACGAGGCGGCAGGAATAGAGCGCAAGCGGCTATGCCTTGAAGTGACCGAGACGGCGATGATGCAGTCTTTCCATCAGGTTGCGGCCTTACTGGAACAGCACCGGACTCTGGGAGGAACGGTCGCCATCGATGATTTTGGCACCGGGATGTCATCGCTGGAATATCTGCTTGAACTGCCTGCGGATCATCTGAAGATCGATATTGCCTTTGTGTCACGCCTTGATAAGGACGAGCGCAGCCGTTCGCTGGTGCGCATGATCATTGCGCTGGGCAAGCGGTTGGATATTTCGGTGGTAGCAGAGGGGGTGGAAACCGAGCAGCAGGCCAACTGGTTGCGTGACAATGGCTGCAACATTGGTCAGGGCTGGCTGTTTGGCAGGCCCATGCCACTGGAGGACCTTATCCAGTGGCTGCATAACCGCAAGCAGGGCGAAAGATGAGTGAGCACATGGCGCCTGCATCTGCTCGCCGGGCGACCCTCTGGCTGGGGTACCTGCTGCCCTGGTGGATCATCATCCCGCTGGGCACCTGGCTGATCTATAACAATGCCTCCAGCCGCGAGCTGGATCAGATCCGTTATGCCCAGCGTGATCTGGTGGCTCATGACAATCGTCTGGTCGAGAGCTATCTGACCAAGGTCTATCAGGATGTATTGTTGCTGGCGGGCAGCACCGCATCCGTGCTGGACAGCTCAGCTGCCGCTCCCGATACGCTGCTGGCCAGTCTGTTCAGCGATGCAGGCCGTGCTTACCCTCAGTACATGCAGATTCGCTGGTTATCGAATCAGGGGATGGAGCAGGTCCGTGTCGACAGAACAGGGCCGCAGCTCAAGACCATTACCGAGCATGACTTACAGAACAAATCCGGTCGCTACTACGTGCAGCAGGGGTTGAAGACGGAACCCGGTAAGGTCTATGTCTCGCCACTGGACCTCAATGTGGAGGGCGGGAAGATTGAGACGCCCTACCGTCCGACGCTGCGTGCTGTGACCAAAGTGGTGACAGCCAGCGGAGAAACGCAGGGAATAGCGGTGCTGAATCTCGACGCCAGTCGGCTGATTGCGGAACTCCGAACCTCTGCTGATGCCATGCTGGTTGATGAACAGGGTTACTGGCTGGTAGGGCCTGACGCCAGCAAGGAGTGGGGTTTCATGTTCAACGATCCCTCTCGTCGTATTCAGGTCGAGTACCCGGACGTCTGGCAGCACATCATCACTGAGCAGTCAGGGCAGTTTCTCGACGAGCACGGTCTATGGACGTTTGCGCGTGCCAACCCCGAGCAGGATCTGCAGATCAGTGCCGATGAAATACCAGAGTTATATACCCTGTCACGGGTGACCACGCCGCTGGTGCTTCAGCGTCAGTTGCAGCTTTTTTACTTCAGTGCTGGCGCTGCCGTGCTGCTGATGGTGTCCTGCCTGGCCGGTTTTCTTGCCCTGAGCCGCCGCCGCCTCGATAGCAGAGCAAAGGAGTTGCAGCACAGCAATACGCAGCTGACCACCACGCTTGGCCAGTTGCAGGCATCGCAGGAAGAGCTGGTACGTACAGAAAAGCTGTCTTCACTGGGGTTGATGGTGGCAGGGGTTGCTCATGAGCTGAATACCCCGATTGGGGCAGTCATGCTGTGTGTGACCACGCTGGCTGACCGCCTGCGAGACTTCCGCCAGGCCTTCCTGGCAGGTGGGGTTAAGCGCTCTGAACTGGAACAGTTGCTGCTGCATCAAACCGATGGCCTGCAGATGGCTGAAGCTAATATCAACCGGGCAGCAACGCTGATTCAGCAGTTCCGTCAGGTCGCCGCTGACCGGGCCAATGCGGACATCCAGTCGTTCTCCCTGCAGGCGCTGGTGGCTGACATTCTTGCCCTGACCCATGGACAGTGGAAACACAGCGGTCATCAGGTGGTGACCGATATTCCTGCCGATATTGAAATGATCAGTTATCCCGGGCCGCTGGGGCAGGTGATACAAAACCTGCTGCATAACGCGCTGGTGCATGCCTTTACCCCGGGCGACACCGGCACCATTTCGATCAGTGCCCGCGTGAGTGCCGACCAGTCGGTGGACATCCTGGTCAGCGACGATGGTATCGGGATTGCGCCAGAGCACATCAAACGTGTTTTTGATCCTTTCTACACCACCCGGCGTGGCGCCGGTGGCACAGGGCTTGGGCTGCATATCGTGCATCATCTGACCACTGAGGTGCTGGGTGGCCGGGTATGGATCGAAACGGAGCTGCAGGGCAGGGGGACGACCATGCATCTGCGCTTGCCGCTGGACTGCCGCTCCCCGCTGCAGCAGGCGGTCTCCGGGTAGGGACGCCAGACTCGTGCGGTTCCTGTCCGCTCTGCGCTTGTGCTGACGGCCGTGCTCAGACCCACGGGGTACGCGTTATGACCCCGCTGCCTGCCATATCGATGAACGCCTCTTTTATCATCGGGCCTGACGTGCCCCGATCTGAAAAATGTGTCATTGCCCGGCCTTGTGCCGTCTGAAGCTGATTCGATTCAGCTATCTTTTGACGTGAACGTCATCGTTGAACACTTCTTGCTCCGTCCGGATTTCTCTCTATACTTCCTGAAATTTTCATCGAAACGTTTGCGCAAACGTTTCGCTCCACCTAATACCTATAACCCGGAGCCGTCGATGAGACTCGGTCCTTTACTTAACCAGCCCTTGTCTGCCTGCCTGTCCATGCTTGGTCATACTGACGAAATTACGCTGGGTGATGCGGGCTTGCCCATCCCTGCACAGGTTGAACGTATTGATCTGGCGCTCAAACGCGGCGTTCCCGGTTTGCTGGATACACTGGAAGTGGTACTGGCCGAAGTAGCGGTGGAGGCCGTGACGCTGGCGCAGGAACTGCCCTCCGTCAGCCCCGACATGCATCAGGCCATGCTGACGCTGGTCGGCGCGGCAGGCCAGCGCCGCGGTATCGACATCGCCATCCACTACGTCAGCCACAGTGATTTCAAAGTACAGAGCGGACGCTCCCGCGCCGTGGTGCGTACGGGTGAATGTACTCCCTATGCCAATATCATCCTGCACGCAGGAGTGGCATTCGAGGGAGGGCAGTGATGGAACCTATCCTCTCGCTGACAGGTATCGAGAAGGCCTTTCCGGGTGTGAAGGCGCTGGACGGCGCTGCACTCAATGTCTATCCCGGTGAGGTCATGGCCTTGCTGGGAGAAAACGGTGCTGGCAAGTCGACCATGATGAAGGTGCTGACCGGGATTTATCAGGCAGACCAGGGCACCCTGAGCTATCAGGGCCAACCGCAGTGGTTCACCGGCCCGAAAGCCTCGCAGGCGGCGGGCATCAGCATTATCCATCAGGAGCTGAACCTGATCCCTGATCTCAGCATCGCCGAAAATATCTTCCTCGGTCGCGAAAAGACCAGCGCTTATGGCCGCATTTTGTGGCGGCAGATGTACGCCGAAGCCCAGCAGCTGCTGGACAAGCTGCGCGTGCGCCACAGCCCGCAGACCCGTCTGGGTGATCTCAGCATCGGCGAACAGCAGATGGTGGAAATAGCCAAGGCGCTGTCGTTCGAGTCCAGGGTCATCATCATGGATGAGCCGACCGATGCGCTGACCGATACCGAAACCGAATCCCTGTTTGCGGTGATCCGCGAGTTGCGGGCCGAAGGGCGCGGCATCGTCTATATCTCCCACCGTCTGAAAGAAATCTTCGAGATCTGCAACCGTGTCACCATCCTGCGTGACGGTCGTTTCATCACTGAGCGCGCCATTGAAAGCCTGCAGGAAGAGGAAATGATCGAGCTGATGGTGGGGCGCAAGCTGGAGGAGCAATACCCCCGCATTCATACCGACAAGGGGCAGGCAACGCTGGAAGTGGCGCAATTGAGCGGCCCCGGCGTCAGGGAGGTGAGCTTCAGCCTGCAAGCCGGGGAGATTCTGGGTTTCTCCGGCCTGATGGGGTCAGGGCGTACCGAGCTGATGAAGCTGCTGTTTGGTGCCAGTCGCGCCACGGCGGGCAGTATCCGCGTCGCCGGGCAGGTGGTTCAGCACAACAGCCCGCAGGATGGCCTGCGCAGCGGGATTGCTTATATCTCCGAAGACCGCAAGGGCGATGGTCTGGTGCTGGAACTGTCAGTACGGGAGAACATGAGCCTGAGTTCACTGCGTCAGTTTACCGGTGCGGGCTTCCGTATCGGCAAGCAGGCAGAGACCGGTGCTGTGGATGAATACGTGCGCCACTTTAATATCAAGACCCCCAGTCAGGAACAGCTGATCCGCAATCTGTCCGGCGGTAACCAGCAGAAAGTCTCCATCGCCAAGGGGCTGATGACCCGTCCCCGTGTGCTGATTCTCGATGAGCCTACCCGTGGCGTCGATGTCGGTGCCAAGAAGGAGATCTATCAGCTGATCAATACCTTCAAGGCGGAAGGCATGAGCATCATTCTGGTGTCATCGGAGATGCCGGAAGTGCTGGGGATGAGTGATCGCATTCTGGTAATGCACGAGGGGCGCATCAGTGCCGAGTTTGAGCGCAACGATGCCACCCAGGAAAAATTAATGGCCGCTGCCGTAGGTAAGCAGGCGGCGTAATGGCCTCCTGCGTCGTCAGTCACCTTTGATCAATTGCCGAAGTGAAAATAATGAATAACAGCACCCGTCAACTTACTCCTGCCACCGGCCTGTTCAGCAAGCACTGGTGGATGGAGCAGAAGTCTCTGATTGCCCTGCTGATCCTGATCGCCGTTGTGTCGGCCATGAGCAGCAACTTCTTCACTGTCGACAACTTCATGAATATTCTGCGTCAGACCTCCGTCAACGCCATCATGGCCGTGGGGATGACACTGGTGATTCTGACTGCCGGTATCGACCTGAGTGTCGGGTCCGTACTGGCGCTGACCGGCGCTTTTGCCGCCTCCATGGTAGCCATGGAGCTGCCGCTGGCGGTCACGCTGGTGGTCACACTGGGCGCCGGATTACTGCTCGGTTGCGTCAGTGGTCTGATTGTGGCCAAAGGCAAGGTACAGGCCTTTATCGCAACACTGGTGACCATGACGCTGCTGCGTGGCGTGACCATGGTGTATACCGATGGTCGTCCGATTACCACTGGTTTCAATGAGGCGGGCGATGCCTTTGCCGTGCTCGGCACCGGTTACTGGTTTGGTATTCCGGTTCCGGTCTGGCTGATGGTCTTTGTCTTTGCCGGTGCCTGGTATCTGCTCCATCACACGCCGCTGGGCCGCTATATCTACGCGCTGGGCGGCAACGAGGCGGCCACCCGTCTGTCGGGTATCAACGTCAACAAGGTCAAAGTGGCGGTGTATGCCCTGTGCGGCATGCTGTCGGCACTGGCAGGTCTGATTGTGACCTCACGCCTTTCCTCCGCTCAGCCAACCGCCGGTATGGGCTATGAGCTGGATGCCATCGCCGCTGTGGTACTGGGCGGCACCAGTCTGGCAGGCGGCAAGGGCCGGGTGATGGGCACGCTGATTGGTGCACTGATCATTGGTTTTCTTAATAACGCGCTGAACCTGCTGGATGTGTCGTCCTACTATCAGATGATTGCCAAAGCGGTGGTCATCCTGCTGGCGGTGCTGGTCGACAACAAAAGCAAGTAACGCAAACTCACGGCGCTGACGGAACCGATAAGCCGTCAGTGTCTGGCTCTGCCGCTGCTCAGGACGGGCTGCGTTAATGGTCATGAAGACCTGATACTTCCCCGATGTTCTGTCGGACCCCACACAACAAGGAAAATATCGGTCATGAAAGTCGCTAATCTGTTTTCTCGTACCAAAGCCGCTGTGCTGCTGTCTTCTGCCCTGCTGGGTGCCAGCATCAATGCCGCTCATGCAGACAGCATGGCACTGGTGCTGTCGACGCTGAACAACCCCTTCTTCGTCACCATGAAAGAGGGGGCAGAGTCTACCGCCAAAGCGCTGGGCTATGATTTGGTGGTGCTGGATTCCCAGAATGATCCGGGTAAAGAACTGGCCAACGTGGAAGACCTGACTGTACGTAAGGTCAAGGCCATCCTGATTAACCCCACTGACTCTGAAGCGGTAGTGAATGCAGTGCGTATGGCCAACAATGCCAACATCCCGGTACTGACGCTGGATCGTGGCGCTGCTGGCGGCAAAGTGGTCAGCCACATTGCCTCTGACAACGTAGCAGGCGGCAAGCTGGCCGGTGATTTCATCGCTGAAAAACTGGGTGATGGTGCCAAGGTTATCCAGCTGGAAGGGATCGCCGGTACCTCTGCTGCCCGTGATCGTGGTGAAGGTTTCAATCAGGCTGCCAAGGCACACAACTTTGCCGTACTGGCCAGCCAGCCCGCTGACTTCGACCGCACCAAGGGGCTGAACGTCATGGAAAACCTGCTCAACGCTCATCCTGATGTACAGGCCGTGTTTGCCCAGAACGACGAAATGGCACTGGGCGCTGTGCGTGCCATTCAGGCCTCTGGCAAGAAAATCATGATGGTGGGCTTTGACGGCACTGACGACGGCAAAGTGGCCGTACAGCGTGGCCTGATGGCAGCGACCGTTGCCCAGCAACCCGAAAAAATCGGTGAGATCGGCGTAATTACTGCTGACAAGCTGCTGAAAGGTGGCGACGTTGAGGCTAATATTCCCGTCGACTTGAAGTTGATTACTGAATAACGTTCGTTGCCTTTGCGGTAAATGATCGATGAAAGCGAGCCCCGGGCTCGCTTTCGTCCCTGAGAACCAAGGCGGGCCGCAGCGGCGGACGACTTTCAGCAAAATGAGAAGAATGATAATGAGCCAATCCCTGGTTGTTTTAGGCAGCGTCAATGCGGATCACATTCTGCAGGTAGAGCATTTCCCCCGTCCCGGTGAGACCATCCGCGGTCGCGGCTATCAGGTGGTGGCCGGTGGCAAAGGCGCCAATCAGGCCGTTGCCGCCGCGCGTCTGGGTGGTAACGTCAGCTTTATCGCCTGCGTGGGTAACGATGATACCGGCCGCAGCATGCGTGAAGCCTTCGCTCAGGATGGCATGAACATTGATGGCGTCATGGTGGAGAGCGATCTGCCCACCGGCATTGCCATCATCTATATCAACGCCGAAGGCGAGAACTGCATCGGCCTGTCAGAAGAGGCCAATGGCCGTCTGAGTGCTGAACGCATCGAGCCGCATCTGCCGATGATCAAGCAGGCAGGTGCACTGCTGATGCAGCTGGAAACCCCGCTGGATGGCTGCATTCTGGCTGCCCGTACCGCCCGCGAGGCCGGTGTGCGTGTGGTACTGAACCCGGCTCCGGCGCGCAGCCTGCCTGCAGAGCTGCTGAGTCAGGTGGATATGATTACCCCCAACGAGACCGAAGCCGAAGTGCTGACCGGGATCGCCGTCAGGGATCAGGCCTCGGCGGCAGAGGCGGCGGCCAGCCTCCATGCTCTGGGGATTTCGACGGTAGTGATTACCCTGGGTTCGCAGGGTGCCTATATCAGCCAGCGCAGTGACGCCGGAACTGACGGGGCTGTGATAACCGGCTTCAAGGTGCAGGCAGTTGATACCACCGCAGCCGGTGATACCTTCAATGCCGGATTGCTGGTAGCGCTGCTGGAAGGCAAGTCCATGCAGGAAGCGGTGCCTTTTGCTCATGCTGCCGCGGCTATTTCCGTCACTCGTCTGGGTGCGCAGACGTCTATCCCGCGTCGGGCTGAAGTGGATAGCTTCCTGCAGGCCCAGTAAAAAATAGGCTCCAGCATAAAGGTAGCGGCAGGCGCCGTTACCCTTGTGCTGCGCTTCAAGAAGTGTCCTGGCAGGAGTATCTGGCCCCATGGCTACCATCAAGGACGTCGCCAGGCTTGCTGGTGTATCCACCTCCACTGTTTCTCACGTTATCAATCACACCCGTTACGTCAGCGAAGAGATCAGCACGCGCGTGCAGGCTGCTGTCGCTCAGCTCAACTATGCTCCCAGTGCGGTGGCGCGCAGCCTCAAGATCAATACCACCAAGACCTTCGGCATGCTGGTTACCGTCAGCACCAACCCGTTCTTTTCCGAACTGGTGCGCAATGTCGAACACGCCTGTTATCAGCAGGGCTATCACCTGATTCTGTGCAACACCGAAGGCGATGTAGAGCGATTGCAGAGTCATCTTGATCTGTTGTTGCAGCGCCGGGTCGATGGGTTACTGCTGATGTGCACCGAAACCAATCACCATATAGCGGGCTGGTTCGAGCGTTTTGGCTCGGTGCCGACCGTGATCATGGACTGGGGTCCGATTCAGCCGGGAATGGACACCATTCAGGACAGCGCCGAAGAGGGCGGTTATCTGGCCACGCGCCACCTGATTGATGAAGGGCACCGTGATATTGGCTGCCTGACCGGGCCGATGCAGAAGCTGCCCGCGCAGCAGCGCTGGCAGGGCTATCAGCGGGCGATGCAGGAGGCAGATCTGGTGGTCAATCCGCAGTGGGTGCTGGAAGGCAGCTTTGACTGCGACAGTGGCTATCAGGCCATGCTGGCGCTGCTGCAATTGCAGCAACGGCCGACCGCCATGGTCGCTGGCAATGACATGATGGCCATGGGGCTGATCAGTGCTGCTGCTGAACACGGCGTCCGGGTACCGGATGATCTCTCCATCGTGGGCTACGACGATATTCCCTTTGCCCGCTATATGACGCCAGCGCTGACCACCATTCATCAGGACACGGCACGCATTGCTGCCGTTGCGGTACAAACTTTGCTTGAACGGGTACAGGATAAACAGCAGGCAGACCGTACGGTGATGATGAAACCCAGTCTGGTGCAGCGTGCATCGGTACGCCGGTTAAGCCCAACCGTCTGAGCAGTAGTTTTGATCAGTAGTTTCTGAGCAGTGGCGTGACGGCTGCTCAGCCAAAAGACGGGTTTACAGATGCCAGCTGGCAGCGGAAGCTAGGAGTTCTGTCGGATGTGACGCCGGGCTTACTGCGAAAAAGCCGGTCAAGTCTGGCAGGCTCGCAGGAACGTATTCCTGATCTGCTGCGTATCGGCCACTCGGCGTGACTTTTGGCGCACGAGATCAGGGACATGCCCGCGGCAATTAGCACTCAGGACAGTGTCTAACGCTCAGGACAGTGATTAACGCTCAAGACAGTGAGGACTCAATGCAGTTTCAGCTTACCTACGATGCCAAGCAGGACAGGATGTTGTTGCGGGTCAATCTCGGTGACCGTGTGCTGGGGTTCTGGCTCACGCGCCGTTGTTGCCGGATTCTGTGGCAAGTGATTCAGCAGCGTCTCAACACTCAGCTGGTGCCGGGGGTAACCCCGCAGGCGCAGGGCTGGATGAAGCAGATGCAGCACCAGCAGATCGACAAAAAGCTCGATACCACTCCCGAACCGCCCGCGGCTATTGCCGGAGAGGCGATTCTGGTGATGGCCATTCGCCACGGCTCACACAGTGATGGTCGTCATCTCATCGGCCTGTATGACGAGCAGGAGCAGGGCGAAACCTTTGTGCTGTCCGCTGAACTGCTGCACGGGCTGATCAAGATTCTGATGGAGTCAGAAAAGAAAGCAGACTGGGCACTGAATCTGGACTGGGACCAGCAGGGCAGTCCCGCTGCTTCCATGACCCTGCAGTAACCCCAGCCCGCATCTGCCGACATTAACGTGGCAGTGGAATATATTCCTGATCATCGCCAGGGATGGTCGGGAAACGTTGATTGATCCAGTCTTCCCGTGCCTGCTCGATGCGCTCCTTGCGACTGGAAACAAAATTCCAGTTGAGAAAGCGCCGTCCATCCAGCGGCTCGCCCCCCAGCACAATCAGCGTGCTGTCCTGTTCAGCAATCAGGCACAGGCCGTCATGGTCTGCGGCGATGCCCAGATTGAAGGCTTCCACCTTCTCGTCCTGATCGGTGTACACCTCACCCCTGACCACATAAAACGCCAGCTCGCTGTAATCTGCAGGTAGCTGGAACTGGCTGCCTGCCTTCATGGTCAGGGCGGCAAACAGGGTCGGGGCGTAGGTTTTGACCGGAGAGGTCAGGCCCAGAGCGCTACCCATCACCAGATGCAGGTGAATGCCATCACCATTGAATTCAGGCATGGCCGTACTGGGGTAATGCAGGAATTCCGGCTCCATTTCCTCCAGTGGCTTGGGTAGAGCCAGCCACATCTGGATACCTTCTACCGCCGCGTCATCCTGCCGGACATGGGCAGGCATCCGTTCCGAGTGGGTAATGCCTTTGCCCGCCGCCATCAGATTGACCGCGCCCGGCGTGATTTCCTGCACGGTGCCGAGACTATCACGATGCATGATGGCGCCGCTGAACAGGTAGGTCAGGGTGGCCAGACCGATATGCGGGTGAGGGCGCACGTCCCCTTCGGTGGTATCGGGCTGAAAGTGTGCCGGGCCCATATGGTCAAGGAAAACAAAGGGGCCGACACTCTGGCGCACGACGGCGGGCAGCAGGCGGCGGACGGGGAAGCCGATGTCCTTGGCTTTGGGATGAAGCAGGTGCTGTAAGCTGGGCATATCCTGTCCTCCGGTGACACGTTTTAATCGCGGGTTCAGAAGTCGCCGTTGCGGAAATCCGTAACGGCCTGCTCGATCTGTTCTCGGGTGTTCATCACGAACGGCCCCCACTGCGCAATCGGTTCATTCAGTGGACGTCCGGCGATCAGCAGTAACCGTGCTCCTTCCGCCGACTGCAGGCTGATACCCTGGCCGTCGTGGTCACGCATGCGGTTGCCTGACAGTGCCGCCAGACGGCGAGTAGTGACTTTGCGCTGGCTGTCACCGGCCAGCACTTCACCCGAGTAAACATAGATGAAGGCGTTGTGGCTGGCAGGGATAGCCTGCCAATGGGGTTTGCCGGGGGCCAGTTCAATATCCAGATACAGTGGCTCGGTGTCCGGGCGGCTGATGGCACCGGCCACGCCTTCGCTCTCCCCGGCAATCACCCGGATATGGGCACAGGACTCGCTGGTGTATTCAGGAATGGCCGAAGCGGGCAGATCCTGATAACCGGGGTCGATCATTTTCTTGTCACTGGCCAGATTCACCCACAACTGGAAGCCGTGCATCAGGCCGTCTTCCTGCTCGGGAATCTCGGAGTGCAGAATGCCGCGACCGGCCGTCATCCATTGCACGCCACCTGCTGTCAGCAAGCCTTCATTACCGGCGTTATCGCGGTGACGCATACGGCCAGCCAGCATGTAAGTCACGGTTTCAAAACCGCGGTGAGGGTGTTCGGGGAAACCGGCGATGTAGTCATCGGGGTTATCGGAGCGAAATTCATCCAGCATCAGGAAAGGGTCAAGGCGACGTTGCAGCTCCTGAGTCAGCACCCGCTGCAGACGGACGCCTGCGCCGTCGGAAGCCTCCATACCGGCAACGACATGCTCAACTTCGCGGCTTTTTCCGGGGGTGTGGACAGTGGAATTCATGGCATCCTCCTTTTCACTATGGTGTCGATAACGTGGGCATCAGTCACAGCGTGCTTACGTTATTAAGGGAGCAACCCTGCACGGGGCAGGGTTGGCAAGGGGGGATCAGTCAGCCTGACGTTTGTCGATGCTGGGGTAGCTGGCGCCGTGCTGAACCAGCAACAGCAGACCACCGGCGATAGACAGGTTTTTCAGAAAGTTGGTCATCTGCATGGCATCACCGGGGTGGAAGTGGAACAGGAAGCCGGTGACGATGCTGAAGCCTGCCAGAATCAGGGCGATCCAGCGGGTCTGGAAGCCTGCAACCAGTGCCAGACCACCGCCGATTTCCAGCAGAATCACCAGTGGCAACAGGAAGCCCGGTACACCCATGGATTCCATATAACCCTGGGTGCCAGCGTAACCTGCGCCCAGTTTGCCGACACCGGCGATAACGAAGAGAGATGCTAGCAGTACACGAGATACAACGTTGATGGCTGCGTTCATGGTTTGGCTCCTCAATGTTCTGTCATTTCCAGCCAGTGAAGTGCTGGCTGAGTCTTGCAATATTGATGTGGGACATCGGGTTCTGACAGCAGCTGAGCGTTTTAGTTTGCCGGGTCAGTCGCTGTCGATGGAGAAACTATAGGCGAGGGTCCGTTTACGAAAAAGCTGAAAAATTGACACTTGATGTTCAGAAAAACTGACGGCTTTCGGGGGAAGTTGTTTAAAGGAATTGGAATTATGTTGCGGTGCCGTTTAATGCTGGCTTAAGTGTGAGTGGGCCAGCGCGAGCGTAGCGTGCTGGCCGTGATCAGTTCAGACTGCCGGGTTAAGCATGAATGCCCGGCTTGATCACCAGACTGGCGGGCTGACGCTGCAGGATGACTTCGCCTTTTCTGATTGACCAGCGCACATCCTCCTGACGACGAACGACTTCGTAGTCATCACTGCCTGACAGAATGATCAGGTTGGCGGGTTTGCCGACCTCGATGCCATAGCGATCACTGATACCAAGCGCCTTGGCACTGTTGTCGGTAATCAGGCTCAGGGCTTTGGAAATATCCTGATAGCCCATCATCTGGCAGATATGCAGACCGGCATCCAGCACCCGCAGCAGCTTACCGTTGCCGAGGGAATACCAGGGGTCGAACACCGAATCTTCTGCCAGACAGACATTCATACCTGCGGCCAGCAGCTCCTTGACACGGGTGACGCCACGGCGTTTGGGGAAGGTGTCAAAGCGCCCCTGCAGATGGATGCTTTCCGTCGGGCAGGAAACAAAACTGATCCCTGATTTTTTCAGCAGTCTGAACAGTTTGGAGCAATAGGCGTTGTCATAGGAGTGCATGGCCGTGGTGTGACTGGCCGTGACCCGATGGCCCATATCGTTGAACAGCGCCTCGGCGGCCAGCACCTCAAGAAAACGCGAGTTGGGGTCATCGATCTCATCGCAGTGCACATCCACCAGACGATCATACTTTTTCGCCAGCGCGATAACGTGCTTCATCGAGGCTTCACCCAGTTCCCGGGTGTACTCGAAGTGCGGAATACCGCCGACCACATCGGCACCGATTTCCAGTGACTCCTCCATCAGTCTGAGTCCGTTGGGATAGGACAGAATGCCCTCCTGCGGGAAGGCCACCACCTGCAGCTCCACCCTGTCTTTCAGCTCATCACGCAGCTGGCAGAAGGTCTTCATTGCCGTCAGGGACGGGTCAGTGGTGTCCACATGGGTACGGATCACCTGAATGCCGTTCTCCATCAGCAGCTGGATGGTTTTCAGGGCGCGGGTGCGGATGTCCTCCGGCGTCAGCATCGGTTTGCGTTCTGCCCAGCGCTCAATTCCCTCGAACAGCGTGCCGCTCTGGTTCCAGTTCGGCTCACCTGCGGTCAGGGCGGCGTCCAGATGAATATGAGGCTCAACAAAAGGGGCACAGGCCAGATTGCCATCGGCATCGATATCGGTTGCCGCTGCACTGACGGCCGCAGGCTGCACCTCGATGGCAGTGAAGACGCCGTTGTCCATAGACAGGGTGAAGAGTTCGGAGCGATGACGGAGACGGGCGTTGACGATTTTCATGGTGTTTTCCTTATCGTGGTGGCTGGCCGCGGGCGAGCAACCGCAGAACAGAGTGAAAGCAGGGCAAACGTCAGAGCAGGATGGAAGTTAAAAAACATCATGGCACGGGCTCATGAGGGTCCAGCTGATGGGAGTGCAGCAGCATGCGCTCGATCAGCAGGGCGTTATGCAGATTGAGCCGGTGCAGCGGGTCATGCAGTGGCCGGCCAGTGATTTTTTCCAGCGTGGCCAGACGATTACGCAGGGTGTTGCGATGAACACCCAGTGTGGCCGCCGCGTTGATATGGTGCCCGTGGCTGTTGAGATAGCAGGCCAGCGTGGCTTTCAGTTCCTGTGATTCCTTGCTGCGGTTGAAGCACAGGCTGCCCAGAGTCTGGTTGCAGAAATCCAGCAGCAGACGTTTGTCCTGAATGGCGGCAAACAGCCGGGCGACCCCCAGTTCACGATAGTGTACGGGCTGGTTGAGCTGATGATGAATTTCAGCAAAGGTGGCGGCCTCCCGGGCCTGCTGCATGCCTTCGGCGAGGCTGCTGAGCCCCTTGCCTTCATTGGCAATGCCGATCACCAGTGGCATATCGGCCTGTACCTGCTGCAGGGAAGCCAGCAGCTGGGCAACGTCTTCGCTGTCCGGTGACGTCGGCCAGATCAGTTGCCAGTCGTGCAGTTGCCGCAGTACCGGGAAGGGGTTATCACGCAGCTTCAGTCGTTCCGGCAGCAACTCATCGAGAGTTTGCTGCCAGTCTTCACGCTGTTGCCGGTCGCCGCCCTGTGCCAGACGGATCACCATGGCGCACAGTGGCTGCTGCGTCTCGATACCCAGTTCACGGGCGCGCAGATGGATCAGCTCAGGCGCTTCGGCGATACCGGCAATAATGCGACTGAGGAACAGGCGACGGGAGTGGCCGAGCAGGTTGTCCTGCACGATGGCATTGCTGATGATCTCGGTCACGCTGACCATTTTCAGATCATAGGGCTGCTCCAGCAGGGCAAAGCCGTAGTGGTTGGCCAGCTGGATAACGGCGGCGGGAATCTGCCGGATAAACGGCTGACCGGTCAGAATGACCATGCCCGCTACCTGCCGGGCACGGCCCTCTTCAATCAGCTGACACAGGTTGGCACTGTCACGCTGATGGTTGATGCCAGTGATAAATACCAGCTCACCGCCTTCCACCCAGGGCAGGATGGTGTCGTTCTCTGCCACATAGGGCCAGCGCACCACCTGACGGGCACCCTGAAAGCCCGCCCGAAAGCGAATGCTTTCAAGGCCGGGCAGATGCGGGATGTCAGCGCAGGTGATGGGCATGGCGACATGTCCGGGCAGAAGACATCCGGCGGGCTGGGTTTTGACGCTGGTTTATGACGAGGCCTCCGCGGTCAGTGTGCTGCTGGCGGTCAGTTTGACCAGTACGGTGTAGACCACCACCGCCACCACAATGCCTACCAGTGGCGCGATCCAGGGGGAGGTATAGGCGGCGGCTGAAGCGATCACGTAAGCTGCCAGCCCCTGAACATTGAAGGCGGGCAGGGTAACGGACTCCAGACTGGGGTACTGACCCTTATGGCGTACCCAGAAGTCCGCCATGATCACACCACCAATCGGCGGAATGAAGGTACCCAGCAGAATCAGATAGGGGATCAGCATGTCATACATACCGTTGATCGCTAGCACGGTACCGATTGCGGCGCCAGCCAGCGTGACCCACTTGCGGTTGGGAGTACGTAGCAGGTTGCAGCCTGCGACTGCAAAGTTGTAGATGGTGTTGTCCTGAGTAGTCCAGAGATTAAGGAACAGCATCAGTACCGCCAGGGTGACAAAACCCTGTGCCAGCATCACATCGACTACATCCGCCTGCTGATAGACCAGTGAACCAAAGGCACCGGTAAACACCATCAGGCCATTACCGACGAAGAAGGCACCCAGGGTTGCCCAGATGGCTATGGGGCCGGACCTGGCAAAGCGGCTCCAGTTGGTGGCCTGGGTTCCGCCACTGACAAAGGTGCCGAATACCACGGTAATACCGGCGGCCAGCGTCATCGGATCGGCAGGTGTCAGCTCAAACAGTTTGCCCCAGCTGCCGAGGTCTTCTCCCCCCTTGATAAAGCTGATGACGATGAAAATCAGCATGGCCGGTACGGCAAAGCGGGACAGCCACTCCAGACCACGATAACCAATATAGGCGGTAACGCAGAAGCCAAAACCAAAGATCACCATCAGCGGGATTTCCCAGCCCTGAGGCAGGTCAAGGATCTTGATCAGCACGATGGCAATGGTGGCGACACCCCAGGAGTACCAGCCTATCTGGGTGAAGCCGAGGATCATGTCGGCCAGCTTGCTGCCCCATTCACCGAAGCAGAAGCGGCCCATCAGCAGGGTATTCAGCCCGCTGCGGTAAGCGATATAGCCAAGAATGGCGGCGTAGACGCCCAGCAGCAGGTTGCCGATCAGCACCACCCACAGCAGTTCCGAGAAGGTGAAGCCACTGGCCAGTTTGCCACCGGCAAACATGGTAGCGGTGAACAGGGTAAAGCCGACCAGCACCAGCGTGGTGGAGAGCAGACCTTTACGATCAGAATGAGGTACTGCCGAGAGAGGGTAATCCGTTGGAACATCATTGCTCATGAGGAACTCCTTTAAGTACGGCGTTGCAGGTGTGTGCACTGGGTAAGTCGCCAGCGACGCTACGAACGGGATCACGATCGGCTGCTAGCTCGTGAGCACGTTGTGATATCTGAATTACGCTAGCTGTAAAGGCAAACTGCATACCAGTCTGAAACAGTTTTAAACGTAATGGTGCTCAGACAGCCTGTGTTGTGCGATGGCGTGATGAATTCGTCGAGATGGTTGTGCAGTTTGCACAGTGTAGAAGGTGAGAGGCGGGTGAGCCACTGTCGCTTGCTGTGGCGCCAGCAGGGCAGGTGGTGCAGAGTGCACCAGTACGGCGCAGCATTAGCGCAGGATGGGCGCAGGGCGCTGACGGCGGCAGCGTTCTGAACAGTAACGCACCTGCTCCCAGTCTTTTGCCCATTTCTTGCGCCAGCGAAAGGGGCGCAGGCAGCAGGGGCAGACTTTTTCCGGTAAATGGAGTTTCTTATGGGCCATTCGGGTGTTCTCAGGTTCCTTACTTTGGGGGCTCAGAACAGCGACAGCTGCCGCACATCCGCTGCAGACGAAGCCGCATGCCGTTGTGCAGGGCGGCGACGGCTGCCGTGTTTTTCATAGACGCTGCGACTGACTTGCCGGTGCTCACTGTTGTTATGGACCATCGCCAGACGCTGTCTGGCGCGCTGGGCGGCGGCCTCATGATCCACCAGTGGTGGTGGGTAGGTGACGCCCAGCTCAAGGCCATGGCGAAGCAGTTCTGCTCGGGCAATCAGGGCCGGGTGATGGCGCCAGCTGGCAGGCAAACTGGCCAGTTCAGGGCAGAAGCGAGCGATAAAGTGGCCATGTGGATCCTGATCAAGAGACTGTTTGACGGGGTTATAAATACGGTTGGGATTGATGCCGGTCACCCCGGATTGCATCTGTATCTGTGGGTAGTGAATACCGGGCTCGTAGTCGGTGAACAAGGTTGCCAGCAGCGGTGCAGTGCGTTGCCAGGGTAGCCACAGCAGGTAACTGGCATAGCTCATCACCATGGCGCGCATACGAAATGGCAGCCAGCCCGTCTGCCGCAGGCAGCGCATGCAGGCATCAATCATCGGCTGCCCGGTCTGGCCGTGAAACCAGGCTGTGAGGCGCGGCGCCAGCTCACCTTCGCCATCGCGGTTCGCCCCCTCCGCCTGTGCCCGGTACAGCCTGTTCTGTTCGACAAACTCCATGGCCGGTTCGGCTTCCAGCTTCTGCATAAAGTGCGACTGCCAGTGCAGACGGGAGATAAATGCCTGCAGATTGTGCCGATGGCTGGCATCGTCAGCCTGCACCAAAGCGTGCCGGGCACAGGCCATCACCTCTCTGGCAGATAAACTGCCCCAGGCCAGATGAGGGCTAAGACGCGAACTGAAGGTAGCCCCTTGCAGTGGTCTGGCCAGATTTTGCAGGTAACGGTGACTGCGACTGGCAACAAAGGTATCCAGTAGCTGCAGACCCAGACTGCGCCCCCCGCGTTGAATCTGCTCACCGCTGATGCAGGTCATCGCTCGCACGCTGGGGTTCGCAATCAGAAAGTCGCCGCTGTAGCGAAGCAGGCTCAGACCAGCGTGGATGTCGCTGATCTGATCCAGCGGCAGCTGGCGGACGCGTTCAGACATGGGGATGGCCAGTGCTGGCACACCGGTGCAGGTCATATCGAAGAACTGCTGGCTGAATTGCTCGTAGTCATCGCGGTTGATCCCGCCGCGTCTGACGGCATGCTGGGGCACCTCGAACCACTCAAGCCGGTGTTCGCGGCACCACGCCTGCACTTGCCGGTCACGCTGGAAGGTCCAGTCATTGCCGGTTTCCTGATGACTCCACAGGCCCTGAATTGCACAGTGGTGATGCAGCCAGTGCAGTGTGTCAGTGAGGGAGCCGAACGCTACCAGCAATGAAGCCTCAGTGAGACTGCGTGACTGTATCTGTTGTGCCAGTTCGGCCAGACAGTCACGAATAAACAGCCAGTGACGATGGGCCATATCGGGCTGCTGCCAGAGCTCAGGCTCAATGCAGTACAGCAACACCAGAGAGTGGCCGCGCTGCTGGCAGCGCTGTACCGCCTGCTGCAGCGGAGCATGGTCCGTCAGCCGCAGATCGCGCTTGAACCAGACTATTTCACAGCCGTTATCCATCGTTGTCCCCGGGAAAATCTTCTCTTTGCCTATACGGGGTGACGCTGAATCCAGATCTTTCAGCGGGCTGGATCAGACGAATAAAGATGTTTGACAGCCAAATAACAGCAGGTCAATCGAAAGGCATTTGATCGAATTAACGTAATCTGAGCTTTATTCAAAAATGCCCGTGTATCGCTATTGGGTGATGAATGAATAGCGCGACTAATAGATGAATAAACTGAATGGGTTTAGCTGTATTTATATTTTGAACACAATTGAATGTATTCGTTTCAGTTGTAATGGAAAAGAGGGTGCACTTAATTATTTAAGTCTTAGTACGACTTTCAGCAATGTTTCTGCTAATGAGTACAGATTAACGTGTGATACGCCATCTTGCTCAAGCCAACGTTTTCCCTCAGACAGAATAAAGCCAAGAAAAACACCAGCTAGCGAAAGTACTGCCTCTGCCACCTTCTTAACTCCCTATTAGCTGGCTCCGCGATCATTGGCTTGTTAGGCATTGCGCTTGATCCTTACATGAACTTTTACAATGTCCTTGTCTTGCCAATTTCCAGATCTAAACTCAGGGCGAGAACGTAAATTCCCAAGGATGTTTGAAGAAACTGCGAAATTGGTAGCATTCCATTTTTTTGTTTCAACTCGGCCGTCTTTATAAGTCGTCTCTATTTCTGCGAGTTTTGTTACTAAAAGTTCTTGCTTGAAAAGCTCAGGATCTCCGGGATCCAGTGTTATCGGCAGATAATCTGTGCGAGATCTAATTGCCTCTGAAAGCACGCCTTGGCTTTCCTGCTCATCTGATGTTTCTGTTTTGTCATTTACCTGCACACTATTGTCGTAATTTTTATGACAAGGCTGACAAAGAATCAGTATTGATTTCTCTAAAGGGAAATGCTCGTCTTTGAATTGGTCTTCAAATCTTTCAATATCCACGGTTGCTACACTGTTGTAGGTATAATCCTTGAGGATCAAATCTATTATTTCATTCCTATTTCGTCCATGCACATGAGCAGACTCTAGATTTTCCTTTGAACCACAATGCTCACAAGCGGACACTTCAGCTTTATGGCTTTTGGTAAATTGCTGCACTAGGTTTCTCAACCTCGGACCTATATATCTACGGAATTCTTTGTGGGTTCCTACGAATGATGCCATTTTTATTGCCTAATGCCGCGTTCACCGGCCTGTCCGGTGCAACGCTTTGTTAAATTACGGATTTCGAAGTCCTCGGATTAAATGACAAACCAAGCTTTTCTTTAAGGTACGAGTTTAAACAAAAAATTTCTATTTTATGAGCTTTTCTTGGGTTGTCTAAAAAGTAGCGGGTATAATCATCTTCTGAATCGGGCGATATGATTTGCATCTTACGTTCTTCATTATTTATATCCTTCAATACCTCATCATGTTTTATGCCGGTATCCCAGCACACAATGCTGTGGATATTTTCAAAGGAATGATTAAATCCTTTCGATAGGGTTCTTTTAAATTCAACGTAGAATAATTTTGCGCTTGAAATTGGTGTATTTTTATCCCCTTTTGCAATGACATCAATTCCTTCATGTGTATCATAATCAACAACATAAAAGGGAAATAGATCTGCTTCAAGCTGAGACAGTATAAGAAATAGCGAAAATACACCGCTCTCCCGTTCAGGCTCTACTAATGTGACGCCTTTGTGAACAGCTATATTGGATTTATTAACTTTATTAATGCGCCAATCAAAATTTTTCTTTTCTTTTTCTACTGTCTGATACGCCTGCGCTTCCTCTTCAAGCCACTCCATTGACGTCCATTCATCACTCTTTACAATTCCGTCATATATTTTTCTTACCTCTTCCTTTAGGTCTTGCAATATTTCAGTCGGGGTATTATCGACCGATCCTCTGTTTGCCGTAAGTCGCAAATCTTGGCAGTTTATGAATGCGTGAAATTTTGTATATTCAGAACCCTTAAAAGTAATCCATTCATTTTTTCTTTGAATAGGCATATAGTCTTTGCACACCCACAATCCATAACGCTCCTGTATTGTGTAAGCACCTTCTGGTGCTGTGTATCCTGGGCGCCTAAGCATTGTATTGTATCCATACCTGACGTATTTTCCTTCAAGGCTGAATATGGCCTCGTATGTTATTTCTGGGAAATTTTTGAGAACACCTGTCTTTATAATTTTCTTGGAATAGTGATCTGGTGCTCTAACCATATGCTCATCCAGAAGCCTACTTATATCTTTGCTATTTTCTGGAAAAAAATGACCCTGATCAATTTCTTCAAGCTCGCTCGCCCCTAAACCCTGCAGTAAAAGTTTTACTTCTTTTGTTTCTGTGTCGAAATGCTTTTCGATTGATCCATGTTTTGTAAACCAATTTATGTAGTCCTTTAAAATTTGATGAGTAAATTTATCTCGGCGATTATTGTTGTACCCATATATTGTTATTTCTGTCCCTTTAGGGATTCCTGATTGTGGCGTGACTTGGACTATTGGTATTTGCCTGTCAAAAAGCTTTCTAAATGGCTCGTCCATAACTGCCAAAAACCCGTTATCCCCAGTTGAGGTCCTCACCTCAATCCGACGGCTATTAAAATATACTTTTGTACCGTGTCCTTTCTCCCCAATTGCTTCAACATTTCCGCGACGAGTGGAATTCCCCAGATCGAAGAAATTCTGAAGCTGATCCCCGCTCATTCCTGTACCGTTATCAGCTAGAACAATCTTGAGAACGGATTCTCCGTATTGCTTGACAACATCGAAAATAACTCGAATTTCAGTTGCTTTAGCGTCATAAGCATTACTAATAGCCTCTCTAACCAAATCCAAAGGATTCGAAAAGTCGTTGGCTATTTCAATAAACTCTTGAGTCTCATCGACCTTTGGTGTGATCGTATAGGATTCCATTTTTTCTCCATAAGTCATGGTTCGGATACAAGTAATTTAACAGTGTGTTAATGAGGTCTTCGACCTTATAACAATTATTAAAAGGTATACCTTTTAACAAATTTTCTCTTAAAAGCATTCGCGTAAGACTTTGTTTTTAAGAGAAAAGTGAATTAGCTAACACAAAAGTGAGTAACTAAAAGGTATTTAAATCAGAAACACATCATCCAAAAGGTATACCTTCTTCCAAATTTTTCAAGGGCGAAATACTCAGCATGGTGACGCCCTCCATTTCTCATACCTGTCCAGAAAACATGATGGTACATCGATACAGTAAGCGAACCCTTGATGCCTATCGGTACTGGGTGGAGTTTCTTCTCCCATTCAGCAATAAGCAATATCTCTGTTTAACGCAGTCTGATGATCTGTTCTGGTTAGGCGCAGCGCATCCTGAGCTGGGGTAACTGTTCACCGAGACTGCGTTGGCAGCATCAATAATTCTAATTCTGCAGGAATGGGATAATCCGTCTTCTCGATACACGCATGCACCACGGTGCGCAGACACTTGCGGATGCGGCCCTCGCCGGTGCTGACTGGCGAGGGCCGATTGACCTCTTATGACATCAGGCATTAACGGCTGTAGATCAGCGGATCGTAGCGCTCCATCAGGGTCTGGGGTTTGGCGGGTGCAGTAAAACCGTACTGGCTGTACAGCCCGTGCGCGTCACTGGTGGCGAGAGTAAAGCGCCGCAACTGCTGTAAATCATCATGTTCAAACACCGCTGCCATCAGCTGTTTGCTGTAGCCACGGCCGCGGAATTCGGGCAATACAAAAACATCAACCAGATTGGCAAAGGTGGCGAAGTCAGAAATCACCCGGGCAAAAGCAATCTGCTGATGGCCAAGATAGCCACCAAAACACAGGGAGTGCTCGATGGAACGCTCGACGCGACGTCGGTCAATGCCTCTGGCCCAGGCCGATTCTTCACTCAGAAAGCGATAGATCACATCCAGATCAAGCTGCTGCCTGTCAGTGGAAATGCTGAATACGGCTTCACTGTGCTGGCTGGCGGGGGAAGTGCTCATGGTAATGAGAGGCCTCGGTCAGGGATAACGTGGGGGCAAAATAAATCATTGAAGATAGCACGGTGCTGTCTATTCTTTTCACAGGTTTTTTATGAGAAAGCTGGCGTGTTAAAGAGCAGATGCACGTCAGGTCAACGATGAGGAGATTAAGGATGAAGCCATCAACGATCAGCGTTTTCAGTCTGCGCGGTCTGGCCCTGAGTGGTATCGCCCTGGCCCTTGCCGGGTGCGCCGGGCAGTCCTATCGCACTATGTCAGAGCAGCAGTTGCAGGCGGCCTATCAGGCCGCGGTGCAGGACGCCGCCGTGGCTGAGCCGGACGAAATCTCCAGAAACCTGACCGCCATTGTGCCGGGCAATCATGCGCTGGTGTGGGATAACGATCAGTCCCATGTGCTGATGGTGACCTGGACGGCATGGAATGGTTATGACACTCAGGTGGATACCGATCAGCAGCTGAGCCGGGAGATCTGGGTCACTGCGGCGCCTCAACTGCAGCAGTTCTGCCGCAAGAACAGTGATGCGCTGCGACTGGAGCAGCTGCTGGGTCTACCGCCACACAACGGCAAGACGCGCTTTGTGGAATTGTGGGTGCAGCCCAAGGACATGTTCCGCCCCGCACCGGATTCGGAAATTTCCGACCACGAGGCAGAGGTCGACTTTCCCTCATCGCCCTATATTGCGATCAGTAATGAGTACAAGGCCTGGTTCAATCAGCTGCGCGCCAGCTCCTACGGTGACAAGGGTTACCCCTGGACCCGTCTGGGTTATACCTACGACTGGGGCAGTGCATCCCATGTGGGGCTGAGTGAGTTTGTCATCCGCCCGGGCGCTACCGTGCATGTTAAAGGTGTGGTTGAGAACGCAGCCTACTGCCATTAAAAGGCTGGCTCAGTTATCCCATTAGGTGCCATTGAAAGGACATGCCATGATCGCCGTTATTGCCACTATTACGTTGCGCGAGCACAGCCGCGACGCCTTCCTGCAGCGGATGAAGCAACTGGTGCCGCTGGTGCTGGAAGAGGAGGGTTGTATTGAGTACGGGCCTTATATTGATATCGACGCTCCTGCAGGCAAATTCGATCAGGATGCCAATTCGGTGATCATGATTGAGCGCTGGGAGTCTGAAGCCCATCTGCAGGCGCACGGTGTGGCTGCGCACATGCAGGTGTATCGGCAGGATGTGGCGGACTGGGTGGTCAGTGTTTCTCTGAGGGTACTGGAGCAGGCCTGATCTGTTCAGTCGCTGACAAGGACGTCTGACAGGTATCTGTTGTATCGATACCTGTCAGACGTCCTTGTCGGCATGCTCCGCCACCACGGCGGGTAGTAGTTTTTCCATCATGTAGACGCTGTCTTCATCCCGAACGATTTCCAGACCGTAGCGCAGATAGAGCTGCAGTGCCGGGTTGGATTTGAACACCCGCAGACGGAACAGACTGCAGCCAGTATGGCGGGCTAGCCACATACTGCGCTGCAGAGCTTCCCTGCCGACACCACGGCGCTGGTAGGCAGGCTCAATCTGCAGATCCCACAAATAGGTCCAGGGTTTGACGATCTGCAGGCGCAGTAGTCCGGCCGTTTTTGCCGGCGTCACGGTGCTGTCGAGCAGAATGAAATTAGCGGTACTGGGCCACTGCTGAAAATAAACTTTGCTGCTCCATTCGATGCCGTACTGCACGTAGTAGCGCCGCATATTGTTGTAGGTCAGGTCATGGGCGTACTGGCGGTCATCGTCATCAGCGGCGCGCAGATCGAGAGGCAGAGGGGGGAGTTTGGCTGAGCCGGTTCGATCATGGGGTGCGTCATGCATTGAAGGACTGCTGGAGCGTACCATTCCCATGGCTGAATCCTCTTCCGGGTGTGCGCGGTAGCGATGCCGCATCCAATATCGCTGTAAGTTGTGTCAGTTCTGAGTCTGTTGGTGCCGCACCTGCTGCCGAAGGCAGGCAGGGATAAGCGCTTCTTCAGAGCCAGAATACAAGGCTGCAAGTGTCATACCTGATCAGACCTTATGCACTTCCAGCTTGTCATCAATGGCTTTGAGCGCCTGGGTGATGGTCAGAAAGCGTTCGCGCTGATGGGTCGTCATGTTTTTGACGATTTTTACCAGTGGGCGCATATAGAACAGGCAGATATTGAATATCTGCTTTTCTTTGAACGTGCCTTCACGGCAGGCGCTGACACCTGCCTGAACCATGTTGAGCTTGATTTCCAGGCGTTCGCCACCCTCCTTGACTGCCCGCAGCAGGGTAAAGAAGGACGCTTCAAACTGATCCTTGCTGTATTCGTTCATCCCTTTTTCAACCAGCTCGTGCCACGACTGGTTGTAATCCACTTTATTGACTTCGATAGCCATCATGGCCACGTTGGAAATGGCGGCCATCGCCTGACTTTTTTTGGTCAGCTTGCGCTCGATGCGCAGTTCCAGCTCCTCGGTGACCAGCTGGCCGTATTTCTTGGTGACCTTCTGCTCCCACTCTTCATCGGTGAGTGGCTGGTTACCTTTCAGACGCGGGGTGGTGCGTTGTGCTTCGATGTAGAGGTCTTTTTTGACTTCCTGCTCGGCATCTTTGTACTGCTGTTCGTGCAGTTGTTTCAGCTGACGGGCATTTTTCAGCTTCTGCCGGGACTTTTCCTGCCGTCCTTTTACTTCATTGTGGGACTGCAGGCGCTTTTCCAGCTTGGTCTTGCGGGCGCCAGATAATGCCAGTAACGCTTCCTGTGACAGGTTTTCCCGCGACTTGATCAGATTGGCCAGCTCCTGAGTAAAGTCGCGGCCGAGGTGGCGGAAATGCGCCTTCATCAGCGCTTCGTCGGCAAACTGGTTGGCGACATCCAGCTTGAGATAATACTCAAGTAACACATCGGTCAGCTCATGAGCTTTCTTTTCATTGCCCTGTTCGACCGCTACGGTCGCTTCGATGATGCTCGACTTTATTTGCAGGTCGGCGTTGCGGGGGTATTTATCAGACAGCACCTGCAGGGTTTTGCTCATTTTGTCGAGGCTGCCGACATCTTCCTCGGAGGGGGTGCGGCTGTTCTTCTTGTGGCCCCAGACGATGCGCCGATAGAGGTCCGAGTCGACCACGGCGATATTCTTGTGACCGTAGAGAATGCAGCGAAAAGCGCGTTCAGCCACCCCGTACTGGCCATTGAGGAACGCCACGTGGCCAAGCAGGCTCTGTTTGTGCATCGATAACGGACTGAGGCTGGATGCCAGCTCCATGGCGTACTGGGCCAGATCGTAATCCTGCTCCAGACAGTGAATACGGGCCAGCCAGTCGTAGGCTTCCAGCGCCAGAAAGCGCTGATTCAACAGTTCGGCAAAGCAGCGTTTGGCATCGGGCAGTCGGCCGAGAAAGAAGTTGGCGATGCCTTTGCCCATGGTGGCCCAGGGCACCGGGTAGTCCTTACCTTCCATTTCCCGATAGTGCATATCAGCGTCTTTATACAGCGCCGACTCAATCAGAATGCGGCCCAGCAGACGGTCGCCGGTCATGGCCAGACTGGGTGTTTTGAGCTGGGCAATTTTCTTGCGCAGCCAGGACACCGCCGCACGTTCGTTGTGGTTGTCCAGATCGTCAAAGGCGGGTTTGAACACCGAGCGGACGTTGGCAATGCGGATTATCCGGTCAATCAGATCCTTGGCATTGATGGGCTTGTGAATGTAGTCATCCGGTGACTCCTCCAGCGCGGCAAACATCATGCGTTCACTGGCTTCGCTGGAGAGCACGATAAAGGAGGTGGAGTAGGGCAGCAGCTTTTGCCGTCTGGCATCCACCAGCAAAGAGTGGCCGTTGCTTTGAGCGCCACGCAGTTCAAAGTCGCAGATCACCAGAGCAAAACGGTTTTCTTTCAGCAGGCGGATGGCCTGGGAGTAGTTGTCGGCATCGTACAGCTTGCTGGCACCACCGCGACGCAGCATGTCCTTGATCAGGTTGATCATGGGGGCATGGGTATCGACGATCAGAATCTTTTCATCCACCAGCGAGCTGGGAATGAAGTTGATAATGCTGTCCTTGAGATCATTCCAACCACTGACCAGCTCAGCAGTGGCGACTTCACGAACGGTGGGCTCTGACATGCGGTAGTTCCGTAATCCCTGATTGGTACTTCTCGACAACACATTCGTCATCAGATGGCCTGTTGCCATCTGTTGCAGCATATCCGTCAAACCCGGCCATTTCAGCTGTTTTGTGCAGCATTGATGCAATCAGTCAGGCGGCAACCCACCAGACTTAACGCGGGCCTGCTGCGGCAAAGCCAATTCTGGGCACATTTCACCCTCTCTTGCGTTAAATAAAAAATCACTATTTGCCGTAAGAAAGAGCTGATGCTGTTGCACAGCGAATTGGACCTCGTCACCACAGGGCAGCTCAGGCCAGCTCCTGATCGTCAGGACTCTGCCAGACTGATCGCCATTTCATCGGTCATCCGCAGGGCCTGAGTCAGGCTGGTAAAGCGCTGGCGTTGCGGTAACGCCATGGTGGGCGTCAGGCCCATCAGTGGCCGCAGGTAAAACAGACAAATATTGATGACCTGCTTGGCCTTCGGCGACCCTTCGCGGCAGGCACCGATCCCTGCCTGCACCATATTGAGCTTGATGGTGACGTCGTCGCCGCCCTGTTTGATGACTTTCAGCAGGCTGAAAAAAGCAGGCTCGTAGCGCTCGCGGGCATAATCCAGCACCGCACTGGTCAGTTCCTTCGACCAGTGCGGACGTGGCTTCTCCTGAATGCTTACCGGTAGCAGCGGCAGATAGTGGACCGCGGCCATGGCCTGCTTTTTTCGCAACAGATTACGTTCGATGCGGTATTCCAGCTCTTTCTTGCAGCGTTGCCTGAAGGCTTCCTGCACGCTGCTGACCCACAACGGATCATCGCGTGCGGCTTCCCGTGACAGCTCATCAAGCAAAATCTGGCTGAGGGAGGGGTCCATGCTTTCCCGCACCTGCCGGACCAGCTCCTCGTCCAGCTCTGTGGTGGCTGCCGGGCGTTTGTCCGGCACCGGCACGTCGCGGCGGGCATCGATAAAAATATCGTGCAGCACCTGTTTTTCTGCATCCTGCAGTTGCTGCAAATGCATCTGGCGCAGCTGACGGGCACTGCGCTGGCGCTGTTGCTGGTGCAGTATCTTGTCGCGTAACGAATTACCGGTGCGCTTGCGTTGATATTTGGCCCGCAGTGCGCTCAGTTCTTCGGCAGACAGACTGGCGCGATAGGCTGTTGCTGCCGCAAGCTCGGTGTGAAAATCACGGCCCAGAAAGCGAAAGTGGCTGCTCAGCTGGCTGCGCTCCTTCAGCTGGCTGAAGGCATCCAGCATCAGGTAATAGTCGATCATGGCTTCGGCCAGGGCGGCCACGCGCTCGTCGTCCAGTTCTTCCTGAGCCAGAACGGACTCGACCAGCATGACCTTGAGCTGAACCTGGGCGTTGTCCGGCTCTTTCTCCTCCAGTGCCTTGACCACCAGCATCAGCCCATCGGTCTGGCCTACTGCTTCGGGGCTGGGCAGATAAGCGGTAGAGCCACTCTGGCCAGCACCACTGTCACCGTTATCCCAGACCAGCTGCTGATAGAGCTCTGCATCCGCCTTGGTCAGGTTGCGATGGTTCCAGGCCACGCTGCGAAAGGCTTTTTCCGCCAGACCATTCTGTCCGTTCATAAAGGCAACAAAGCCCAGCTGGCTCTGCTTGAACGCTGACTGGGGGTTGTGCTGGCAGGCCAGTGACATGGCCATTTGCGCCAGCTCGAACTGACGTTCGCAGCAATGCATGCGGCTAAGCCAGTCGTAGGCTTCTGCCGCCAGAAAGGGATGGGGCAGTAATGCACTGAACGCATCGCGTGCTTCGTCGTTGCGGTCCTGCAGATGCAGGCAGATGGCCAGACCCAGATGTCCCCAGGGCACGGGGTGCGAGTGGCGGATCATCTGCCGGTAATGCTGCTCCGCCTCAGTCAGGTGATTATTCTTCAGCAGCATGCGCCCCAGCAGGCGCTCGGCGCGCATCCATAACCCCGGTGAGCTGGATTTCTGCAGTGCAGGCAGATGGTGTTGCAGCCAGTCGATGGCGGTGGCCCGCTGACCCTGATCCAGTGCCAGCAGGGCGGGCTCCAGCAGTTGCCGCTGCTGGAGTTGCAGCAAGACTTTGTCCAGCAGCTCTTTGCTGTTGACCGGCTTGCTCATCCAGTCATCAGGTGAGTCTTCCAGCGCAGCATTCATCATCCGTTCGCTGGATTCACTGAGCAGGTAGATGAAGGCGGTGGCGTGGGACAGCAATTGCTGACGCCGGGCCTCCACCAGTAATGTCTGGCCCTTGTGCTTCGGGTCACGGACTTCAAAGTCACAGATCACCAGACCTGGCTTGTGCTTTTTCAGCAAGCGCAGGGCAGTGGCGAAGTTGTCGGTATCATAAAAGGAGGTCGCACCACCGCGGCGCAGAATGTCCTTGATCAGCTGGATCATCGGCAGCTGGCTGTCCACCACCAGAATGGTTTCACCGTGCAGACTGATGCCGTCGCTGTTGTCCTGATGGGGCTCGTGAAGGTGCGGAGAGCGCTGGCCGGGAATCTCTGCCATGGGCCGCGTCACTCAGACCAGATGCCGGACGATAAACGGATTTGGCTGTGATGACGGGGGATAGGTCAGGTTCTGCATGGCGACGACTCTCTTGCTGTCAGCTGTTCTTGTATTGCAGTGCAGCGCTGCCGCCAGCATGGGCCGGGGCGACGAAGCATTCTCAAGTGTAGCTCATGCTTTATCGGTTGTAGCGCCCAGTCCTTTAGCCTCAAGTGGGGTGTGTGTTACTGACAGGGTGGGGTCTGCCGTCGCCGTGTCAGCTTTCAGGTAGCCAGGTGCGGAGCTTCTTGCCAGAAAAGACGAAGTCATTCTTCTGGTAGAAATCAAAGCTGCGTTGCCAGCGCGGATCGGCAGGAGCGGATACGTCAATACGCTTCCAGCCGCGTTGCTGACCCAGCACCCGAATCTCTTCCAGAACCCGGGCACCCAGGCCCTGATTGCGCCACAGCGGATGAATCCAGAGTTCGTTGATGATGCCGTAGGCTCCTTTGGCGAAGAAGGAGAAGCACTCGTTGAGGGTGACAAAGGCAACCGCTTCGTGGCCTTCCTCCCACTTGAACGCCCAGTGACTGGGGCGACGATTGACCCATTGTCGCTGTATTTCCGCCAGCTGGCGCTCGTCATAACAGCGCTCTTCGCCAAACAGCTCGGCGTAGAGGGTATTGAGCAGATGGCTGATTTCGACAAAGTCGTACTGGGGGTCCAGCTCGGTCAAAGACATAGTCAGTTTCCTTAAATCCAGTGTTTGACGTTATCGAGGTGCATGAAAACCGGCACTGCAGATTGATCAGCAAGATTAATGCCTGCTGCTCTTGTTTACTGGTAATTGGTCTGCATGGTAATCCGCAGATGATCAGCTTTAGCTGTTGCTGACAAACGAGCAGGGTACTGAGCTTACCAAGCCTTGAAACCGGCGAGCCAAGGGCGGTGCTTATGGCGCGGTGGTGGGGCAATCAGAGGAGCAAACCATGACAGATGTCGTACTGCATATCAGCGTGGTCATTGGCGCGAGTTTCGACAAGGTCTACGCCTTTCTGGCTGAGCCGGCCAATCTGCCGCAGTGGGCCAGTGGTCTGAGCCGCTCTCACCTTGAAAGCGCCGGGCCGGGCGATGACAACACCAGCCACTGGTGGGTAGAGGCGCCGGTGGGTCGGGTATGGCTGCGCTACAGTCGCAGTAATCCCTTTGGTGTGGTTGATCACTTGGTGGTGTTGCCTGATGGCAATGAAGTCTATGTACCGATGCGAGTGTGCTCCCTGTCAGGTCAGGGATGCAGTGTTGTACTCAGCCTGATTCGCCAGCCATGGATGAGCGAGCAGGACTATGAACGTGATGCCAGCTGGGTGCGTGAAGATCTGCAGCGACTACGGCAGTTAATGGAACACAGCGGTTAAGCAAGCGGTGGTGCCTCTGGGAGGCGGCCGCTTTCGAGCATGCTCCCCCACTCAGACCGGTGGACGTTCACCAAATACGGGCTTGTCATGGTAGCCCGCTGCTGTCAGGGCTTTGGCCAGCAACTGCTGATGCCGCCCGGCTTCCTTCATTTGCTGCAGAACATCGGCCAGCGGTGCCGCCAGCGCTTCATGCCGGGCACGGTTAAGGTAACAGTGTCCAGTGGTGGCCTCAGGCACACCGGCTTCGTGGATAAAGGCACCGCCTTTTAGCGTGGAATAGCCCTGATCGGTCGACATATAGTCATAGACTGCTTCTTCCACATCGAGGAACAGTCTGGAGCGACCTTCCTGCAGTTTCAGCAGCCCTTGCTCTATGGTTTTGACGTAGCCGATGTGACCCGGCAAATGCAGATTCAGTGCCTGCTCGATTTCCTTGATACCCTGGCGGCAGTCAACGACGCCCGAGAGTGAGCCTAGGTCAGACCATTGCCGAATGCGGTCATCACTGTTTAGGGTAAAGGCTGCGAAACGCACTGGGTTATTGGCCGTTTCTACCCTAATCAGCTCGGGATACAGATTGGCAAAGCGATACACCCGTCCCAGTTCGCCGTCCACCTCGCCGCTGCGGCTCATTTCTGTTGCACGATTGGCAGGAACTTCGACAAAAAGAAAGTCGTAGCCGAGGGCGTCGAGCGCTTCGGTGTACACCGCGATCAGCCACTGGGTGCGGGGGTCTTCACGTTTGCGACTGAAGACAAAGGACAGAACAGGGCGTGTTGTGGTGCTTGCATGCACTAATGCAGGGCAACACAGCGCAGAACCCAGACCAGCAAAATGCTGTAACAGCAAACGACGATGCATGGCAGGTATCGGAGCCTTGTGAGTGGAGCAGGTATGCTGGGGTGATGCGCCAGCAGTAAACCACTCCAGGGTGAATGTGATGACAAGCTATCCCTGAATGATGGCAGTATAGTGGCGATGGCAACGTTGCCAGTGACAGTAATTGTCAGTATTACGTCAGCCTGCCAGCTCAGAAGATGATAGCAGTCAGATGGACCACCGCCATTGTCCTGTGCTAGCGACTGAAGCGCCGGAACAGGCTGTAGTGCCACTGGCGGATAGCCATCACCATGGTATTGCCGTGGCGCTGAGCCATGGGCAGCTCGGCATCACGATGGATGGTCGTGTTGAATTCTTCTGCCAGCTGCTGCATGCGTCGTTGCAGCTCAATATTGCTACCATCACTCAGCAGGCCGTTCAGTACGATCAGCTTCTCGCTGGGGCGATCAAAGCGCGACTGAAAGAAGTCCTGCGCTACCTTTTCCTGAAAAAAGCGCTGTATCGGGCCGTCGGCAATCCAGCCGAAATTGGCGGACACTTTGAGTCGGATACGGTTGCCGGGCAGCAGCTCGATCAGTTTGAGCCTGTCCAGATGGGCCAGCTTGCGGATCAGGGTGTGCTCATCAATGGTGTAGTGCTCAAGCAGATCCGCAAAGCTGAAACCATTGATGACGCTGACCGTGACCAGCAGCAGCACCAGATCTGCGGCGATCTCCTCTTCCTGCTGGCGCTGTAGCTGGTTCAGCTGGGGTTGCTGGCGAGCCGCTGCGTGGGTCAGATCGCTCAGGCTCATCTCTACCAGCAAACATACCTTTTCCAGCCTCTGTAAAGTAAAGTTACCCTCCGCAAACAGCCGCTTTACCGACGCTTCACTCAGTTCCAGTGCCATGGCGACATCGGCATAGGTCTTGCCATGTGCCTTGAGTTCACGTTTCAGCGTGGTCAGTAGCAGATCAATCTGGCTCATGGTCGGGTTTCTCAGTATGAACGTGCAGGGAAAAGTGACGGGTAACGCAGAAAAGTAGCAATATACACTACTTTTCGTCGTGCTGTGCGCTACAAGAAAGGATCAGGTTGCATGGAAACCGCCCTGATCCGAGGATGCGATGGTTTCCAACCAGCGGTGGCGATTGATACTGATCGCTATCCGGGCAGACATCAGCAGGGTCAACTCTGTGGTAATGCGGGATTACCCGACCTGATCTGATGACTGCCCTCGACTCAGGGACAGCTTATGAAATCACTGATGCGGACACTCGGCGCAGTGCCGTTTCTGGTGGCGGTGTTTCTCAATGCCTTCACCGATCTGGGACACAAGATCGCCATTCAGAACACCGTCTTCAAGGTGTATGACGGCAGCGAACAGGTCATTCTGACCGCCATTATTAATGGCCTGATCCTGTTGCCTTACATTCTGTTCTTCATTCCTGTCGGCTTTCACTCCGACAAGTATCCCAAGCATCAGGTGATGCGACTGGCCGGATGGGCCGCCGTCGGACTGACCCTCGCTATTACGCTGTTCTACTACCTTGGCCTGTTCTGGCCTGCTTTCGTGATGACCTTCCTGATGGGCGTGCAGTCTGCCTGGTACTCACCGGCCAAGTTCGGCTATATCAAGGCGCTGTTCGGCAAGGAACATCTGGCCGAAGCCAATGGCCGGGTGCAGGCCATCTCTATCATTTCCATTCTGGCGGGTACGCTGGTGTTCTCCATTCTGTTTGAAGGGCGTTACAGCAGTGAGCTGACCACGCCCGGACAGATCGTGCAGGTCATGGCGCCGATGGGCTGGATTCTGGTGGCCTGCAGCGTAATGGAGCTGCTGTTGCTGTACCGTCTGCCAGCGCTGGAGCAGCCTGACCACAGCCAGCACCTGTCGCTGCAGCAGGCGTTCGACCCGCGCAAAATGGTGGAAAACCTGCAGCCGGTACTGAGCCGTAAAGTCATTCGTCTGTCGATTATTGGACTGTCGGTGTTCTGGTCGGTTGGGCAGGTGATGCTGGCAGCGTTTCCGGCCTTCGCCAAAGAAAAGGTAGGTATTGATAACACGATCGTGCTGCAGGGCATTCTGGCGGTCACCGGAATTGGTATCGCCATTGGTTCGGGTCTGGCGGCCCGCTTTTCCCGCAACTATATCGAAAGTGGTCTGATCCCGGTGGGGGCAGCTGGGATTGCCGTCGGCCTGCTGATCCTGCCGCAGCTGGGGTCATCATGGGCTTTTGCTGCAGACTTCCTGTTTATCGGGGTGATGGGCGGGTTGTTTATCGTACCGCTGAATGCACTGGTGCAGTTCCATAGCGGCGAACACGAACTGGGCAAGGTACTGGCGGGTAATAACCTGTTCCAGAACATCGCCATGTTTTCCTTCCTGGTGCTGACAGCACTGTTTGCCCTGTTCGGCATCAGCAGCCAGCATCTGCTCACCATGATTGCCGTGATTGCGCTGCTGGGCGGTATCTATACCGTGCTGATGCTGCCGCAGAGCATGGTGCGCTTCCTGCTGTCACGGATTCTGGCACAGCGCTATCGCATCGAAGTGCAGGGTATGAAAAACATCCCGGAAGAGGGCGGTGTGTTGCTGCTGGGTAACCATATCAGCTGGATCGACTGGGCGGTGGTGCAGACGGCCTGTCCGCGCCCGGTGCGTTTTGTCATGCAGCGCAGCATCTATGAACGCTGGTATCTGAACTGGTTCTTCCGTCTGTTCGGCTGTGTGCCTATCGAATCAGGTGCGAGTAGCAAATCCTCGCTGGAAGTGGTCGCCAGACTGCTCGATGACGGCGAAGTAGTGTGTCTGTTCCCGGAGGGTGCGATCAGTCGCAATGGCCATCTGGGCGAGTTTCGCCGTGGTTATGAGCGCGCCTGCCAGCTGGCGGAGCGCGATCTGCATATCGTGCCTTTCTACCTGCGCGGGTTGTGGGGCAGTCAGTTTTCACGGTCTTCCGCTCACATCAAAGCCATCCGTCGCTCCGGTATGTACCGCGACCTGATCGTGGCCTTCGGTCAGCCTCTGGCCAAAGGCACGAGCGCCGCAGACCTCAAACGCCATGTGTTCGACATTTCCATCGCTTCCTGGGAGCAGCATGTGGATTCGCTACCCACCCTGACCGAAGGCTGGATCGACGGCGTCAAACACCTTGGTCAGCAGATGGCGATTGCCGACAGTCAGGGTGTGGAACTGTCTGCCTACCGCGCGCTGGCTGGGGCACTGTGCATGGCACGGCGGTTGCGCAAATGCGAAGGTGAACGGATCGGTATGCTGATTCCGGCCAGCGCAGGCGGCATGCTGGCTAATATGGGGGCGTTGCTGGCAGGCAAGACACTGGTGTGCCTGAACTATACCGCCAGTCATGAAGCGCTGAAGTCGGCCATTGAACAGTCCGGCATGCGTACACTGGTGACGTCTGAACGCTTCCTGTCACGTCTGGAACAGAAAGGGATGGATGTAACGCCGGTGTTGCAGGGGTTGAAGATCGTCTATCTGGAGTCCCTGAAAGAGCAGATCGGCAAGACCGAGGCGCTGCTCAGTCTGGCGGCCGCTGTGGTACTGCCGGGCTTTGTCCTGAAGCGCTTCTTTAACCGCTCACGTCGCTCACAGGACATTGCTGCCATCCTGTTTTCCAGTGGCAGTGAGGGGGCGCCCAAGGGCATCTGCCTCAGCCATCGTAATATCATGACCAACGTCAAACAGGTTTCCGATGTGCTCAATACGCAGGAGCGCGATGTGGTGGTGGCCTCATTGCCGTTGTTCCATGCCTTTGGCCTGACGGTCACCCAGTTTATGCCGCTGGTGGAGGGCATCCCGGTGGTCTGCCATGCAGACCCTACCGATGTGGCCGGAGTGGCCAAGGCTATCGCCCGTCACAAGGCGACGCTGTTGTGTGCGACATCCACCTTCCTGCGCCTCTACTGCCGTAATACCAAGGTGCACCCGCTGATGCTGGACAGTCTGCGTATCGTAGTGGCCGGGGCTGAACGACTGAACCCGGAAGTGCGGGATGCTTTCCAGCTCAAATTCAACAAACGTGTGCTGGAAGGGTATGGGGCGACGGAAACCACGCCGGTGGCGGCGGTGAACCTGCCGGACGCGCTGGACACCCATTACTGGCAGGTGCAGGTCGGTGGTAAAGCCGGCACGGTGGGTATGCCGCTGCCCGGTACCAGCATCAAGATTGTCGATCCTGAAACCTGGCAGGCGCTGCCTACAGGAACGGATGGCATGATCCTGATAGGTGGGCCGCAGGTGATGGCGGGTTACCTCAACAACCCCGATAAAACCGCAGCAGTCATCCGCGAAGAGCAGGGGATGCGCTGGTATGTGACAGGTGACAAAGGCCATCTGGACAGTGACGGCTTCCTCACCATCGTTGACCGCTATTCGCGCTTCGCCAAACTCGGTGGCGAAATGATCAGCCTGAGCGTGGTGGAAAATACCCTGCAACAGGCACTGCAGCTCCCTGAGCTGGAGCTGATTGCCGTCGCCATCAAAGACGAACGCAAAGGTGAGCGGGTAGTGATTCTGACGGAGCAGGTGCTGGAACTGAGCAGCATCAAGTCGGCCATGCTGGCGGCAGGCGCCAACCCGCTGATGATCCCGGCGCAGGTCTTCACCATCGCGGCATTACCACGGCTGGGCACCGGCAAGATGGATCTGGCTGGCGCCAAAAAAATGGCCCATGCTTGTGCGGAGCAATGTGACGGCAGCGCGGCGGGTAACGACTGACGAGTGCTGGCCCAATTGGGAAATCCCGGGGCAGGGGAGGAAAGCCCCCCGGATTTCCCCTACAATTCCCGCCACCCGGAATCAGCAAAACTTACCGAAGAAGATTTGAGAGCAATAATGAAATTGATGGCAAGCAAGCGAGTTGTGGTTCAAACCAGTACGTTGGGCCTGTTGTTGCTGAGTCTGACCGGTTGCATGGATAACTTCAGTCTGAAGATGCCCAGTTTCGGTATGGGGTCAGGCAGCGCTAAGGCCGAGCCTGTTGCAGAACAGCCCAAGGCAGAGCACAAACCCTTTAAAAGCAAGACGGATGATGGCACCGAGCGCGATATGGTGATTTATCTGTCCAACCACCCTAAACCCTGTCAGGGCTTTGCTCCCGGGCTGTGTATGGAAGTGAAGTATGATGCCAAGGAGGAGTGGTCACTGTTCTATGGCAGCATCGATGGTTTTATCTATCAGGCCGGTTATTACTACACCCTGAAGGTGCATCGTGGCCTGCGTGACAACCCGGCGGCTGACCAGTCGCGTTACGTATGGAAGTTGCTGGAGGTGGTGAACAAGACACCCGCTACCAAAAGGGCTGATGGGACGTCTCTCGAATAAGCCTATGGTCTTCGTAACGGCGCACCGTCATAGAGCACATTCGCTGAGCGGGCACGGCTGACGTGTTCGCTCCCGCCTGATCTGGGTCAACACACTGTGTGGCCCCATCCTTGCAGCGTAAATCTTTTACGGCTTTTGCAGGGGTTAACCTATATTGTCCCCGACCTGTCATGTTTGCCGCCTAGACTGGCGCGATTGCCTGATATCCTCAGCCGGCGAATTGGTATTCTGACAGCCAGCATATCGCTGGATGTGCAATCTCTAATCCCTAAAGCCTTGCCTTGATGCAGTACTTTCAGGTGTGAGCGAAGACAAAAGGAAGTCAAATGACCCTAATGACGAATCCACTGCAGAATATCGTGCGCATCGCGGAGCCGTTCGGCTACCAGTTCAGTGGTGATGTGGTGGTGTTGAACTGCACACTTGAGTGCGATGTGCCGCTGGCTGAGGGCTGGTCGTTACGTTTGCTGGCTGTCGCCACTGAGCCGCAGGCGGATGTCAGCATGGTGAGTCGGGGTATCCAGATCGCCAGCGCGACGCTCGGGGCGCTGGCGTACGGCAGTCTGGACTGGCAACAAAATGTCGAAGCGGCTCCTCCTGCCGGCAGTCAGTCTTATCAACTGGTGCTGCAACTGGTGTCACCTGAGGGCGATGCGGTACAGGAGTGCCCCTTCGCTCAGCTCCAGCGTTTTGTCCAGCCTTCCCTGCAGGGGCAGTGTGATTGCTTTACCAAAGACGGGCAGCGCTTTCTGCAGGTAGCCACCGTGGCCAATCCGCGCGAGGCGGAGAACCTGAGCGGTAGCCTGAGTCTTGAGTTGTGGCAGCTGGAAGCCCCCTATAATGGCGGCAGCTTCACTGGCGAGCTGCTGGTGCAGCGCAGTCTGGGTTGCCTCGGTGGCGGGCAGGAATGGCAGAACGTTACCCTGCAGCTGGAGCCCTCACAGGCGAGTTTGCCCTATCAATACCTGATGCTGCGCGAATGGACTGCTCAGGGTTATATCACCCGCGATTATCTGGTCGCCCCGGCGTTTGCTTCCACGGCTGTTGAGGTCGATGCCGATGCTGAAGTCACCACTACTGTCGAGGCTACCGAAGTCGCACAGCCCGATAGCACGGACATACAAGTCAAAGAAGACGCTGTCGAAATGGCCCCGGCCCCGGTAGCTGAAGTGGCTGAAACGCCTGAACCGGCAATCGAACAGGTAGTCAGGAAGACAGTGGCAAGTAGCAAAAAGAAAGCGGTGGTAGCGGACAAGCCCAAGGCTCAGCCTGAACTGTGTTCCATTAATACCGCAGGCCCTGCCGCACTGACCAGAGTCAAAGGTATTTCCCCACGCCTCGCCAATGACATCGTGCGTAATCGCCCCTATCAAAAGCTGGATGATCTGTTAAAGGTCAAGGGAATTGGAGTAAAGGTATTGGAGCGTATCGCGCCGTATTTGTGTGTTTAGGTGTTTTGATTAGATTGATATTAAAATATCATTTTCATATTTTTTGTTAGGCTGGGGATCCGATATGGATACCCCAGTTAGATCTATTTATATTTTAAGGATTTAAAATTTAGATTTAGGAACACCTCTGTCACGAATGAGCAGATGTTCATATTGTCCAAAGTCTGGAAAGTGATCATAGTTTGATGAAATATTTACCATACCCTCTCCTTCATCTCTCATTTTAGAAATGTAGTCTACTTTTGTAATAAATAGGGAGCCATCTTTTTTGAAGATATAGTGCTCTACATATGTTGCATCGTCAGTTTTTTCAAAGCGTTTTATAAAAACCTGTTCGAGAAAGAGCGGGCCTTCATCTGATCTGCTAAATATATAGTTCAACTCAGGTTTCTTATTAATATCTAAAAAACAGACCATTACACAGTTGGGCATGACTTCCAAATATGAATTTGCTGATGAATAGGCGGCACAGTATATTTTTCCTTTTTGATGAAGCTCTCGCGCTTCACTTTCAGTCAGTATACCTTTTGCTGCTTTTTCTTTCTTCGACCAACTTTTAAAGTACTGAATCATAGTTTGTACTCCGTACCATTTGAGTCAAATATTTTAATTTCTAGTTTATCTGGGCTTTGTTGCATAAATAGGCTTCAGCATACAAAGCCCCTTTCCCCAGACGAATTTATGCCATACGTACCGTCACCGGTGTTCCAAGCGACGTGAAGCGGTTCAGAATGGCGGCTCGCACCTGTAGTTCGGCCACCTGACGGTCGAAATCCTTCGCCATGATCCGCTCACCCAGTCGCTTGAAACACCGCATCTTGGTTTCTACCAGACTACGCCGATGGTAACCGCTCCACCTTTTCCAGAGCCCTTGCCCCAGATAACGCGTCACCCGCAAAATCGCGTTACGGGCCTTCGCTCCCGCTCGGCTCTCCTTCCACGGCCTCCCATTCCTGCGCGTGGGAATCACCGCTTCCGCCTCTCGCTGAGCGATCGCCTCATGACAGTCTCGGGTGTCGTAGGCACCATCACCGCTGACGGAGGCGATCTTTTCCTCCGCCGGAATCTGACTCAGTAACTTTGGCAGCATCGGGGCGTCACCCACGGTGTTGTCGGTGACCTCAATGGCCCGAATTTCCAGCGTCTGCGCATCAATACCTATATGCACTTTACGCCACTGGCGGCGGTAGTCTGCACCGTGTTTTTTCGTTTTCCACTCGCCTTCACCCAGCATTTTGATCCCTGTGCTATCAATCAGGAGATGCAGCCCCGACGTACTGGGGCGGTAAGGAATCACCACCTGTAGCGACTTCTGACGTCGGCATACCGTGCTGTAGTCCGGCGCAGGCCAGTTCAGTCCCGCCAGGCGGAGTAGACTTTGCACCATGCCCACCGCCTGACGCAGGGCCAGGCCGAACAGGTTTTTGATCGTCAGGCAGAACTGAATGGCCGCCTCGCTGAAGCGCTGCGTACGCCCTCGCTGGCCGCGCGGTGTTCCGTGCCAGGTCATGTTTCTGTCCAGCCAGATCATCAATGCCCCACGCGCTTTGAGCGCGGCGTTGTAGGACTTCCAGTTCGTTGTTTTGTACTTCGGGGAGGTAGGCTTGTTCATGCCTTCATTCTACAACACGGGAGCCTGTTCCGATTTGTGCAACAAAGCCGAGACGATAAAAAAAGCCCCTGCGCTTGATTCAAAGCGCGGGGGCTTTTTTGCATTAAAGGTTAGCTACCTATTCTTATCGCTCAACTTTCAATAAGTGATCATATTCACCAAAATTAGGATATTTTTCATAATTCCCGCTGACATCAGCCGAAGAGTTCGCTTCTTCGAGACTTTGCGGGTTAAATGATTGTTTTCTAATTATCAGCTTGCCATCCTCATTAAAAATATATGAGTTTCCCAACTTCACTTGATCTTTGTCGCTCTCAAATTCTCTATGCGTTGCCATCGATAAAAACAATTTCCCTGGCTCAACTTCTTTAAAATGATAGGACAAACTTTCCCTTAAAAAATCATCTAAAAAAGTAACGCCAACAAAATTTGTATTCCCTGCAACATCAATAACTGCGTAAGGCCGCTCAAGATCATTCACCAACACAGTGTATGTTCTACGTTCATCATGCGCCTGTTTTGCCTGTTCTTCGCTCCATATTTCAGTTGGGCGCTTCTTTGCCCAGAACCAAGACTTGCAATAAAAAAAGTTAAATTTGCTCATTCTCAATAAATCCTGCCATCTAACAGCTGTTGTGATCTAGAGCTTTTCTTCGGCTTCTTTCACTGTAGAAGCCGAAAATTTCTCAGTTGTTATGGTTTTTTATTCCATGTATAACGCATGTTCTCCAAATTCTCTATTAAATCCATTTTTGCATGATATTCTTTAAGAATTTTATAAGCAGTGCTGATGTCTGTGCAAACTGTTCGATTATCCCATGCATCGTCACCAAATAAAGTCTTACCTCTGAAAGGCAAGTCTTCTGGTTCCCACCATTCCATGATGTCATTTTGTGGGTCATCTGAGTTGGTGAGTAGAACAATTCTGAATTGGCCGCCTAATGAATCTATTCCTATGTGATATATGTATCCAGAATTTGCGGCTCTATTTTCTAATTTCAAAAAGCCTCCATGTTGGAATATCTTATTCATGCCCTCTTCTATTGGTAGCCAATCTGGATTAGCAGTTTTGCAAACACTTCTGTCTACGTCACTTTTATAGCTAAGGTGCAGTAAGCCTTCTTTAGTTAAGTCGTTCATTATTTCTCTCTTCAGTAGCATGTTACCCGAGCTGTGAGTTTAACTCGGGTAACTATCTTATCTATTTTTAATTATCAGGAGTAAATATTTCTTTATCTGTCCTGCTTTATTGACCAGCATTTCATGTTTTAATTTATTTTGCCACTGGCAATAATTTTATTCAGCAAATCCTGCTGTTGCTTGCAGTTAAGAAAATTGGGGCGAAAGTGTTGCAGGGTATCGCGCCGTACCTGTGTGTTTAGGAGTGCTATTCTCTTGCTATTACAGGCAGGTTAAAAATATGGAGAGATTCACATTCTTTCTCAAGATTCTATTCATAGAGTCATCATGTGTACTGATTAGTTAAATATATAATTGCGGTTGACAAGGCTTTGTTGCACAAATCATGTTGAGTCCCATGCTGTAGAATGACGGCATGAATAAACCGGCCTCACCTCAGTACAAGACCATCAATTGGAAGTCCTACAACGCCGCGCTCAAAGCGCGTGGATCGCTGATGATCTGGCTCGACCGTGACATGAACTGGTACGGTTCTGCGTGCGGGAAGCGAGGACGTACGCCCACCTTCAGCGATGCAGCCATTCAGTTCTGCCTGACCATTAAATGCCTCTACAACCTGGCCCTGCGCCAGGCGGTGGGCATGGTACAAAGCCTGCTTAAACTGGCAGGGCTGGATTGGCCAACCCCCGACTACAGCACCGTCTGTCGGCGCCAGAAGTCGCTGCAGGTCGTGATTCCTTGCTGCCCAGCCACGACCGGACTGCATCTGTTGATCGACAGCACCGGTATCAAGATGCTGGGCGAAGGGGAATGGAAAACCAAAAAGCACGGTGCGGACTACCGCCGCCAATGGCGCAAGGTGCATCTGGGCATCGATGCGCACACGCTGGAAATCCGGGCTATTGAGGTGACCGACAATGCGGTGGGGGACGCACCGATGCTGCCCGGGTTGCTGAGTCAGATACCGGTGGAGGAGAAGATAGCGTCTGTCAGTGGAGATGGTGCCTACGACACGCGAGGCTGTCATGAGGCGATAGCCCGGCGAGAGGCAGAGGCGGTGATACCCACCCGCCAGAATGCGAAGCCGTGGAAGGAAAATCGCCCGGGGGCCTCTGCCAGGAATGAGATTCTGCGGGCCACCCGCCGGCTGGGCCGGACGCTCTGGAAGAAGTGGAGCGGTTATCATCGGCGTAGTCTGGTGGAAACCAAAATGCACTGTTTCAAGCGGCTGGGTGAACGCGTGATGGCAAGGGATTTTGACCGGCAGGTCGCCGAGCTTCAGGTGCGGGCGGCAATATTGAATCGCTTTACGCGGCTCGGGACACCGATGACGGTGCGCATACCATAAGATCATCTGGGGTAAGGGGTCTTATATGCTGACATCTATTTATGCAACAAAGCCGGTTGACAATAAAAGGGGGATAACTGCTGTTATCCCCCTTGCTTTGATCAACTATTCAGAAGAGCCCATGTTGACTCTGCAGGTTCAAGGAAAGGATAGGGATTGTGATAATGCTCCAGTGGTCTCACCGGCAATAGCTCGGACACAATCAACGGGTGTTGGATCTCAATTTCATGGCCCAATATCCAGGCAAGCTTGGCAAAGGGCATACCAAAATGGCACATGTACTCACCTTCGTGACTTCTTTTTGGCCATTCACTGTTTTGCTTTACCACCAACGGTGGTGTAAGTAGTGTGCGCAGGCTGGCCTCTACGTCATCCGTGTTGTTGTTTAGCAGTGCCTGAAAAAACTCTATATAGTAGACAACATTAGCGTTGGCTTTTAGCTTGGCGAATTTTTTCTGCAGAATTGCAATCATCCTTTCAATTTCCGCCCAGTCCTTAATAAGAGCAGCCTGGTAACAACGCATAATACTTGCCCAGCTACCTTGCTCGGCTAATGCTAAGCTTTTTTCTTCGGTTAATTGAGCAAATAACGGATATAACTCTGTTGCATCACAAACCAAAGGCAGTGCGAAATCGGGAAGACACGGTGTCCCTCCCAGAACAAATGTGGCGGTACTGTGCTCCAGTGCTTTAATAATAGCCAAAGCGGACAAATAATATAATTCTTTTGCTCTTTTTATATCATGATTTATTTTGGCTTCGTATATGGCTAGTTGCCCAAGATACATGCGAAGCCTCATGTAGCTTACTGTAAATTTTTTTCCACTTTCATATTCGGCTGAAATTTTTTCTATCTGATTAGCGTAAGACTCATTCAGTGTTATAAAGCCACTTTCATCACCAATGACGAATACGACAAGTTCTTTATCTCTGCTTTTTTTGAATCTGCAATCTAGCTGGATGGTCATTTGATCGGCACCATAACGAGTGATTGTGCGTTTTTATCGACGGCAGTAACGAATTTTGCAATATTTCCAGTATCTAATGCATTATCTATTAATGTTGCTGCATTTTTCTTACTAGCATCAGTTGTCCGGCGCAACTCGACTGCGATTTGTCGAAGTCGTTCGTCTGTCATCTGTACAAAACGTTTTTCTGTGCCGGGGTCGAGCTTCAATGACAAATATGCTGAGAACTGCTTAGCTTCGATAACATAGAGCATTCCATCTTTTATATAAAGTCCATCGATGCCATTTTCTCCCCTGTATTTTCCGGGCAGCTCAATAAAGCCTTTGCTTTTGAAGAGATTGCTAGACAGAGCTTCAGTCAGCTCGCCTTTTGAGTCACCACTGGAAACAATTTTATTCAGCAAATCCTGCTGTTGCTTGCAGTTAAGAGAATCGGGGCGAAAGTGTTGCAGGGTATCTAACCGTATTTGTGTGTTTAAGAGTGCTATTTTCTTGCTCTTACATGCAGGTTAAAAATATGGAGAGATTTACATTCTCTCTCCATATTTCATCCATTGAGATTGACTATTTTAATCAGTGAGAGCGAGTGAGCTGGCTAATGCCAGCTCAGGTATATGGCTGTAGTAAAAAATAATTTACCAATTGGATTTCTGAACACTTCTTTTATAATCGGTTTGCATTTAATGCTCCTAAAAATAAACCTCTTTTTCCTCCGAGTATGTAGTTTCTAACTACCATAAGTGGACAAAAGGTACAATCTGGTGCTGTAGCAATAAATTTAGCAATAACTGGAAGCTTATAATAGAGATTTACTGGGTTCTCTAAGTCGATATCCCAATATCCCCCTAATTCTTTCCTGAATACTTCGCCTAAATATCGTGCGCATCTGTTCATGAAATTAACATTTTTTTCTTCAGTGCTATCAATCAAGTGCTCTAAACTATCTAAAGAGTAATCAAGGATGTAGCCATTCTCACTTGCTGTAGAGATAAATAATTCTAACACATCACTCATCTCGAACATGAAATCTTGAAATTTTTCCAGGTCACTTTTTTCTTCGTTTATTTCTTGTCTTTTCAATTGGTTTTCGGTGTGAATGTTGATTTTTCAGGTTTTTATTTGCTGCAATTTCTCTACTGTCACGTTTCAATCACTATTCTTACTCTGAAAGCCTTGTAGTGATTGGTTGCGGGTTTGTTTTTATATGTGGTTATTAGTCTTTCCGCATTATTCCTTTTATTCTAGTCAGTCTAGGTTCAAGTACTGGCGGTGGTTCTTCGATGCTGAATAGGTTAAAAGGGTATCGCGATGGTATCGTTCGTAATCGCTCCTATAAAAATCTGGATGAGCTGTTAATAGCTTACAGGGTATAGAGAGCGAATGCATCAAGCGATATTGGCGTATTTTGAGAAACTGAGGCTCTACAAAACTTAGCTTTAGAGTGGGAGGGAAACTTGCGAATGATTGTGATGTTTCTAGCTGTGACAGTGTTGTGAGTTATAAAAAAATCTTTTCAGGAATGATGAAATTTCCTACTTGGGAGTATCTCAACACCTCCAGCATAGCCAGAGGTGTCGGTGTTTTTTTAATTAAAAGATGGAATATTACTTAGCATGTCAGTATAGGCATTTTTTAGGCTTCTCGGTGCCGGTGTGTCGACAAATCTTGCTGCGAAAAGAAATGGATCAACTGTTAAGGTGTTAATATTATTCTCAAAATCACCTATTACGTATTTTGTAAAATTTTCTGATGAGGTGTTTTCATCTACCATCCAACACCCTTGAAACTCTTCAACTAAAATTTCTCCGAAAAAATATCCAATCCTTGTGATTAACCAAGAACGATTGTGCTCTTCAATTACTTGGTCTTCTAAAAATTCGTCTAGATATGGAAGATACCTCTTGGGGACTAAAAGTATCTCATGGGGGTTTGGTAGTCCAATGGCTTCAGAAAATTTATGTAGTACCGGAAGCCTTTCTTTTCTGAACTTTTCAAAGTTATTAATTCTTTCTTTGAGAATGCTCTCTGGATTTTTATTCATGATGTCTGCCTTGGTATTAATTATAAATAACGTGCGCGATATTGTTTAGTTCTAGTATGCGTGACAATTCCTGTGATGGAGGTGCCTCAAGAAAAAAACATTGTGGATTATATCCTTGAACAGGATCACGCAGGTGGAGATTCTTTGCAATTTTCGAGTATATTCTAGATGTCAGCTTTATTTCATTATTTTTATTGGTGGATGTTATGTATCTTTGGTAGGTCTTGACCTCAATAGCGAGAATATCCCCGTTGGCTTGGCCAGTATTACATCTTTTAATTCTTTCTTCCACTGGCAAAAATTTTATTCAGAAAATCCTGCTGTTGCTTGCAGTTAAGAAAATTGGGGCGAAAGTGTTGCAGGGTATCGCGCCGTACCTGTGTGTTTAGGAGTGCTATTCTCTTGCTATTACAGGCAGGTTAAAAATATGGAGAAATTCACATTCTTTCTCAAGATTCTATTCATAGAGTCATCATGTGTACTGATTAGTTAAATATATAATTGCGGTTGACAATAAAAGGGGGATAACTGCTGTTATCCCCCTTGCTTTGATCAACTATTCAGAAGAGCCCATGTTGACTCTGCAGGTTCAAGGAAAGGATAGGGATTGTGATAATGCTCCAGTGGTCTCACCGGCAATAGTTCGGACACAATCAACGGGTGTTGGATCTCAATTTCATGGCCCAATATCCAGGCAAGCTTGGCAAAGGGCATACCAAAATGGCACATGTACTCACCTTCGTGACTCATTTTTGGCCATTCACTGTTTTGCTTTACCACCAACGGTGGTGTAAGTAGTGTGCGCAGGCTGGCCTCTACGGCATCCGTGTTGTTGCTTAGCAGCGCCTGAAAGAACTCTATAAAGTAGACAGCAGCAGCATTGGCTTTTAGCTTGGCGAATTTTTTCTGAAGAATTGCAATCATCCTTTCAATTTCCGCCCAGTCCTTAATAAGAGCAGCCTGGTAACAACGCATAATACTTGCCCAGCTGCCTTGCTCGGCTAATGCTAAGCTTTTTTCTTCGGTCAGTTGAGCAAATAGCGGATATAACTCTGTTGCATCACAAACCAAAGGCAGTGCGAACTCGGGAAGACACGGTGTCCCTCCCAGAACAAATGTGGCGGTACTGTGCTCCAGTGCTTTAACAATAGCCAAAGCAGCCAAGTAATATAATTCTTTTGCTCTTTTTATATCATGATTTATTTTGGCTTCGTATATGGCGAGTTGCCCTAGATATATGCGAAGTGTCATGTAGCTTACTGTGAATTTTTTTCCACTTTCATATTCGGCTGAAATTTTTTCTATCTGATTAGCGTAAGACTCATTCAGTGTTATAAAGCCACTTTCATCACCAATGACGAATACGACAAGTTCTTTATCTCTGCTTTTTTTGAATCTGCAATCTAGCTGGATGGTCATTTGATCGGCACCATAACGAGTGATTGTGCATTTTTATCTACGGCAGTAACGAATTTTGCAATATTTCCAGTATCTAATGCATTATCTATTAATGTTGCTGCATTTTTCTTACTAGCATCAGTTGTCCGGCGCAACTCATCTGCGATTTGTCGAAGTCGTTCGTCTGTCATCTGTACAAAACGCTTGTCTGTACCGGGGTCGAGCTTCAATGACAAATATGCTGAGAACTGCTTAGCTTCGATAACATAGAGCATTCCATCTTTTATATAAAGTCCATCGATGCCATTTTCTCCCCTGTATTTTCCGGGCAGCTCAATAAAGCCTTTGCTTTTGAAGAGATTGCTAGACAGGGCTTCAGTCAGCTCGCCTTTTGAGTCACCACTGGAAACAATTTTATTCAGCAAATCCTGCTGTTGCTTGCAGTTAAGAAAATTGGGGCGAAAGTGTTGCAGGGTATCTAACCGTATTTGTGTGTTTAGGAGTGCTATTCTCTTGCTATTACAGGCAGGTTAAAAATATGGAGAGATTCACATTCTTCCTCAAGATTCTATTCATAGAGTCATCATGTGCACTGATTAGTGAAATATATAATTGCGGCTGACAATAAAAGGGGGTAACTGCTGTTATCCCCCTTGCTTTGATCAACTATTTAGAAGAGCCCATGTTGACTCTGCAGGTTCAAGGAAGGGATAGGGATTGTGATAATGCTCCAGTGGTCTCACCGGCAATAGCTCGGACACAATCAACGGGTGTTGGATCTCAATTTCATGGCCCAATATCCAGGCAAGCTTGGCAAAGGGCATACCAAAATGGCACATGTACTCACCTTCGTGACTTCTTTTTGGCCATTCACTGTTTTGCTTTACCACCAACGGTGGTGTAAGTAGTGTGCGCAGGCTGGCCTCTACGTCATCCGTGTTGTTGTTTAGCAGTGCCTGAAAAAACTCTATATAGTAGACAACATTAGCGTTGGCTTTTAGCTTGGCGAATTTTTTCTGCAGAATTGCAATCATCCTTTCAATTTCCGCCCAGTCCTTAATAAGAGCAGCCTGGTAACAACGCATAATACTTGCCCAGCTACCTTGCTCGGCTAATGCTAAGCTTTTTTCTTCGGTCAGTTGAGCAAATAGCGGATATAACGTTGTTGCATCACAAACCAAAGGCAGTGCGAACTCGGGAAGACACGGTGTCCCTCCCAGAACAAATGTTGCGGTACTGTGCTCCAGTGCTTTAATAATAGCCAAAGCGGACAAATAATATAATTCTTTTGCTCTTTTTATATCATGATTTATTTTGGCTTCGTATATGGCTAGTTGCCCTAGTTGAATGCGTAATGTTAGTAGATCAACTGTGTATGATATTCCATTGCTGTAGTCTAAGGATATTTTGTCTATATGCTCGCTATTAGACTTAAGAATGGTAATTATATCGACTCCATTACCATGTACGGCGGTATTTATATCTCTGTCTCTGTTTTTATTAAATTTACATTCTAATTGGATGGTCATTTGATGGGTACCATAACAAGTGATTGCGCATTTTTATCTACGGCAGTAACAAATTTTGCAATATTTCCAGTATTTAATGCATTCATAATCGCTAAGCCAGCATTCTTCTTGCTGGGGTCGCTTGTTTTTCGCAACTCGTCTGCGATTTGTCGAAGTCGTTCGTCTGTCATCTGTACAAAACGTTTTTCTGTACCGGGGTCGAGCTTCAATGACAAATATGCTGAAAACTGCTTAGCTTCGATAACATAGAGCATTCCATCTTTTTGATCTTGCCCAGCAGTTGTGGGCACGGGTTTAAGCACTCTCCGGGCCTCAAAGACCTGTGGACTGATGTGCCCCAGCGTGCTGTGATACCGCTGGTGCTTGTAGTCGATTTCGATGTATTCAAACACGGTTTTACGCATCTGGATGCGGCTCATCGCTCCCCGTGGATGCATTTGTGGTTGCTAGAATCATAAATTTTGTTTTAAGTGGAATCATTTCTAAATAGTTCACGTATCCGCTAGTTTGGGGCAGATTAGAGAAGCGACACAGAAAAATGAACACTTCCTAAATATCTAAATAAAAACCAGTATTCATTGCTCACGCACTATTACTACTCTCCCCAGTGGCCAATGCAGAGTTGATCAAATGAGATATTCTTAGACACTCAGGTATTTTTCCATGTAGTGTTGACTGTAACAGGACTGTGGCTGCCACCTCTCTGGAACATCCCTTTACCTGAAAATAGTATCCACCCTCGTGAATGACATCCCCAGCACTGTGTAATGCAGCAAGCCTTTCATGGCTGTGCGGCAGGTTCTCTATTGCTTTCTTGAAAGCATCCATATCAGGAGCTTTTCTCATAACGGAAATGCAAGGGATTTTAAGTTCTTCAGATAGTTTGCTCAGATCGACAGTGTTGAAGCCACCAAGCGTAATACCATCAATTAAGACTGCGTGAAGCTGTCTATAGAACTTACTGTTTAGTATCATCTGAGAAATTTTTTGGGTAGCATCCATGCCATCTTGAGTAATGTCGCTCTTTAACATGCCCTCAAATCGTGTCCCTGTACATATAATGCCTGTCATTGATACAAGCTCAGGCTGGCCAATATTAAAAGGCATATCATCGATGCCTATTGTTCTGAGTGTTCTTTTCCTTGTTATTGCCTTTTCTATATTCAGCATTGTTATTTTTCTAAATAGGTTTCGGGGAAGTATGAGTCAATATACTGACTTTCTATTAATCTATCTTTATTGAAGTCAATGTTCTTTGAAATGCAAACATATTTTCTAAGTGGTGCTGGTAGCTCACTTATTCTTAAGTACTCAGTGGGCCTTAAAAATCTATAGTAGTCACCCATTTTGAACTCTCCATCGAATCCTACCGGTGTATCATCACCCTCCTTGTATCCTTCAACGCCTCTATATGTGAATATTCCTTTTCGGGCTGCTAAGCTTAAAGGGCTATTTTTTTGATTTCTAGAGTATGTTTCTAACAATCTTCTAATAACCTCATCTCTTGAAAAAATTTTATATGGCTTTCCACCTGGATTTTTATGTGAGTACATTACACTTCCATATATATCCAATTCAAAACCACCATTTTTATTTTGGTAGGGTTTATATGGAGTAAGCTCTTCATTAATGTACTCGTTAAAATCATCCAGCCTTTCACTCCACTCCTGCAGTTTTTGCAAAGAATATGGTATATCACCCCAGCCATAATTTTCCATTAAGGCTATGTGTCCATTTTTATCCATTGCGTACCAGTCTATTCTTGTGTAGAAGTCTGGTTTAAATCTGGCTTCGTTTGTCACAATATTCTCCAAGGTTGGTCCCCGAATAGGAGGTTATGAGATTCAATTAATTGGCCATATTAAAGAGCAATTGTCGCAGCGATATTTCCGCCCTTGGTCGCAGCACCAGCGACACAGCCTGCGAGGGCATGCGCAAGTTTGTGCAGTACATACTGGTCTTCCAGCTAATCGCTCTTTTAGCCGTTAGCCGTTAGCCGTTTCTTATGTGTAACGTCTGGACGCAGAGTTCACATCGTCGATGTCAGCCATTACCTGTCCTCATCCATCTGGTCGAAATAATCGTTTTAACTTGACGTGGTTGCTGGGTAAACTGGCGCGCTTTTTCCCACTTTCTGCAAAGAGTGAGCTGGTTGTGACAACCTCTGCCTTAGCCCGTCCCCGATCACCGTGGCTGCTGATTATCCTGATGGCGCTGGTGATGTTTGGCCCGATGGCTATCGATATCTTTCTGCCTTCCATTCCCGCCATGATGCTTGACTTCAACGCTCCCGGCAGTGCACTGCAGGCGACCATTACGCTGTTTCTGCTGACGATGGGGCTGGGGCAGATTGTGCTGGGGCCACTGGTTGATCGGATCGGGCGCCGGCCTGTGCTGATTGCAGGCATCATCTGTTACGGATTGGGAGCCTTTATCGCTGCTCAGGCTGGTTCGCTCGAAGGGCTTTATGCAGGCCGTGTACTGCAGGGCATTGGTGCTTGCGCTACCTCCATCGTTACCATGGCGGCAGTGCGCGATACGTTTGATCCTGAAAAGGGAGCCCGTATTTTCAGTTATCTGAACGGTGTGCTGTGTATTGTCCCGGCGCTGGCGCCAATGCTGGGTGGTTTGCTGGCGCTGCAATATGGCTGGCGCTCCAACTTTATCTTTATGGGTGCCTTTGCTGTGGTCGTCGGGATGCTGGTGCTGGGGCGCTTCCCTGAGACTCGCCCGGATCATACTGACAGCAGTGGCAGGCTTTATCAGTGGCAGCGTTATCGCAGTGTATTGTTTAGCCGCTTCTTCCTTTATTACGCGCTGGTGTGTGCAGCGGCGATGACGCTGATCATCACTTATGTCACCTACGCTCCGGTTGTGCTGATTGATGGCCTTGGTCTGTCGCAGATTGCCTTCAGCCTGTGGTTTGGTGGCAACGCCTGTATCAACATTCTCGGCTTTGTGCTTGCTCCCCGACTGACGGCAACACTGGGCAGAAAGAAGATGGTGACACTGGCGCTGTGCATTATGCTGACTGGCGGGCTGGCTGAGATCGCCGGGGTGCTGTGGCTGCAGCTGGGGGCGATGACTTATATGCTGCCTGCCTCGATTATCTGCCTGGGATTTTCGCTGGGGCTGGGCTGTGCATCGAGCCTGGCGCTGGAGCTGTTTCCTGAAAAGGCGGGAACGGCATCGGCTTTGCTGGGGTGTATTCAGCTGACTATTTCTTCGGCACTGGCCAGTCTGGTGCAGCAAACGGCATTAAGCGGATCGCTGGCGGTGATGGGGCTGACGCTGTTGCTGATTCCTGCGTTACTGCTTGTGCGGCACACCATGACGGCTGAAGAGAATAGGGCAGGTCACTGACCCTATTCTCCTGTGTGAGAGCTAATCAGACGTTCAGCACGCCGACCACGCTGACAATGATGGCTGCCATCCCCAGATATTCCCTGAGGCTGAAACTCTCCTTGAAGATGCGTAAAGCGATGATCAGGGTGAAGAAGAATTCCACCTGACCCAGGGTTTTAACCAGTGCGGGGTTCTCCAGGGTCATGGCGGTAAACCAGCCAATCGAGCCACACATGCTGGTGATGCCTACGCCCAGTACCAGTGGCCAGTGGCTGAACATGTGTTTGAGCTCTGCCGGTGTTCTGGCGGCCTGATAGCTGACGATCAGCACACATTGAATACTGATCATGGTGGCTAGTGTCATTGCGGCACTGGCCACCTTGTCGGTTTCCAGCGATAAGCTGGCCTGTCGTAACCACAGCGATGACAGCGCAAAGCATACTCCCGTTGCCAGACCGTAGGCCGCTGACTTCGAAGTCAGCAGCGCTGCAATCCGGCTGGCCATCCCTCCGCTCGCATCACCTCGCGGGCTCAGCAGTAAAATACCGATGGCGCCCGCACCAACGCTCAACCATCCCAGTAAAGTCAGTGGTTCGGCAAAGAACAGAGCGCCCAGCAAGGCGACCATGATGGCTTCTGACTTGGCGTAGCTGATGCCAACGGCGAAATTGCGCTGCTGGAACAGCTTAACCATAAAGACGGTGGCAAGAATTTGCGCCACCGCTGACATGGCTGCGAATGTCAAAAAGGTCGCCTGCACCTGCGGGAAATCGACAGAGCGGATATGCAGCACTGCAGTCAGATATAGCCAGGCCAGAGGCAGGGTGTAGAAGTAGCGCGCCAGGGTGGTCGTCATGGCGGAGGTTCGGGTAGATAACTGCTTTTGCATTCCTGTGCGTGCAGCCTGCATCAGCGCGGCAAACAGGGTCAGTCCAATCCAGGCGGACATGGTAGGTCTCCTCAGGTGATGAGCGCAGTCTAGGCGTCATCAGTGGAGGAATAAAATGGTAAAAAGTGATGCGCTCTATTCCTCAGGGGAATAGAACTGGAGGAGACGAAAAGGCACAGGAATGATGAAGGGGGGTGTTAGAAAACCCCTTCCATACCGAGGGCAGTCTGGAAGGGGGCGGCCGTGTGCTTGAATCAGGCCGTATTTCTGGCATGCACTACTTTACTGGCTGGTAAGGATGATGCTCCTGCCAGTGGCGGGCAATTTGTTCACGTGTACAGATCCACACATCACTGTGCTGCTGCACGTAGTCGAGGAAGCGAATCAGCGAAGCTGCCCGGGCGGGGCGACCCACCAGCCGGCAGTGCAGTCCGACGGACAAGATTTTCGGGCTGGTAGCGCCTTCTGCGTACAGTACATCGAAGGCATCTTTCAGGTAGGTGAAGAACTGATCGCCGCTGTTGAACCCTTGCGGTGACGCGAAGCGCATATCGTTGGTGTCCAGGGTATAGGGCACGATCAGCTGAGGTTTGCCGGTGATGTCACACCAGTAAGGCAGATCGTCGGCGTAGGAGTCGGCGTCATACAGAAAGCCGCCATTCTCTACTACCAGTGCATGAGTTTGCGGGCTGGTGCGACCGGTGTACCAACCCAGCGGGCGTTGACCGGTCAGTTTCTCGTGCCAGTAAATGGCTTTTTCCATGTCTTCGCGTTCGGCTTCGATGCTGTAGTTCTGGTAGTTAATCCAGCGATAGCCATGGCTGGCCACTTCCCAGCCCGCTTTGAGCATAGCTTCTACCGCTTGCGGATGGCGTTGCATGGCCATGGTGACGCCATAGACGGTCAGCGGCAACTGACGCTCGGTGAAGATGCGATGTAGCCGCCAGAAGCCTGCCCGGCTGCCGTATTCATAGATCGATTCCATACTCATATGGCGCATGCCAGGGATGGGCTGTGCGGCGACCATTTCCGACAAAAAAGCTTCTGAGGCCGCATCTCCATGGAGAATGCAGTTCTCGGCGCCTTCTTCGTAATTGAGCACAAACTGCAGGGCGATACGTGCTTTGCCCGGCCAGTTGGCATGGGGAGGCTGGGCTCCGTAGCCAATCAGGTCGCGTGGATAGTCACCTAGAGGTTCCATCATGCTGAGGCTTCCTTCTTGTTCATGGCGGTCTCTTCCTCTGCTTCAGTGACAGGGTCAAGCTCGGGTAGCAGCAAGGTGCAGAGAATGGCTGTCAGACCACCGGTAGTAATGGATGAGGAGAAAATTTTCTGTGCCAGTTCGGGCAGACCTTTGAGCAGATCAGGCACCAGCGTAACACCAAGGCCAAGTCCGAAGGAGATGGCGACGGTGAGGACCTTTTTCCGGTTGAACTGTTCACTGGCCAGAATGCGGATACCGGCGACGGCGATAGTGCCAAACATCAGTGTGGTTGTTGCGCCCAGTACGGGTTTGGGGATGGTCTGCAGCAGTGCGCCAATCCACGGGAACAGGCCGAGTAGGGTCAGGATCGCGGCGACAAAAAAGCCCACATGGCGACTTGCCACACCTGTCAGCTGAATCACCCCGTTGTTCTGACTGAAGGTGGTATTGGGGAAGGTGTTGAATACGCCTGCCAGCAGCGAGTTGAAACCATCGCCAAGGACGCCGCCCTTGATACGCTTTTCATACAGCGGCCCGGCGAATGGCTGACGGGAAACGCGCGAACTTGCGGTCAGGTCGCCAACGGTTTCAATGGCGGTAATGACAAAGATAAAGGCCAGTGGCAGGAAGGCCTCCCAGCTGAAGCCGAAGCCGTATTTGAATGGTTCAGGAATGGCCATGACCGCCACGCCGTCGAGCGATGGCGTATGCATCTTGCCTGTGGCAGCCGCTACCAGACAGCCAGCAACCAGACCAATGAAGATGGCTGACAGACGCAACATGGGGTAGCGGGAAAGCTGAAAGATCAGCACCAGCAGAATAACCAGTGCCGCCAGACCGAGATTACCGGGGCTGCCGAAGTCTTTGGCACCAAAGCCACCGGCGATATCGGTGATGCCGACCTTTATCAGGCTGAGACCGATCAGGCATACCACAATACCGGTCACCGTAGGGGTGATGATGCGGCGCAGTTTGCCAATAAACTGACTAAGGATCATCTCGATCAGTGAGCCGACCATGCACACACCGAATACGGTGGCGAGGATATCTTCAGTGCTGCCGCCCTGGGCTTTGACTGTCATGCTCGCGGCGATGACGCCACCGACAAAGGAGAAACTGGTGCCTTGAATACTGAGCAGGCCCGAGCCGACCGGACCAATCCCTTTGACCTGAATAAAGGTAGCTACGCCTGAGACGAAGAGCGCCATGCTGATCAGGTAGGGGATTTCTGCTCCCAGACCGAGTACACCACCGACGACCAGCGTCGGCGTGATAATGCCGATAAAGCTGGCTAGCACATGCTGGAATGCGGCCAGCAAGGCGGCTGCTGCGGGGGGGCGGTCATCGAGCTGATAGATCAGATCGGTAGAGGACGACATGGTCTGCTCCTTGTAGAATCTGCACAGGTTAGGGGCTGCACTGGCTGCAGAGCATGTGTCTGAGCAGGTTGTCTGACATCTGGCTTTTTCTTTCAGCTACTTGAGCATGGTTTATCGCGGAAAGAGTGAGTTGATGTCGTACTTGCCCAGCACATCCAGTGTCCGTCTGCTTCAAGTGCAGATACTGGCGCGCCGAAGTGAGCGTTGTGATGCTGATACAAAATATTCAAATTTTGTGCCATGGGGCTGTGAATCCCATGAATACTGGCATGGGCTTTGAAACGATCATTTCGTTTTCTTGTTTTGTTGACTGAATGGTAAGTTTTTTGCGCCACGACTGTGCGTTTAAACGACTTTCAGGCACTAGGGCGGGGCATCTGCCTGTCATCGCCAGTACTGACGTCATGGGAGAGGTATGAAGCAGATCGATCAACGGGTGAAAGCGCAGTATCAGGCACTGACCCAGCAGGAGCAAAAGGTGGCGGATTTTATTCTCGATCACCTCGATGACTTTGCGATCTATAACTCGGTGGAGCTGGCCCGGGTCTGTCAGGTGTCGAAAGCGACAGTCAGCCGTTTCTTCAAACGCCTGGGTTACAAGGATTTTCGTGATGTGCGTCTGCAGTCTCGCCAGTTGCGTCAGTCTGGTGTACCTCTGACCGATATGGAGGCCATTGTTGCCGGCAATACATTGCTGGAGCGCCACTATCAGCGCGAAACAGAGAATCTGCTCGCCTGGATGCGAAAACTGACGCCTGAACTGTTCGAGCAGATTGTCGGCGCCACCCTGAATGCCAGACGCATTCTGGTGCTGGGCTATCGCAACAGTTACCCGGTGGCCCTGCACCTGCGTCAGCAGTTGCAACAGGTACGCGGTGGTGTGGGGCTTGCGCCGCAGCCTGGGCAGTCACTGAGTGAAGAGCTGGCAGAGCTGGGTAAGGAAGACCTGGTGATTGCGATTGCCTTTCGCCGCCGTATCAAACTACATGACAAGCTGATGCCCCTGCTGAAGAAACGAGGAATCCCGCTACTGATGATCTCGGATGCCACGGCGATGAAGCTGTCTGAACATGCCACCTGGTGGTTGGAGTGCCCTCTGGATAGTGTCTCCGCTTTTGACAGCTACAGTGCGGCAATGAGCATGATCAACGTGCTGGCTAACGCGCTGCTGCATCAATGTCTGGAACAGGGGCGCGCCCGCATCAGTCAGATCAGTGATATCTATGAGGAGCTGGATGAACTTTCTCTGACAAGTATCAATCTGGAATAGCGCTTTCCCGCCACTGACGCTAGACTGGCCCGATATATTGCTAATTATTTCCGGACGTCTCTTCGTCCCGACAGGCAGGATGCCTGAGCAGAATTCAAGGAGGAAGCATGAGCATTCAGCAGGATCAGGCGACAGACAGTGTCTGGACTATAGGCTTCGATGACAAGGAAGAACGCTCCGGGGATGCACTCATGGATGGAGCAGGTGAGCGGTATCGCACACTGACCACATGGTTACGCTGCTCGCTGTGGTTATGCGGCATGGTGGCGCTGCTCAGTTTCGGCTGTAATCTATGTCTGCTGCTGTTTTTGCATGGCCTGGAAGACGGCACTGTTGCTGAAGGCGATGGTATGTATCTTCTGATCGATAAGGTGATTGCGCTCAAGACCCTGGGTGCGCCAGTCTCCATTCTCGTTACCAGTTTTGCTTCCGTTCTCTCTCTGCGCTGGTTTTATCTCAGTCATGGCTTTGGCCGTCAGCATGGCCTGCGCCTGCAGCAACCGGCACGCAGCACTGTCCTGTTTTACTTCATTCCTGTGCTCAACTTGTGGAAGCCTTATCTGGCATTACGCGAGGTTTTTAACGAAGCCGTACCCTGTTCAGGCAGTCGTTGGCTGTTGCCGGTGTGGTGGGGCTGCTGGGTGCTTTTTCAGTCACTGTCCTGGCTGGCATTTCGTCTGGTCCAGGATACGGATGAGCTGGTGGCCTTGATGGATATGCTGCTGGCGCGGCTGCTGGCAGATGGTGCCGCGTTGCCATTGCTGATCATGTTCATGCTGGTGGTACGTCGACTGGGCACTGCGTTGCTGGCGATGCCCAGTCGCGCGGCTAGTTGACCACGTAGCGAGTGGTCTGGAAGCGGTTAAGCAGACTGTGAAAGAAATAGACAGCAGTCAGGGTGAGGAGCACGGCAACCGTGACCGAGCTGATACGGTAAAGCGCGCTATAAATCAGATCCTGATCTGCTTTCAGATATTGACCAAAGATGATGCCAAGTGTCGTCATTCCCCCAAAGGCCACTCCTGACCCCGGCCCTTCCAGATGCTGAACCCGTGCAAATAACAGCAAGCCAATAAAGAAGACCAGCACTGACAGCGTCAAATTCTGATAGTAGGTGTACAGCAGCAACTGCGCGACGATCGCATAGCTGGAGCCGAGCATAACCCCCTTTGCCCGCTTCATGCCGGAGTCCAGCACGCCGCTCAGTGTCATCGGAAACAGTATCAGGACCGACGTTGCCTGGGCTGACAGCGAGTCACGCAGATCGGCAATCTGGAATAACACAAACGACGTGGTGGCCACCGATGCACCAAGCAGCGTCTGATGAATTACCTGATGTGTTGGCTTGGCAATACGTGGCGGTGCCGCAGGTGCCTGATGCACCGGAAACCACCATAACACCAGCATGCAAATGACCAAACCTATCACTGTCGACAGCACGTTTGCCCAGGACATAACGCTGAAGTCAGCATCCGGATAGCTGGTAAAGTGCAGAAAGACGCTATTGTTGATGGTGCCCATGGCACCAAAAAGGAACAGCGGGCCTTTGGCCATGCAATAGAAGGTGAATAGAAACACCATGAAAATGAGGGGGGTAGCCAAAAAGGGATGGTTATCACAGAGGTTGTAACCGAATAGCACCACCGCGCCGAAAAGTGGCGAGGCCAGTGCCTGCAGTGCTACGAAGCGGTTGATGCGTGGCACCAGGCCCAGTAGCAGGATGGGAACAATAGTGTAAAACACTCCCCAGCTATCGAGATCGGCCACTTTGCAGATAATCAGCCCCAGGCTGGCACCGAAGGCAATTCTGAGGACCTTATTCAGGTGGTCAAGGCTGTTGATCATGGTGTGTCTTCGTTGATGGCATCAAAGATTCAGCAGGTTGCTAGTAGATATAGTGCAGCCAGCTGATCAGGCGGATCTGGGAGCTGGCCAGAAAACTGAACAGGACGTTATCAGAAGGTATCAGCTGCACTGTCGCGCGTGAGCCGACGACCAGATTGGCTGGAAAGGCTTCTTTCAGCTCCAGATTGACTCGGACTCGTTGTGCATCCCTCACCCAGCGGGTACTGGTTTCTGCACTGGCCAGCTTGCCATCGGGGCTGCCCTGAGCACTGGCCACACCGTAATCGCGATGACTTACTTCTGCATCAAAGACGGTGCCTGGCAACGCATCAAAAACAATTTTTGCCGGGGTGCCACTGCTGACTTTTATCAGGCTCTTCTCACGGAAGTCTGCTGTTACCCAGGGCGAACTGTCGGAAACCAGTGCAACTACGGGTTGATTAGCAGATGCCATGGCGCCTTCTTCCAGCTGCAGATCAGTAATGAAGCCTGCACCCTCTGCTTTTACCTGAGTACGCCCAAGTGCCAGCCTGGCGGTAGCCAGACTATTTTTAGCCTGTTTGAGAAGGATGCTTTCGCCATTTTCAATGCCAAGTTCTGCTTCGATAGATTTTACTTTGGCTTCGCTGGCGGTAACTTCAGCAGATGCTGCGCGCTGCTTGAAGACGGCGTCATCGCGATCCTTGACTGGAATGCTGCCTTTGTTCACCAGTGCCTGATAACGCTGTACGTCGCGCTGATCGTTGGCAAAGTTGATACGGGCTTTGTCCAGACTGGCCTGAGCGCTATCGAGTTCTGCCTGAAGTTGTGAAACCTGTTGCGTCACCTGCTGCAGATGTAGTTCTGCCTGTTGCACGCTCAATTGGTAATCCACGGGGTCAATCTGGAACAGCAGGTCACCTTTTTCGACGTGCTGGTTGTTGTGCACCAGTACCTGAGTTACCTGTCCGGAAACACGCGGAGCTACCTGTACGACGTAGCGTCGGACAGTGCTTTCGGTAGTGGCGGGCATGTAAATATCTGCCAGCAGGAAATAGGCAAACAAGATGACGAAAACGCCGATGGAAATTTTTAACCAGCGGTGAAACAAATGTTCTGGAGACATGGAGGTAATGCCTGTTATGTCGGGTTTTTACTACGTTCGGTCAGCGCCAGAGCGTTGGACTGAAGGAGATTGAGGGTGTGTTGGAACTGTGCCGCCTGATCCTCTGACAGACCTTGCATGACCTGCAACTGGCAACGCTCCCGTACGGTGTTGACGGGCTCAACCAGTGCTTTTCCTTTCTCGGTAAGAAACAAGCGCTTGCTGCGGCGATCATTCTGGCAGGCGCGGCGTTCTATCAGTTCCAGTTTGACCAGCTGATCCAGCGTTCTGACCAGAGAGGGATGCTCGACCGCCAGAATACGAGCCAGCTCAGTTTGGGCTATGCCTTCACCCTCAGCGTGAATGTAAACCAGTGCTACGCCCGTGGTTTGCGTCAGACCAAGGGTGGCCAGCTCCTGATCCAGCACACTGCGCCAGAGGCGGGACAGTTGATGAATGCACAACCCAATACTTGGCTTCATAATTATTGTTCGCTGAGTAATTATTAGCTTGCTAATAATATTAGTTAGGAGGCAAACCAGTCTCAAGATGGAGATGCATTGTCAGTCCGTTGCATAAATGGAACAGCAGTAGAAGTGGGGCAGGCGTGAATCAATGGAGCACCTTTTCGCAACATATTCTGCACCACCAACCAATGGTTTGGTGTCGATGTATTAGGTAAGCTCTCGGTCGGTTTGTCAGGTAAGAGACTCATGTATGCGGCTAAGGAAGGGTGTTTTCGCCTCGGTTATGGTGATAGTGGCTGGGGGCTATCTGCTGTCTTGCCTGCTGACGGCCAGAGTAGTCAGGCAGCAGCTGAATGTGCTGGGCGAACAGATTCCAGGCAGCGCAGTGCAATGGCAGGAGCAGGGGTGGCTTGGGGACCAGATAAGCATATCAGTGCCTCTGTCTGAAGAGGTGGGCTCGTTGTCATTACAGCTAAACTTGTCAGCTAGCTACTGGTGGCCGCTTCATGTGCAAAGCCACGGCGTGCTTGATGTATCAGGCAATGAACAGTCTTTGTTAAGTTCTTACCTCGGCCTGCCACCATTGGCATTCAGCGGCAGTGTTGGTTTGTCATCAGGCAATCTGAAAATTGAATTACCAAAGCTGGATCTTCATAACAGTCTGGAAGCGCTTAAAGTTGCGCAGAGTCTTGCTGAGTTGGCCTGGGACACGACGAGCATCCGTTTGAACTGGATAAGCTCGTCTGCTGACTGGTCCCGTGCCGATATGCAGATCAGGGCACAAGGTATCAATATCCATAGTCAGCTTTTCCGGACTGCAGATGTTTCAGGAGTGACAAACGCACTGAGTCATCAGGTAAATGCCGTTATTGCCTCATTGGATGTAACAGGTAAGCGTAATAACGCAATGGTCCCAATGTTAAGTGCAGAGCAGCTTCAGGCTGAGTCGCAGGGGCTGCTGTCAAACGGGAGGCTGGGATATAAGTTTCACGTATTCAGCCCAAGCATCGATCTTCTTGGTTTGAAGGGGGAATTTGAGTCCAGATCTCACGTACAGTCGATGCACACGCCCAAGTTGATGAAACTGGTGGACAATATAGGGTTGACGAGTGGTGGTGTTGCGTTGCAGGACGTACAGTCAGAGCTGATGACACAACCGATGGTGTTAATACTGGAAAACGCAGAGATGCAACTGGAAGCTGGTCTGCCCCCCTCTGCGCAGGGAGAACTGACTACGTTGCCTCAGAATGCTGCAGCCTTAGGGAAGGTTCCAACATGGCAAGGCACGTTGATTCTGTATAACATCCCGCCTTTGTTCGGGCTGATCACTGGAATGCATGTGCCGTTGGGTAAACCAGTGGAATTGGCCTTTCAGCATGGTCAGTGGTATCAGCGATAGTTCGTTTGGTGCTCGGTCTCAGTTATTGCTGTGATTGTCAGCATTTATCTGAATCAATGCTCTCAGGCGAATGATTCCTGCCGTTATGCACATGCAGACACCCACAATAATCATCGTCCACTGGTAAAAAGGGAATCGCCAACCGTCGGGAACCAGGTCTAGCGGTGTCAGCAGATCCACAACGGCGATACCTACCAAGAGCGTGCCAACGCCATTGAAGAGCATCAGGGCAAACTGGAGGTTCAGAGGAATAGAGCCACTCATAAGACATTCCTGTTTTGAGTAGATCCAGAAGAAACGTAATAAGCAGTCACCCATAGCAGAGCGGGACTTATTCGTGTTTTAGGCTACGTGAGCCACGTCAAACGTTTTATAACGATGGCGAGTCAATTGCTACGAAGTTACTGATTAAAAATCGCTACAACAGATTACATCTTTGCTACAAAGGAGGCGCTGTGGTTGCCGCAGATTTACTTCCCCAGAAGTGCTTTGGAGATATCACTGTCAGCACTTTTACGGTCTTCACTGGTATTTATCGCCATGTGCGGCAGAGCGCTGAGGGTTGTATTACTCGTAGTGTCAGGGTTTTGGTTCGCTTGATAATGGGTTCGTGCTCGATGCAGTAAATAAGTGAGCGATGACAAATAGGAGATGTAGTTAGTCTGACTTTTTGGACTGTTATGCACGACGTTGCCTTCCATGGGTATTGCTATTGCTACGTAGTGTAATCGCGAAACAGTATTTTACAATTAATTTTTCAATTTATATACAAAGTGCTTTGTATTGTATTGTCAGGTATCCCGAGCCAACATTGTCTGCTGGTGAAGTGGATAAGGGAGATGCATTGAAATGCCTTTGCTGGGCAGTAGTGAAGGGCCGAAGTGTTAATCATGATATGTATGGCCAGATTGCATTGCGCAATCTGGCCATAGCTGAACTGGGGATGGTTACTCTTCGTCCCCGTCGCCAAACTCCAGACTGATTCTGGCCAGTTCCTCAAGGCGATCAATAACACGTGCATTCAGGCTGCGTTTTGGAAAGGTGCCGTCTTTGCGTATTACACCGGCCGTCTGGCCAGTGAACAGTTCCAGGGCTTCATCTACTGTTGATACGGCATAAATAGAGAACTTGCCCTGACGTACTGCGTCAACAACATCATCTTCCAGCACCAGGTTCTGTACATTGCTTTTCGGAATGACAACCCCCTGTTCACCAGTTAAACCACGTGCCTGGCAGACGCGGAAGAAGCCTTCGATCTTCTCATTGACTCCGCCAATTGGTTGCACTTCACCATGCTGATTGACTGAGCCCGTGATGGCCAGAGACTGCTTCAGGGGGGCTTTGATCAAAGCCGAGATCAGGCAGCAAAGTTCTGCCAGAGAGGCGCTGTCACCATCGATGTAACCATAGCTCTGTTCCATGGCAATATGGGCGCACAGCGTCATCGGGGTCTCCTGAGCGTACATGTTGCCCAGATAGCCAGACAGTATCATCACTCCTTTGGAATGAATTGACTGGCCCAGGTCAACCTCGCGCTCGATGTCGACAATCCCTTTGGAACCCGGATAGGCGGTAACGCTGATGCGTGCTGGAGCACCGAACTGGGCATCACCAATCGACATGACAGTGAGGCCATTGATTTTGCCGACAGCTTTGCCGCTGGTTTCGAGCAAAACGGTGCCGTCCAGAATCTGTTTGTTGACTTCTTCGCTGACACGTCCGGTACGCTCTTGTTTGGCTTTCAGCGCTCGTTGGACATGTTCACCGGTAATCTGCTCGGCAGACCCTAGCCTGGCCAGATAGTCAGCCTCTGCCAGCAGTTCGAACAGCTCGCCAATGGAGGCAGTCATATGGTGCTGATGCTCAGCCAGGCGCGCGCTGTGGGCGATGAGACGTGCGATGGCATCATCGCTCAGGCTCAGATAACCCTCTTTGTCGCAGCGATCACGAATCAGCCGGCAGAATGACATCAGATTGTCTGGTGTGCGTTCAATGTAGTCTTCGTAGTCGACCAGTACACGGAACATTTCACTGAACTCTGGGTCCAGCGACTGCAAAGCGTAATAAATGTCGCGCGAGCCAATCAGGACAAGTTTGACATCCAGTGGAATGGTCTCTGGCGAAAGCGTAGTAGTGCTGACCAGACCCATTTCTGCGTAGGGTGACTCAATTTTCAGCTCACGACGTTTCAGAGCACGCTTCAGGGCGTCCCATACATAGTCTGACAGAACCTTATCGGCATCGACGATCAGGTAACCGCCGTTGGCTGCATGTAATGCGCCCGCGCAGATCTGCTGGTAATTGGTCACCAGTGCGCCTTGGTCATGCAGGTACTCAATACGGCCAAACAGATTGTTGTAGGTCGGGTGAGGCTCGTACACCACGGGGGTGCCAGCTGTCTGCTTTCTGGAGACCGCCAGATTGGGGCTATACAGGGACGACAGTGCTTCTCGTTTTGCAGGTTCGTCGCGGGTGTCCTGATCAACCAGTTCTTCAATGACAATTTTCTGAAGGTTGCTGGCTACCTGCTGCAGGTAGGTCAATACTTCCTGATTGCTTTCGTACTTCTCCTCTAGGGGAGCCAGCAGTGGGGCAATTGACTCTGAGATAGTGCTCTGATTCAGCGTGCGCAGTTTTTCGCTGGTCTCACGACGCCATAGGGGAAGGCCGATAAGTTCATCACGTAACTGGCTTTCCAGATCACTGATCTGACTGTTTATGCGATCACGCTCTTCTTCGGATAGCTGTGTGAAGTCGGCATCATCAAGAGGTTTGCCTTCGACAATCGGTGCAAAAGATACTGAACCTGCTTCACGGAATAGCGCAATGCCCTGGCGACTGGCTGCTTTTTCTACGCGCTCCAAGGCTTCTTCGTAGTTTTGATTGAACTCGCGCTCGATAGCATTTTTGCTTTGCTGATAGCGTGGGTCTTCAAAGGCTGCCGGGAAAGTGAGCAGCAGATTATCAATAAGTTGATTGATGTCGTCTTTGAAGGCTGCGCCTGCCTCGGCTGGCAGCTCAATAGCATTGGGGGAACGCTGGTCACTGAAGTTATTAACGTACACCCAGTCAGAGGGCGTCTTCTGGCGTTTGGCTTCACTTTTCAAATAGGAGCGTACATACGAAGCTCGGCCGGTGCCTGGCTCGCCCATAACGAAAATATTGTAGCCGGGGCGACGCATGGCAACACCAAATTGCAATGCTCTTACAGCCCTTTCCTGACCCAGGATACCGCTGAGTGGCTCAAGGTCAGCAGTTGATGAAAATGGTAGATCGCTCTTGCTTAGATGAACGGACAGCTGTTCCGGCTGTAAAGGGGAAAGACGAGGCGCTTTTGCCATCCTTTGAACTTCCTAAGGGTAAAAAACTGCCAGTCTTGTATCAGGCTGGCGCATGCAATGCAACTAACGTTGCCCGTGCCTGAGTAATGTACCTGTTTGCGCGTGTTTCTTTAGCCTGAGGCCTGGGAGTTGCTGGTTGAGTACTGCTTATATGGTTCACTTAAACTAGCTCAGTACCATGCAGGCAGCCAGCGAAATGGCTGCCTACAGGCAAGCAAGTGTAAATGTTCAGGTAATGGTGCACGCCTCGTCAAAGTCGTAGCGTGGTCCTCGGGGATAGACTTTATCAGAGAGGCCATAACCGAGATTGACAAGAAAATTCGCTTTAATGGTTGTGCCTGCGAAAAACAGATCATTCACTAGATCGGCATTGAAACCGGACATTGGCCCGCAATCCAGTCCAAGTGCGCGAGCGGCCAAAATCAGGTAGCCACCTTGTAGCGTCGCGTTACGCAGGGCGGTTGCTTCCGCTAACGCCGTATTGTTGGCAAACATATCTCTGGCGTTTGCATTGGCAGGGAATAGTCTGGGCATACCTTCATAAAATGTCATATCTGTGGCAACGATAACAGTTACCGGGGCATTCATCGTTTTATCGACATTGCCGGGAGCCAGGGCTTGCTTGAGCTTTTCTTTGGCTTTCGGCGACTTTACAAAAACCAGCCGCATGGGCTGGCAGTTCATGCTGGTTGGTCCCCATTTGGCCTGTTCATATAAAGCCTGTAATAGTGAGTCTTCGATGGGGCGAGGCTGCCAGTGGCTGTGTGTTCTGGCATCACTGAAGAGTTGCTGCATTGCATCCTGCGAGAGGTTGGACATGGATTCGTTTTCCTTGGGAGCTAAGTATCTTTGAGTTAATGTGCCAATGCGAAAAAAACAAGCCACTGTCTGATATTGAGTATCTAATTAAGGCGTCTGGACGCTGTTTTTCTTTAGATGCGATACCCGTACTTGCGATTGATACAACAGGAATATCTATTATGTCACTACCGATCAGTCTGGAAGCCTTACGTGTACTGGATGCCATTGACAGGCGAGGAAGCTTTGCCGGAGCTGCTGATGATCTGAATAAAGTGACATCTGCTGTCTCCTACACCATTCAGAAGCTGGAGCAGGATATGGATATGCTGCTGTTCGATCGGCAGGGGCATAAGGCCAAATTGACTCCCGCCGGGCAGTATTTGCTGGAACAGGGGCGGCAACTGTTGCAGACATCTGAGCGAATCGTCGAGGAGGCCAGGCAGTTGGCCAATGGATGGGAGTCGCGTCTGACGCTGGCTGTTGATTCCGTGATGCCCGTGTTTCCGATTCTCGAACTGGTGGGGCATTTCTACAGGGAAGAGCAGGGGCATACCGACATCAGATTGCAAGAGGATGTACTCGGTGGTGGATGGGACGCGTTGCTGAATGATCGTGCAGATTTGTTAGTTGCGCCATTGCACCCGGAGTTCGCTCGCGGTCTGCATCAGATCACACTAGGGTACGTGAACTTTCATTATGTTGCGGCGCCGGATCATCCTCTTACCAGACTGCAGCGCCCAGCCGATGATGAAGACATCAGAGAGTATCGGGCGATCGTCGTAGCAGACACTTCGCGTGATCGTGCACCGCTGTCTACTGGCCTGCTGGACCGTCAACCCACGCTCACTGTGTCCAGTTTTAATGCCAAGATTGCCGCCTTGAAGCAAGGGATGGGTAGTGGTTTTCTGCCGGTCAAAATGGCTGACCCGTTAATTGAAGAAGGCGTATTGGTACAAATTCCAGTAGTGAAAGAGCGTGAGCCGGTGCCAGTTTCTTTGTACTGGAAGCCAAAGCCAGGTGGGAAGGCGCGCGACTGGTTCGTACAAAATCTCCCCTCTCATCTTAAATTGCAGTGTAAGAAAGTGGGCATGGATCTGTAATCCTGCGTTTGTGGCGCTCAGTTGACGTAAACGTAAATAATTGTGATAACTGCTGCCAGATAAATAGCGGCAGTGGAGGAGTAATCATGTTTAGCAAGATGATTGAGCCAGGCTTTTATGATACGGATGCTTTAGGTCATATCAATAACACCCGCCTGCCTGTCTGGTTCGAATTAGCCAGGAATGACTTGTTCCCGCTGTTCACGCCAGATATGGACCCCAAAAAATGGAATCTGATTCTGGCGCGACTTGAGGTCGATTTTATTGGTGAGTTGTTCTTCAATCAGCCAGTAGAGGTGAAAACCTGGATTGAACGTATAGGCAATTCTTCATTTGTCGTCCTGCAGGAGGCTTGGCAAGGTGAGACACTGGGGGCTAGAGGTCGAGTGACAATGGTTTACTACGACTGGACTCAAAAGACATCGGTGCGGATTACTGACGATATCAGGGAGCGTTTACAGCTGCACATGGCCATAGCTTAATCCTTGCGAGTGGTTAAATTAAAGTCTTGTCAGGGGAAGCTGCTCTCGTGAGTCAGAGGCTCTCTTTTCACGACGAGTTAGGCAACATCAGCGGGAACTAAAAAGATCAATGTTGCCAACTATTTACAGATTCAATATTAAGAAATAGCTGGTCAGATTGCTGAAGAGTGTGCAGGAGTGATAGTTATTGCGGGAGTTCGTAACCTAGTTTCTCCAGAGCGTTAACTACCATGGCACTATCCAGCAGGTGTAGCCAGCAGGCTTCTTGCTCTGGATCATCAAGATAGAAGTGATCAATCACTGCAACAGGGCGGAGCTTTGATGGAGGCATCACCGCCCATTGGTTGCGATCAATTCCTGCTTCCATCAGCAAAGGAACAGGTACGAACCCTTGTGAAGCTCCATTTTGTCGCAGGACGTCAAATATACGCTGGCTGGGCTGAAGGCTAATAAGTTCCATTGGCCATGGCCAAGTGTGATTTTCGACCAAATAGCTCTGACTTGCCTGACCATAGGCATCTTTACGGGGGTCGGCTATTGCTAACGGCGCGGTTGGATCAAGATCTGCAAGGGTTACGCTGGTTGCAGACTGAGGGCGCCACAATGCCAAAGGCGCTGTGGCCAGCAGAGTATCGTCTTCATAGTAGCCGTCAGCACGCCAGCTCAGACGGAGTGACGCTGCCAGATTCTCGGGCGGGATATCATGCTGCTCAATGAAAAACTGAGGCTGCAGCTCACAGTATTGTGGTAGCTCCGCTGCAATTATGGATTGCAGTGGCTTCAGTGTTTCATCTATCTGGATGGAAAAAGATGCAGCAAAACACACGTTCGCAATACCAGAGCATATTGCAACGATTAGGCAGGATCGAACCAGGGAAACCATAGCAGGGTGACGAGTGATCATTGGAGGTGAGCGCATTATGCCTGAATTGCGCCTAATAAAAAGAACAGACAGAAAAAATAAAGGCCCTTTCCGGGGAAAGGGCCGCTCCCATACTCTTCAGGAGCCAAGTGAGCCAGGGAGGAAAGCGTTAGCTTTCGATGATCACTATATCTAAAGTGCGGTTTCAGGCCTTTGATAAGTATCAATGTTTGGAACGAATGCTCATCATGTTGTGAGTCGTACATCTCGTTTGAGAGGGATATAGATGAGTGATGAGCTGATTATGTGGGTTGACCGCGAGAATACCGTCATAGGCAGTGTCTCTCGTGCACGAATGCGTGCGGAAGGACTATGTCATCGCGCTGTATATGTGTTGGTCTTTAACAGTGCCGGTGAGATATGTGTACATCGTCGTACTATGCGCAAGGATTTTCGGCCGGGCTGGTTAGAGTTGTCTGCTGGCGGTGTTGTCGCTGCTGATGAAGAGTGGAGGGATGCAGCACAGCGGGAGCTGGAAGAGGAGTTGGGTGTTAAGGCTGTTCTTACTGATCACGGCATGTTCTTTGATGAGGGCGATGACTATCAGGTCTGGGGACGAGTCTACTCCTGTATGTGGGATGGAGATCTGCGCCTTCAGCCAGAAGAAGTAGAGGAAGCATGGTTTATGCCGATAGAGAATATCTCAACTAAGCTAATGGATCACATTACAGAAACAAGTCTGAACGCCTTTCACTACTGGCAGTCGGTACAGCGAAATGAGAAGATGTGACTAATTTGTTGTTTCTGAAAAGATTGCTAATTGAATATGTGGTGCGGCCGGACTGATAAGGTCAGGTAATGGCAGAACTATGTTGGCGATAACAGTCTGGGATGTATGGCTACGCTGGATATGATGAATTCGTCTTGGGATAAACAGTGGTTTCCGACGCTCACAAGTTTGATAGAGCGTATCGGCCATCTTTCTGAGGATGGATCATCGCGTGGCTTTTCAAGAATAGAGGCTGAGTGGAGTCGGTTACGGCAGGCAATGCAGCTCATGGGGGGCTATGTCTGGGAATATCGTAGTGAAGAGGGGTGGTGGCTGTCGCCTGAGCTGAAAAGTTTGCTCGGTATGGATAGTTCACCATATTGGCTCCGCTCCGAAGACTGGATGACTGTTCTCCCTGAGTCAGAGCAAGAGTTTCTGCGTGGATTAATGCAGTCAAACTCGACAGCAAAGCAGTCCAATCTGTCATTTCCCCTTACGTTGAATCAGCAGTCTTATCACTTTTCCCTGCGTGCTATTTGTCTGAGTGATGAAGGGTATAAGCGCTGGGTTGGCGTGCTGGAAGATGTCACGTCTTCCCGGGCGCTGGAAAATAGAGTGCAAATAGCGGCACATGTACTGGAGCATGCTGCTCAGGGCATCATCATTACCGATCGGCATTTTAATATCCTGAATACTAACCAGGCTTGTACAGATATCTGTGGCTACGAGCAGGCCGAGATCATTGGTCGTAAGCCACGAATGCTGGGCTCTGGCTGGCATGGTCAGCCATTCTATCAGTCCATGCTAACCCAGCTGTTTACTCAGGGGCATTGGCGCGGCGAGGTGCTGGATCGGAATAAAAGCGGCGAGATGTACATTAGCCAGATGGATATTTCATCCGTTCTGGGTGAGCAAGGAGAGGTTACTCACTTTGTCCTGTTTTTCAGTGATATCACTGAGCAGCGGCTGGCTGAGCGTAAGCTTAATCAATTGGCCTACCTTGATGTATTGACTGATTTACCCAACCGCCAGCATTTCGTCGATAATCTCAATCGATTAATGAAGCAGGCTGAAGCTTCTCGTCAGCTTGGGCTGATACTGCTGGATATGGACAACTTCAAGCTGGTGAATGAGTCATGGGGGCATGCCACTGGCGATGCGCTCTTGATTGCTGTAGCGAGAAAGTTGAAGAAGCAGCTAGGTCAGCGTGGTGAAATTGCCCGGCTGGAAGCGGACGAATTTGCTGTTCTGGTACCTGATGTCGCTACTGAAGCTGAGGCGCTGTCGGTCGCCCGAGAGCTGCATACCATCTGCACAGAATGTTTTGATATAAACGGCAAGCAAATCTACCCCAGCGCTACGCTAGGTGTTGCTCTGTTTCCCAATCAGGCCAGAGACGCTGATGAGTTATTTAAACACGCCGATATGGCACGTTTTCGTGCCAAGGCGCTGGGGAAGAATCGTATTCTCTGTTATGAGAACTCTATGGGGGAGCATCCTCAGGGACGTCTGCAAATTGCAAACAAACTACGGCAGGCCATTCCCCGTAATGAGTTAAAACTGTTTTATCAGCCAAAAATGGATACGTCTGGCCCATGTCAGTTAGCTGGAGTTGAGGCTCTCATCCGCTGGTTTCCCTTGGGTGAGGAGGGAATGATCTCGCCTATGGAGTTCATTCCAGTCGCTGAAGAAACTGGCATGATTGTCAATCTGGGGTACTGGGTGCTTGAGGAGGCTTGCCGGCAAATCGCAGACTGGCGATCCATGGGGTGGACTATCCCAATTGCTGTCAATCTGTCGGCCAGACAACTGATGGATGCGTCCCTGGTAGATAAAGTGCATGAGTTACTGCAGAGATTTGATGTTCCTGCTGAGATGCTGGAACTAGAGCTAACTGAAAGCACACTGATGTTAGATGTGGATGAGGCGCTTTATCAGTTGTTTGCTTTACGTGATTTAGGTATCGGTCTGGCCATTGATGATTTTGGCACTGGTTATTCATCCATGGCCTATCTCAAACGTTTACCCATTCAAACACTGAAAATCGATAGAGCTTTTGTTCGTGATATCGAGAACGATAACGAAGATCGCGCAATTATCTGCGCTATTTTGGCATTGGCTAAGAGTTTAGGCCTGAAAGTGGTGGCAGAAGGCGTTGAAACACAGCCCCAGTGGCAATTCCTGGCTGAAGCAGGTTGTGATATGACTCAGGGATATTTGCAGGGAAGGCCAATGCCGGTAGAAGAGTTTGAAGGCTTTCTCGAGCGTCAGGGATACAAATAACTGCCTGTTGTCAGCGGAGTATCAAATGGCTCCCTGATTGTAATAGTTTAAGAAGAAGAGGTTGTCACGTGAAAAAAGCCCTTACCACAGGCGAAGTCGCTAAATACTGTGGTGTGAATTTTCGCACAGTTATCAGATGGATCGAGCGCGGCCAGTTGAAAGCGTTCAAGCTGCCTGGCAGAGGAGACAACAGGATCAGTATTGACCATTTTGTCGCCTTTCTGCGTGAGCATGATATGCCTGTTCCTGCAGAGTTTCAGGACTTGAGCCGGCGAATCTTGATCATTGAAGATCAGCCAGCGATGGCTAGTGCTATCGAAAGGGTGTTACGACGTGCAGGTTTTGAGACCCGGGTTGTGCATGACAGCTTTCAGGCCGGGGCTCAGCTGGCTGAGTTCAATCCTTCGCTAATCACATTGGATTTGCAAATGCCCGGGCTTAATGGGTTTAGTGTTCTGGATTTTTTGCGTCAGGATGAGCGTTGGCGAGGAGTGAAAGTGCTGGTGGTTTCAGCGCTCAGTGAGAGTCAGCTGCAGGATGCTATTCAGCAGGGAGCGGATGACATTTTGTCGAAGCCATTTGAAAATCAGATGTTATTGAAGAAAGTTGCTGATTTGTTGGATATGCAAATACATATTGAAAAACCTGGCTTAAGTGCGGAATAGCATTCTGCTATTAATACATTTATATAAATAAAAAGGACCATGTGGTCCTTTTTTTCATCAGGAGTGATGCGGTAATTCAGCAGAGTGAGAAAAGTTCACATTGAACCATGCATTCCAGCAGCAGTACCAAAAAGAAAGTATTCCCCATATTAGGCCAGCCACAACACCCCCATCCAAAATTCCACGCCAGGGCTGGGGTAGAAAATGGAAAAGTATAATCAGGAGAATAACGGTGCAGGTAATGCTGATCGAGATGATCTGTCTTTTTCGCGTAGTGTGGAAATAACCCATGCAGAAAAAGGGAGCAAAAATGGCTTGCGCTGGAGTAGCTGATTGACTGAGATAACGTGCACGTGCTGCGGTGCGCGGAGAGAACGCTTTTTGAAAGCCACGATAGCCTTCGTTGTAGAGCATAAAGATTAGAAATGCCCAAAAGGTTATCCAATGCTGCCAGGACAGTGGCATGTCAAAAGCAGACAGACTCAGAGGCAACAGACGACCTATTGCCGACAGCAGCAACAGTGAGACCCCTGCAATGCCCCAAAGACCGGCAAATACTTGTAGCACAACAGTTTTCCTCTGAATCGATCAAAAAAGTCGATTATACTCCAATGGTGTCATTGATTGGATGTGACAATCCAATATCAATTCAGGAGTAAATATGGAAAATTTTGCATTCGATAGTCAATATGTGGAGACAATTATCCTGACCTGGGGGCCCAGACTAATTTCCGCCTTATTAGTCTTTATTCTTGGGTGGTGGCTGAGCAGAAGAATTAGCAGTGTCGTATTGGGTTTGTTAGTCAAAGCGCAGATGGATCCCACTTTGGCCTCTTTTGTGCGCACATTGACTCATGCCGTGCTGGTCATTTTGACCGTTATTATCACACTGACACAGCTGGGTATTCAAACAACGTCTTTGATAGCTGTCGTGGGTGCTGCAGGTTTGGCTGTAGGCCTGGCATTGAAGGACTCCTTGTCTAATATCGCCGCAGGTATCTTGTTAACCGCGTTTCGCCCTTTCCGCATTGGTGATTTTATCGATTGTGCGGGCACTGCGGGGACAGTTGAGCATATCGGCCTGCTGTATACCGAGCTCAAGACATCAAATAACCAGCATGTCGTGATGCCAAACTCCAACTTGCTGCAGAATACGCTTACTAACTTCTCAACCAAAACCGAGCGTCGTATCGATATGACAGTGGGAGTAGGGTACAGCTCGAATCTGGCCCATGTCCGTAAGGTTCTGGAGCGTATTCTGGCTGAAGAGAGCCGTATTCTGCCTGCGCCCGCACCTGTTATTGGCGTCGCCGCTCTGGCAGATAACTCTGTAAACTTTGTGGTGCGTCCATGGGTAAAAAGTAGCGATTATTGGGATGTCTATTTTGCACTTAATGAGCGTATTAAAACGCTGTTTGATGAGGAAAATATCGAAATTCCCTTCCCGCAGCGAACTATTCACATTGAAGGTGGATTCACTGGACCTGCGGCGGCATTTGCTTCTTCAGACAAGGTTGAGACCCAGGCATAAGGCCAATCTGTTCAGTCCAGCCTGACCATCAGGTCAGGCTGAGCGTCGTTAGCTGGATGTTGAGTTTCACTTTTGGGAAAGGAATCTTAACCGCGGCCTCTGGTGCGAGTGCGATTGGGCTTGGCTTGTTTTTCGATAAACTCAATGATCATTGCCGCAACATCTTTGCCCGTGGCTGCTTCTATCCCTTGCAGTCCGGGTGAGGAGTTGACCTCCATAACCAATGGGCCTCTTTCCGCTCGAAGAATATCAACGCCACACACATTCAATCCCATGATGCGTGCGGCATTTACTGCCGTCTCGCGTTCCTCTCTGGTCAACCGAACAAGAGAAGCAGAGCCGCCTCTGTGTAGATTGGAGCGGAACTCGCCAGGCTGAGCCTGGCGTTTCATGGCTGCCACGACCCGGCCACCCACTACGAAACAGCGAATATCTGCTCCTCCGGCTTCCTTGATGAATTCCTGCACCATAATGTTGGCATCGAGCCCCATAAAAGCTTCGATGACACTTTCTGCGGCCTTACGGGTTTCTGCGAGCACTACTCCTATGCCCTGAGTACCCTCAAGTAGCTTGATGACAAGGGGAGCGCCACCGACCATATCGATTAGGTCAGGGATGTCATCGGGAGAATGGGCAAAGCCGGTTACAGGCAAGCCAACGCCTTTGCGTGATAACAGTTGAAGTGAGCGAAGTTTGTCGCGGGAGCGAGAAATACCAACAGACTCGTTGAGAGGATAGACACCCATCATTTCAAACTGGCGAAGTACCGCAGTGCCATAAAACGTCACTGATGCTCCGATACGTGGAATCACGGCATCGTAGTCATTCAGGTCTTCACCCATATAGTGAATGCTGGGTGCATTGCTGGAGATGTTCATATAACAACGAAGGGTATCGATCACACGCGCTTCGTGTCCACGTTGCTCGGCAGCTTCCAGAAGGCGTTTGGTAGAGTAAAGTCCCGGGTTACGGGAAAGGATGGCAATCTTCATGATTCGGCCTTCTTGGATTTCTTTTTGCTGGCAGGTTTGCCAGACATCAGTCGTGAACGATGTGGGTCCACCACGCAGCCCTTGGGTATGGATGTACGCCCAAGCAGCATGCGGAATTGCATGTCATCGCGTGCTGTCAGGGTGATTTCAACCTGATGAAGCAGCGTACCGAGGCTAATGGTTGTCTCGATGACATACCTTAATGTGGTATGCCCTCCAGAATCCCTTACCTGACGCTGCTCCTTGACCTTGGCTTCGCAGCAGATAGAAGTGTCACTGTTGTGCTGTAAGGGATGAACATGGAACCGAATCCAGGGTTCTCCATCACGATTAAATGGCTCTACCCTGTAGGTGTGCAGGCAGGAAGTACGTGCCCCGGTGTCCACCTTCGCTTTAATCGCAGGCAGTCCGAGCTCGGGTAACGAAACCCATTCATACCATCCCAGCGTATTGCTCTGAGTCATGGTCTGTTTCCTCAACACCATAGTGGGGGAGTGCTTTTTTAACAGTGGATGATGACGTTTCTACGGCAGAGCAGACGATGGGAGGTACCAGACAACATCCGCGCAGTGTAGGTCATCAAGCTAGAAATGCAATATGCCTGTATGGACTATCGGCGGTTGTGATGACGCCAGAGCAGTAAGCCAAACAAGATCGCCAGAATGTAGCCCAGGCCACCAAAGATATCGAACAGGCGGGTGCGCTGATCATGCTGTTGCAGCTGTTCGTGCAGGTTGTCGAGCTGGTGTTGGATGATGCCAAAGTCCAGTCTCTGCGAGGGGCTCATGTCATCATCAATGGGGGTTGTCTGGCTGACAGTCGGTTGTGGCGTGAGGTGCACATGATCGGAGTGACCCGCACCTGCATCGGCTTCAACCATTACTTCCCCTCGTTCAGGAAGAGGCAGGCGAAAATAGCCATCCGCGTCAGACAGGATCTGGGTAATGGTTCTGTTTTGTGCGTCCAGTAGTTTGATAGTGGTGCCGGGGGCGGGGCCATCATTTATAAAGTAGGTTTGCCCGGAGACATAACGGCCCTCAACAGAGAGGAACAGCTTTAGTTTGTGCGCAAATGCTGAGCTGCTGAACGAGCACAGTATGCCCAGAAGGCAAAGGGAGGGCAGCTTGGAAAACAGTTTGCGCATAGGTTTGATCAATGGGCCTTGTGAATGTCGAGCGCGTGAACCCAGATCACGCCAGTTTCTTCGTGGTTAACGGCTTCACCCTCTGGATTTTTGAGGGGGTCGTTGGCCATGGCAGCGGCGGCAAAACCCCACCAGCCTGCCTTCGGTATACCATAGGTGAATGTGCCGTTGATGTCTGCTCTGATGATTTGTTCTGAATAGGAATCTGCAGGCGGAATCACACTGCCATCGTTGTGGTAGGCTACCGATAGTTCGGCATACGGGACGGGCTCTCCATGACGCAGGACGACGCCCTGAAATACATTGCCAGCCCATAGTGCATAAGGGCGGCTCAGGGGTTGAATTTCCATCGGCATACCGACCAGTACGTCCCAGCCATTACCTGCACCGTAGGCGTCCACAATGACCTTTGCATACTGGCTGATCATTTTTTGCTCGGACGAATCCCAGTAAGGGGTTGGTACTATATAAAAGATATGATCACCTGGTGCTTTGACTTCGTAGTCCAAACTGAACGTTTGCGCACCGTCTTCTGTATTTGTCTGTAGTTTGTCAGTCAGAATGGTCCGACGGCCATTGGCAATCACACCGACTTCCTCCGGGTAATCCATCGGTAGCACTGGACCCATGTCCATCGGATGAGTAAAGCGAATGTCCAGATGCAGGTGGCGTTGCAATACGTCCTGCAAAATTGCCTGATCGGGGATGATCTCCTGAAACTGTGCCTGTGCCGAGACCGAAATCACCATGCCCGCTGCAATGCCTGCCCCCCATCGTATGAGGCGCTTGGATAATCCTAAGCAGCAGAGCTGTGTATTCATCGGCTGGCGTCCTTGGTAAGCATGCCGCAGATGGTAGGAACAGGGCTTGTGATGGTCAAGGGGCAAGTGGATTAATAACTGGACTCCCTGTATGGCATTGCTTATAACCTTGGACACTTTTTATACCACCTTCACGAAAGATGTCGGTCCCCGAGGCCAGAGGAGCGAAAGTGACTGATTACTGGTTTGAGCAGGCGAGTAAATCTCCCAAGCAGATCTTCAGGCAGCAGGCTGAAGCAAGGCAGGCCTGCCTTGCCAAGCCCCTTGGAAGCTTGGGAGAGCTTGAAAAAGTGGCAGTGTTGCTGGCGGCGATGCAGTCCACAGCCAGGCCTGCCATCGATCCTGTTCATATTACTGTCTTTGCAGCCGATCACGGTGTCATTGATGAGGGTATTTCGTCCTCCCATGAAAAGCTTACCAGAGAGCGTATCCGCATATTTTCACGTGGAGGTGCGGCGATCAGCATCCTTGCTCGGACTCAGGGGGCTCGTTTTGAGCTGGTCAACGTCGGGGCGCGTGGTCAGCTTGAACCTATGCAGGGCGTGTTGAATCGAGTTGTCAGGCAAGGTACAGCCAGTTTCGTTGATCAGGTGGCAATGCAGGAAGATGAATGCTTCAAGGCGATGGCGATTGGCCGAGACCGCGTTGATGCTGCATGGGAGTCCGGCTGCCGCTTATGGCTGGCGGGGGATATCGGCAGCGGTGCAACGTCTGCAGCCGCCGCCCTAGCCGCTGCCTGTCTGGGCCTGAAAGCCGAGCAGGTCTGTGGTGCTGGCAGTGGGCTGGATGAAGATGTGCTGGCGTTGAAGGTTTCCCGTGTCGCTGATGCACTCAGATACCATCAGATAACATCTGCCACTGCGCCGTTGAAGGTGCTGCAATGTCTGGGTGGACTGGAAATAGCGGCTCAAGTCGGGGGCTTTATCCGTTGTGCCCAGTTAGGTCTTCCTGCCATGGTGGATGGTGTGGTGGGTAGTGCTGCTGCCTTGCTGGCCGTTCGCATTCAGCCTGCTGTAAGACAATGGCTGATTTTCAGTCATGTCTCTGCCGAGCCTGCGCACGAGCCTCTTCTTGCGGCAATGGAAGCGAGGCCTTTGCTTAACCTCAATATTCGCCTGGGGGAGGGTAGTGGGGCGGCCATCGCTCTGGGGGTGCTGCGCCAGGCCTGTTTGTTACACAACGACATGGCCACAGTGGAAGAAATGGAGTGGGATTGGGCTGAATAGCGGGTTCTGTCATGCGTACTCGGAGCCCACAGCTGCATAGCCTTAGGCTCTCGCCTATAATGCCCAGCCCAAATCGACAGGTTAGGATACAGGTCTGTAGTGGAAAACCTATCATTTAATGAGCTGTACGACCGCCTCGCACATTGTACGCTCGCTGATGCGCGTCAATTGCGGCGAATATTGGGTGCTATTCGCAAAGCTCAGAAAGAGCAGCGGCCGTTTGACAAGCTGCTAGGACGCTTCGAGACGCTGGCTGAGAACTCTGCGGCTACCGTCGCTTCCCGCCTGGAACAACGCGTGGTTTTCAACTACGACGAGCAACTGCCTATTTGCCAGAAGCGCGATGAAATACTGAGATTGATTGATGGTCATCAGGTAGTCGTCATTGCAGGCGAAACGGGCTCAGGTAAAACCACACAGTTGCCCAAGCTGTGTCTTGAGTTGGGTCGTGGTGCCCGAGGTCGCATCGGCCACACTCAGCCAAGACGGCTGGCCGCTCGAGCAGTGGCTGCGCGTGTGGCAGAAGAACTGTCCGTGCCGCTGGGTGAGATGGTGGGTTATCAGGTCCGCTTCACTGATGAGTCAGTCGCCAGTACACGCATTAAACTCATGACCGATGGCATACTGCTGGCAGAAACCCAGCATGATCCACTCTTGGAACAATACGATACGCTGATTATCGATGAGGCTCATGAGCGGAGCCTCAACATCGACTTCCTGCTTGGTTACCTGTGCAGAATTCTGCCGAAGCGCCCTGACCTGAAAATCATTATCACCTCTGCAACTATCGATCTGCAGCGCTTTTCCCAGCACTTTGATAATTGCCCTGTGCTTGAGGTCTCTGGCCGAACCTACCCGGTCGAAGTGCGTTACCGTCCGCTGGTGGGCTGGTCTGACGATGATGAAGAGGCTGGTGATCGTGATCTGACGCAATACGAAGGTGTGTTGGAGGCGGTAGAAGAACTGGCGGAGTACGAGCGTCAGCAGCGCTTGCCGCTAGGTGACGTGCTGGTATTTCTCAGTGGGGAGCGAGAAATACGCGAAGCAGCTGAAGTGCTGCGCAAGGCTAATCTGCGTGATACCGAAGTACTGCCTCTCTATGCGCGTCTCTCTAATGCGGAACAGCAAAAAATGTTTCATCCTTCGGGGCGTGGCAGGCGTATTGTTCTTTCGACTAACGTGGCCGAAACCTCGTTAACAGTGCCGGGTATCCGCTATGTGATTGATACCGGTGTCGCGCGCATCAGTCGTTATAGCTATCGATCTAAAGTGCAACGCCTGCCGATTGAGCCCATTTCCCAGGCGAGCGCCAATCAGCGAAAAGGGCGTTGTGGGCGTCTTGGTCCTGGCGTCTGTATAAGGCTGTATAGCGAAGAGGACTTTATTTCGCGGCCCTTGTTTACCGATGCAGAAATTCTGAGGACTAATCTGGCGTCCGTCATTCTGCAGATGTTGTCGCTCAAGCTTGGCGATATCGAAGAGTTCCCTTTCCTTGAACGGCCCGACAGCCGCTTTGTGAATGATGGCTTCCGCCTGTTGCAAGAGCTGGGGGCGGTAGATAGCAGCCGAGAGCTGTCGGCTCTGGGGCGGCAGCTGGCCAGACTGCCAATCGATCCACAATTAGGTCGCATGATTCTTGCCGCAGCTGAGCGTAGCTCCCTGAGCGAAGCACTGATCATTGTGAGTGCCCTGACGGTACAGGATCCTCGCGAGCGTCCGACAGAGAAGCAGCAGGCCGCTGATGAAAGGCACCGGCAGTGGCAGCATGATGACTCGGACTTCCTCAGTTATGTGCAGTTATGGCAGGGCTATGAAGAGCAGCGTCAGGAGTTAAGCCAGAATCAGTTGCGCCAGTATTGTCGCAAGCAATTCCTTAACTATTTGCGCATGCGGGAGTGGCGTGATGTGCATCGCCAGCTGTATTTGCTGATCAAGGAGATGGGGCTGGCTCTCAACGCAGATCCGGCAAGCTACGAGGCGGTCCATCAATCATTGCTGACCGGGCTGTTGGGGAATATCGGCCAGAAAGCGGACGAGGGGGATTATCATGGTACCCGCAATCGTCGCTTTATGATCTTCCCCGGCTCTGCACTCTTCAAGAAAAAGCCTCGTTGGGTTGTTGTTGCCGAGCTGGTGGAAACCAGCAGGCTGTACGGTCGTTGTGCGGCCCGAATTGAGCCTGAATGGGTAGAACCGCTTGCAGAAGGCTTGCTCAAAGATGCCTATCTGGAGCCGCATTGGGAGCGCAAACGTGCAGAGGTAGTGGCCTATCAGCAGCGAACCTTGTTTGGGCTGATTATTGTCCCGAAACGCAAGGTCAGTTATAGCAAGGTAGATCAGGAAGTTAGCCAGACCCTGTTCGTTCGCGAGGCGCTGGTGAATGGTGACTATGATACGCGCGCACCTTTCTTCAGTCACAACCGGGATCTGCTTGACGAGGTAGAAACATTAGAGGCGAAGTCACGCCGTCGCGACATTCTGGTCGATGAAGAAACACTGTACGCGTTCTATCGCGAGAAGCTGGATGAGCTGGGTGGACAGCAGGTCGTTGGGGGGGCGTCGTTTGAGAGTTGGCGTAAGCGTGTTGAGCAGCGCGATCCTAAAGCACTGTTTCTGACCAAAGCCTATCTGATGAGACATCAGGCCGAAGGTGTCACTGAGGCTCAATATCCCGACGTTTTCCGCTGGCAGGGCATGGAGCTCCCGCTGAATTACCATTTTGATCCGGGGCATAAGCTCGATGGTGTCACGCTGGACGTGCCTGTGGCACTGCTGCGGCAGTTACCCGCGGAGCGCCTGCAGTGGCTGGTTCCAGGCATGCTGCGCGATAAGTGTATCGCCTTGCTGAAAGGTCTGCCTAA